>NZ_JASJXG010000001.1:0-298210 GCF_035018765.1 Variovorax sp. RTB1
GGGGAGGGCGGGAACTCATCGACCGGATTTTATCGGCCGCGCGCATGGTGCTTGCTAGCATCCGCCCATGTCATCGTTCGAGCTTGCCCTGTTGTACTTGCTGGCCGCAGTGATCGGCGTGGTGGCCTGCCGAATGCTAAAGCTGCCGCCGATGCTCGGCTACCTGAGCGCAGGCGTCTTGATCGGGCCACACGCGTTCGCCTTTGCGCAAAACACCGAAGGCATCCAGCACTTGGGCGAGTTCGGCGTGGTCTTTCTGATGTTCGTCATCGGACTCGAGTTCAACCTGCCCAAGTTGCGGGCCATGCGGCAGCACGTCTTCGGGCTCGGGTTGCTACAGGTGCTGTTGACGATGACCATCGCGACCGCCGGCACGCTGGTATTGAGCATGGTGTTACCCGTCGGCTGGCGACTCGGCTGGCAAACGGCGCTGGCCTTGTCGGGCGCGCTCACGATGAGCAGCACCGCCATCGTCGTCAAGCTCATGGCCGAACGGCTGGAACTGGAGAGCGAACACGGCAAGCGCGTGATGGGCGTCCTGCTGTTCCAGGATCTGGCGGTAGTGCCTTTGCTGGTGCTGATTCCTGCGTTGGGCGCGCCGCCCGAAGCGCTGGCCACCGCCCTTGGCGTCGCGCTGGCGAAAGCGACCTTTTTGATCGGCGTGCTGCTCTACGGCGGACCCCGCGTGATGCGCTGGTGGCTGACGATCGTCGCGCGGCGGCGCAGCGAAGAACTGTTCATCCTCAACGTGTTGCTGATCACGCTCGGCCTCGCGTGGATCACTGAATTCGCCGGGCTGTCGCTGGCTTTGGGTGCCTTCATCGCGGGCATGCTCATCTCGGAAACCGAATATAAGCACCAGGTCGAAACCGACATCCGGCCGTTCCACGACGTACTGCTCGGGCTCTTCTTCATCACTATCGGTATGGCGCTCGACTGGCACATCGTGCTGGACAAATGGGCGTTGGTCGCAGTGCTGCTCGTGCTGCCGCTACTCTTCAAGCTCGGTCTGGTGATGCTGTTGGCGCGCTTGTTGGGCGCAACTGCCGGCGTGTCGCTGCGAACCGGTCTTTACCTCGCGCAGGCTGGTGAGTTCGGCTTTGTGCTGTTGACACTGGCGCAGGGCCGTGGGCTGTTGCCGCCGCAGTTGGCCAGCCCGGTGCTGGCGTCGATGGTGCTGTCGATGCTGGCCACGCCGTTCATCATCATGTACAGCGATGCAATCGTGCGAAAGCTGGTGGCCAGCGACTGGCTGCAGCAGTCGTTGCAAATGACCTCGATCGCGCGCAAAACCATCAACACCGCCAAGCACGTGATCATTTGCGGCTACGGCCGTTGCGGCCAGAACCTGGCGCGCATCCTGGAACGAGAAGGCATCCCGTACATGGCGCTCGACCTCGATCCCGACCGCGTTCGGCAGGCCGCCGCGGCTGGCGATTCGGTGGTGTTCGGCGATGCGGCGCGGCTGCAGGCGCTGATGGCCGCGGGGCTGGCACGTGCAAGCGCTGTGGTGGTGACCTACCTCGACGTACCCGGGGCGCTCAAGGTGCTGGCCAACACACGTGCGCACGCGCCGCAGGTGCCGGTGATCGTTCGCACCCAAGACGACCACGATCTCGAAAAGCTGCAGGCGGCCGGCGCGACCGAGGTGGTGCCGGAAGCGATCGAAGGCTCGCTGATGCTGGCGAGCCATGCGCTGGCGCTGGTCGGCGTGCCGATGCGGCGCGTGATCCGCGTGGTGCAAGACCTGCGCGACGCGCGCTACAACCTGCTGCGTGGCTACTTCCACGGCGCCGACGACGACAACGCGGACGAACTCGACCACGAGCGGCTCAACAGCTTCACTTTGAATTCAGGCGCGCGCGCGGTCGGGCAGCCGCTGGCGCGGCTGGCGCTGCATGCGCTCGGTGTGCGAGTGGCGAGCATTCGGCGGCACGATGGTCGGGCGAGTGAACCGGGGGAAGACACCGTGCTGCTGGACGGCGATACGCTGGTGCTGTCGGGCAAACCGGGGAATCTGGCGATGGCCGTTGAACGGCTGCAGAAGGGTTGAACGGAAACCGACGCCTTTAAAGCGCCGCGCCCGCGCGCGTCGGCGGCAGATCCGCGATATCCCCCGGCACCCACTGCTCGTCGATGCGTACGAAGTTCTTGCGCTGGGTCAACTGCCATCCTTGCGCCGCCGGTTGCCAGCGTGCACTGCGCCAGGTCGGCAGCTCGCGTGCCAACGCCTCAGCGACGCCCGGGTTGTCGAGCCACGGTGCGGGTTGGTCGAGCACCCACCGAACGTCGGCTGGAACGCCGGTGTACGGCTTGCCACGCAGCCGCATGTCGTCGACCCGACCGATGTTGGCCACGCTTTCCAGCTTGACTGCGCGCGCGATGCACAGGCGTCGCGCGCCGGCCCAGTCGGCCAGTGAGGGCAACGGCTGGTACACCAAGAGCGCCTGCGACACAGCACCGCCGGAGACGCCGTTGGCAGGCGCCGCATACAAGCCGGCCGCCACGAGGATGTTCATCCACGACACCGTGGCTGCATTGTCGATCTCGACATTGACGGGCTCCTGGTCGTAGGCCAAGCCGTTGGCTACGCAAATCGGATCTCTACCCGGGCTGTCGCCTCGCGCTATGGCGATACGCATGGCAGTCTGCAGCGCATCCGCAGAAACTTCGGGAGGCCTCGGCCACCAAAGCACCGCGACAAACAGGGCGAGCAGCGTCGTGGCAACACCAAACGCTGCGTGCCGCCTCCCGTCGGCAGTGCCACGCGGTGTCGATTGATTTGTAGACGAACCAAGAGACGCAGCGACCGTCCGGGCGCGCTGCGAGCGGGGGCCCAGCGCAGCACCGCATGCGTCGCAAAACGGCGCCTTGTCATCGACCTGCTTCGAGCACGCTGCGCACCACATCGACTTCGCTACCTTGCACATGCTCGCCGTACGCCAGCGGCACCAGCGCGATCGGTGTTGCAGGCGTTGTCGGCGCAGCTCAATTGGCCATGCTCGGGTTACGCTTTTCTTCGTCGATCCGCTGTTGCTTTCTTACTGCATCACACTGCGGGTGCGATTTGAATTCGGCCTTGGCACATTGATTGACCATGCACTGCGCCATGGCGATGAAGTTGCGCCCGGCGCATTCCGCCTGCGGGGCGGCCGGCGGTGGCGGGGGCGGCTCAAGCGCCGGAACCGGCGTCGGCGCCGCCGTGACCGGCGCGGCGGCGGCCACCACAGGCGCGGGTGCTTGAGCTTTCTTCGCCTTTGCAGATGCCGTCGCTACAGCGGTGCGAGCGGGCGCCGCGCGGGTTTCGGAGGTCCCAAGCGCCGGCTGCGCCGTTGATGCGACTGACGCAGTCGCCGAGGCTGCCGGGGATGGAACGGCCGTGGTTATTTCGGCAGCCGGCGCCGGTTCAACAGCGCCCGTAGCAGCCGGTTTGCCTGCCGCTGGCACCCCCACTGACAAAACCTCTGTTGCTGGACCCCAGCCTGAAAACCAGTACCAGCCAGCGCCTGCAACGATGGCCGCCAACAGCACGATCACGCCTATTCCGGCGCCGCTGGAAGATTTCGGCTCAGGCAAAGTCAGCGGCGCCTCCGGATGACGGCGCGAAACGGCGTCGTCCGCTGCGACGAAAGTCGATTGAGGCGGGCCGGGTTGCAAGGAAGGTAGAGAGGAGGAAAGCGATGAAGGCGACAAGGCAGGGAACAGCATCGATTCCGCTATGGATGGCTCCAGAAGAGTCACGTCCTCGGGCTGGTGCTTCGAGCGCGCAGCGGGGTTGACGATGACGGTTCTTTCGTCCTCGAATGGCACAGCGGGGGTAGTCGGTCGTATGGGCGCAGGATTGCCACGTTCCAGCGGACTGGCTGGCAATTTCCCTTTCTCCAACGGCGCGGGCTCGGTAGCAGGCCATTCGTTCACGTGCGCTGCTTCTGCGCGCAGCGTGGAACCCGACGTCAGCCTGCCGCCGCAACCCTTACAAAATCTGGCGCCGTCTCTATTTTCGGTGCCGCACGCGGGACATACCACAGCCATATCGCACCCCAAAGTATCTTTGTAACTATGTTAAACCGCGATCTGTCGGCTGTCATCACCCGATTCCGGCTTGTTACTGCTGACGCGCACCGGCCGCGCAAGACTCCGGCCTGATGCGCTCAGGTGACCGCGACTCGCTTCGGCTTGTTCACCATGCGCCTGGCGATCACTGCACCCAAAGCCAGCACCAGCTCCAGCGCCAGTCCCGGTTGTCGATTCGACATCTCGGAAAAGCGGATTGCCGTCAGTCTCCAGACGCGAGCCGGACCGGTCGCCACCACGTTGGCAGAGCGTGGCAGGCGCGAGAAAAACGAACCTTCTCCCACGACCGAGCCGGGGTTGAGGATGGCCAATTGCATCTGTCCCTTGTCGCCGATGAGGTGGACACTGAGTGCACCGCTCTCGATGAAGAACAGAGTTCGGTCGTGCGCGTTCTGGTCGATCAGGACCTGGCCGACGGCCAAGTCGGACACTTGCAAATAGCTGGCAAGCATCTCCCATTGCGGCGGCGTCAGCGCTGGCGCAAAGGCGTCGTAGCTCGTGTTTTGCGAGACGGCGCGGCACAAATCCTGGATGGTCGATGACATGGCTTCAACACCTGCGTTAGGTGGAGCAGTATGGCGGAGTGCCTGCCAGAACAGCGACAAATGTCACGTTTGCATACGGATTGCTACTACTTTCCAATGCAAAAGCGGGAAAAAATCACACCCAATAAATCGTCAGCACCAAACTCGCCAGTGATTTCGTTCAACGCATTTTGCGCAAGGCGCAGCTCTTCAGCCAACAGATCGAGTTGCTGCGCCCGCGCAAGCAGATGCTCGTTGGCGATGCCGAGGTGCCCACTCACACGCTCCAGCGCCTGCACGTGTCGGGCGCGTGCCAGATAGGTCCCTTCGGGCACCGCCTGCCAACCGGCAACTTCGAGCAGTTTGTCGCGCAGCGCCCCGACGCCGAGGCCGGTCTTGGCGGACAACATGATTCCAGAGCGAGGGTGCGTGTTCGCGACCGCATCCCGCTTGTTCCAGACATTGACCACGGGTACCGACGATGAAAGCTTGGCTTGCAGGCCCTGAAGAATTTCATGGTCCGCCGCTGCGTAGATGTCGGTATCCGCGCGCGTCAAGTCGTGCAGAAAAAGCACCGCGTCGGCGCCTTCGATCTGACCCCAGGCACGCGCGACGCCGATCTGTTCGACCTCATCGGTGCTGTCGCGCAGGCCCGCGGTGTCGGCAACGTGCACGGGCACGCCGTGGATCTGAATCGTTTGCGAGACGACGTCCCGCGTCGTGCCAGGCACCGCGCTCACGATGGCAAGCTCGGCGCCCGCCAGTGCATTCAACAACGAGCTTTTTCCTGCATTAGGCTGGCCGGCAATCACCACCTTAATCCCTTCTCGCAGCAACGCGCCCTGGCGTGCACGCCGTTGCACTGCGGTCACTTGTGCACGCAATGAATCGAGTTGCCCCGTGGCATCTGCCTTCTGCAAAAAGTCGATCTCTTCTTCCGGAAAGTCCAGCGTGGCCTCCACCAGCATTCGCAGATTGACCAGCGCATCGCGCAAGCTGTGAATCTCGCGCGAGAACTCGCCCGAAAGGGATCGCGACGCGCTGCGCACCGCCGCTTCAGTGCTGGCGTCGATCAGGTCCGCAATCGCTTCGGCCTGCGCCAGATCGATCTTGCCGTTCAAAAAGGCGCGCTGGCTGAACTCGCCAGGTTCTGCAATACGAAGATGGGGCAGCCTCGGAAGACTCGTCGCCGCGTCGATCTCCGTCGCAGCTTCGAGACAGCGCGCGACCAGCAGTTGCAGCACCACCGCGCCACCATGCGCTTGCAGCTCCAGCACGTCTTCCCCGGTGAACGAGTGCGGCGCCGGGAAATGAATCACCAGGCCACGATCGATCGGCTCACCCCGCGCGTCCCGAAACGGCAGGTAGGTCGCTTCACGCGGCTTGAGTGCGCGTCCGCACAGCGCGTTGATCAATGGCGCCAGGCGCGCGCCCGATACGCGGACGATCCCCACAGCGCCGCGCCCCGGCGCAGTGGCGACGGCGACGATCGGATCGTTCGTGCGAGACAGCATGGCGCGATTCTTTCAGTTCTTGGAGCACGTTCGGAGCGCTCACAAAAAAAGGGCCGCTTTTGCGGCCCTTCAAGGTTGGGTATGTGCGCCGCGGCTACTTTTTCCCCAATACGCCGAGGCGCTTGTTGATGAACCACTGCTGTGTGATGGACAAGGTGTTGTTGGTGATCCAGTAAAGCACCAGGCCGGCCGGGAAGAATATGAACATCACGCTGAAGGCCAGCGGCATGATCCACATCAACTTGGCCTGCATCGGATCGGGCGGGGTCGGGTTGAGCCAGGTCTGAAACAACGAGGTGCCGGTCATCACGACCGGAAGGATGTACCAGGGGTCCGGCGCCGAAAGGTCATGAATCCAGCCAATCCACGGCGCATGGCGCATTTCGACCGACGACAACAGCACCCAGTACAGCGCGATGAAAACCGGGATCTGAATGACGATCGGCACGCAGCCACCCATCGGATTGACCTTTTCCTCGCGGTAGATGCGCATCATCTCTTGCTGCATCTCCTGCGGCTTGTCTTTCAGCCGCTCACGCATTTCAGTGACCTTCGGGCTTATGGACTTCATCTTGGCCATGCTGGCGTAGGCTTTGGCATTGAGCCAATAGAACGCTGCCTTCAGCAACACCACCAGCGCGACGATCGACCAACCCCAATTGCCCAGCAGTGCATGGATCTCGTTGAGCAACCAGTAGAGCGGCTTGGAGATGATGGCGAAGATGCCGTAGTCCTTGACCAGGTCCAAGCCAGGCGCAGTCGCTTCAAGCGTGCGTTCGATTTCAGGACCAGCGAACAAGCTGCTGCTGACGACCTGCGTGGTCCCGGGAGCAATCTTTGGCAAGGCGGCCACCATGGCGATCGAGTACAGGTTGTCGCCCAGATCGCGAACACGGAATTCACGCTTCAACTGGTCGCTGCCTGCCCCCGTCAACAGCCAGGCCGATACGAAGTAGTGCTGGACCATCGCGACCCAACCATCATTTGCGGCTGGCGGTGGCTCGGCCTTCCCCTTGGCAATGTCCTTGAAGTCGAGCTTGTGGAACTTCTTTTCGTTCGTATAAGCAGCCGGGCCTGTGAACGTATTGGTGCCGAACATCGTGCCTGCGGCCACCGTGCCGTGGCGCACCAGTTGCAGATAGAGCTGCGCGTCACGTGGCTGATCGCTCATGTTGACGACCTCGTGGCGCACGCCGATCGAATAGCTTCCGCGGTTGAAGATGTAGGTCTTGATGTACTTCAGACCACCGACGGGCTGGCTTTCGAAGGTCACTTCAAGCGCGTTCTGGCCATCGGCCATCTCATGCGGGCCTGATTTGACGGCCATCGGCGTCAGATGGTTCGGAAACCTGTCGCCACTGTCAACGGGGTTGATCAGGCCGGATTGGGCAACGTAACGCGTGGCTGGCGAGCCGTCTTCGAACAACACGACATGCTTGCTGCGATCGCCGTTGTCTTCGTACTTGAGCAGCTCGAGGTGATCGACGGTCGCGCCCTGGCTGTCGATGTCAGCCTTGAAGAGGTCGGTGGTGATGGCAATGCGTTCGCTCGCAGCCGGCGCTGCGGCTTGCGTCGGCACAGCGCCTGCCGCGCCCGAAGTAGAAGACGAGGCTGTCGGCACACCATTGGTTGCGCCGGTGGTCGCAGGCGCATTTGCAGCCACCGTCGGCTTGCCCGAGGGCAAAAACGTCGGCTTGTTGCCGTTGAAGACTTGCCATTGGTCCCACAACAACACCAGTGAAAAGCCAAAAATCACCCAGAGGATGGTTCGGCGGATATCGAGCATGTTCATGGCGAAGACTTCTTGTCGGGAGACAGACCCGCGAACAGTGACCTGGTTGGGTCACATGGGCGCTTGCCTTTGGTGGGAACTGGGTCGTGTCCGCCGGCGCAAAAAGGCTGGCAGCGAACAAGACGCTTCAAAGTGAAATAGCTGCCATGCGCTGCACCGTGGACCTCGAGCGCTTCGATCGCGTAGACGGAGCAAGTGGGCGTAAAGCGGCACGAGGCGCCGAGCCAGGGGCTCAACAGCAAACGGTAAGCCTTGACCAGCCAGATCAGCACGCCACGAATCATGCGCGTGCCCCTGCCGCCCGCTTCAAAAGCTGCTGCAGCTCTAGCCGCACAGCGGCCTTGAGCTTTTCAGAGGTCGCACTGACGAATTCCTTGCGATCGAAGCCGGAGCGCAAGCGAACGACGTGCGCCGCTATCGGCAGGGTAACTTCCGGCGCTGCACTCACGTTGTAGATCTGGCGTTTGATGGCGTTGCGGGTCACCGCGCGTTTTGCCCATCGTTTGGGGACCATGGCACCGAGCCAGACGTCTTGTACGTCGAACAGGGTCGCGGCTTCACCGGCCGGCACATCGAGCGGGCAACGGTGCAATGCAAAGTGAGGAGTGCGCGCCACGGTGGAACCTGCGAGCACGGCTTGGAATTGCGCGCGGGTTTGGAGCCGCTGCATGGAAAGCAATCTCGACGCACCAGCAACCGGGGCCGACGGATCGAAATCTCGACGGTCCGGCAGTGGCGCGCGGACCGGTTTCAGACAGCCAGGCGCTTGCGGCCCTTGGCGCGGCGCGCGTTGATGACGGCGCGGCCACCGCGTGTCTTCATGCGGACCAGAAAACCGTGGGTACGGGCGCGGCGGACTTTGGATGCTTGGTAAGTGCGTTTCATGATGGTTCTTCCTGATATGCCCGACAGGGTGCCGAGCCCCCCGAAACACACAAAGGGTTTTCAGGGAAACCCGCGATTATCGCAAACATTTGTGTAAGCAACAATGATCACTTGTTTTGGCGTTGCTCTCGATGCTCTACAACTGCCTGCTGTCCCTGCGCTCCAGCGGCATTCCTTACCACCTTCTCATGACCTTTCCAGGTGGCTTCAGGGGTGTGGATAAGGTTTTGACAAGTTAGAATGTCGGGCGCTTGCCGCAGAGAATATCCACAATACAAAGACAAGAGAATGCCCGAGGGATTCACCACCATTTACAGCACCCATGTCGACTGACGGCATCGGTGAAAGCCTGTGGCAGGCCTGCGTCGATCAGCTCGCCCAGGAGCTGTCGGAGCAACAATTCAATACCTGGATTAAACCGCTCACTGCACAGGTTGCGGACGATCTTTCGCGCATGACGGTGTTCGTCGCAAACCGCTTCAAGCTGGACTGGATTCGTGCCCAGTACGCGGGCAAGATCGCGTCGATGGCAGAGAAAATGTATGGCCAGCCTGTAGCTATTGAGTTAGCGCTCGCTCCGCGTGAAATGCCCGTTCGCTCTACGCCAATGGCGGTGATGTCCGAGACCGATGTACCGCGCGACGTCGCTGGGCCGGGAGAAGATCCAGCCGCTGCTGCTTTCAAGAACCGACTCAACTCTGGCCTCACTTTCGACACGCTGGTCGAAGGGACCGCCAATCGAATGGCGCGTGCCGCTGCCATGCACGTTGCCGGCATGCCGGGCCACTTGTACAACCCGCTTTTCATCTACGGCGGCGTTGGCTTGGGCAAGACCCACTTGATGCATGCTGTCGGCAACAAACTGCTCGCCGACCGGTCCGACGCCAAAGTTCTCTACATCCATGCCGAGCAGTTCGTGTCGGATGTGGTTAAGGCCTATCAACGCAAGACTTTCGACGAGTTTAAGGAGCGCTATCACTCGCTCGACTTGCTGCTCATCGACGACGTCCAGTTCTTTGCCAACAAGGACCGAACGCAAGAAGAGTTCTTCAATGCATTTGAGGCCTTGCTTGCCAAGAAGTCGCACATCGTGATGACCAGCGACACTTATCCGAAGGGCCTGGCCGACATTCACGAGCGCCTTGTTTCACGATTCGATTCGGGTTTGACGGTCGCCATCGAGCCACCTGAACTGGAGATGCGCGTCGCCATCCTTATCAACAAGGCCCGTGCCGAGTCAGCTGAAATGCCGGAAGAGGTCGCATTCTTTGTCGCGAAGAACGTGCGCTCCAACGTTCGTGAACTTGAAGGCGCGCTGCGCAAGATCCTCGCCTACTCGCGCTTCAACCAGAAAGAGATCTCGATCGCACTGGCACGTGAAGCCCTGCGCGATTTGCTATCAATACAGAACCGGCAGATCTCTGTCGAGAACATCCAGAAGACGGTGGCCGACTATTACAAGATAAAGGTCGCCGACATGTACAGCAAGAAGCGCCCGGCCTCTATTGCGCGGCCACGGCAGATCGCGATGTACCTGGCCAAGGAACTGACCCAGAAGAGCCTTCCTGAGATCGGAGAGCTCTTCGGTGGGCGTGACCATACGACGGTGCTGCACGCTGTGCGCAAGATCTCTGGCGAGCGCCAGCAACTGACCGAGCTCAATCAGCAGCTGCATGTGCTCGAGCAGACGCTCAAGGGTTGAAAAGCGAGCATCGAAACCATGATCTATTTGTCATCACAGATTCAAGCAAGACTGTCAAAGGACAACTCTGGGGACAGTTCCGGCACAAGCGGGCAGTTGTCCACAGGCCAGACGCAAACCGAAAAGTTATGCGCTTTGGCACCACAGCAGAAAACACGGCTACACACAGCCAGAGGGACGGGGCAAGTGCCTGTCAGGAAAGGAGAAAATGCCTCTTTCCACAGGGCAGCGCTGCCCTTATCTACTACTACTAAATTAAATTAAAGAAATAAGGAAGAGGTAAGAAATGATCGTCCTGAAGGCAAACCAAGACAAAGTCCTCTCCGCGCTGCAGTCGGTGGCGGGCATCGTCGAGCGCCGGCATACGCTGCCGATCCTGGCCAACGTGTTGATCCGCAAGACAGGCGGACAGTTGCAACTCACGACCAGTGATCTTGAAATCCAGATCCGCACGACATCAGAACTTGGTGGCGACGAAGGCAACTTCACGACGACCATTGGTGCGCGCAAGCTCATCGACATCCTGCGCACCATGCCGGCAGACCAGACCGTGAGCTTGGAGTCGAGTGCGAGCAAGCTGGTGCTGAAGGGCGGAAAAAGCCGCTTCACGTTGCAGTCGCTGCCGGCCGAAGACTTTCCGCTGGTGCAGGAAGCCGCCAACTTCGGACCCGTGTTCAGCGTCCCGCAAAAGACGCTGAAAGACCTTCTCAGCCAGGTTTCGTTTGCGATGGCAGTGCACGACATCCGGTACTACCTCAACGGCATCCTTTTCGTCGCCGAAGGCAAGCAATTGAGCCTGGTCGCGACCGATGGTCACCGCCTTGCTTTTGCATCAGCCACGCTCGACGTCGAAGTGCCACGGCAAGAAGTCATCCTTCCTCGCAAGACGGTGCTCGAGATGCAGCGCCTGCTCTCCGATGCCGAAGGCGCGATCGAAATGCAGTTCGCCAACAACCAGGCGAAGTTCAGTTTTGGCGGCATGGAGTTCGTCACCAAGCTGGTCGAGGGCAAATTCCCCGACTACAACCGCGTGATCCCCAAGAACCACAAGAACAGCGTGACGCTGGGTCGTGCACCATTGCTCGCCAGCTTGCAACGCACCGCCATCCTTACGAGCGAAAAGTTCAAGGGTGTGCGCCTCAATCTCGAGCCCGGCACTTTGCGCATTGCGTCGAGCAACGCAGAGCAGGAAGAAGCGCAAGACGAGCTCGACATCGACTACGGTGGCGACGCGATCGAGATAGGCTTTAACGTGACCTACCTTATCGATGCATTGGCCAACATGGGCCAGGAGATGGTTAAGTTGGACTTGGCCGATTCGAACAGCTCGGCCCTGTTCACCATTCCTGACAACGCGAGTTTCAAGTACGTCGTGATGCCAATGCGAATTTAAAAAAATAAGCCAGTCTGTTTGCCCGAGTTAGCGAGTCAGTGAGCGAGAGGAAAGAGTCCCAATGAGCGAAGAAAACAAGCCGAAAGTTCCGTCGGAAGCCCCGCATACCGAACCGGTCTACACCCCTGAAATCGAAAGTGCGATTCCGGTAGAGATCATTGCGCCCGACACTTCGTATGGCGAAGGCTCCATCACGATCCTCGAGGGCTTGGAGGCGGTGCGTAAGCGCCCCGGCATGTATATCGGGGACACGTCCGACGGCACCGGTTTGCACCATCTGGTGTTCGAAGTGGTGGACAACTCGATCGACGAAGCGCTGGCCGGCTATTGCGACGACATCGTCGTCACCATCCATTCCGACAACTCGATTTCGGTCACTGACAACGGTCGCGGTATTCCGACAGGCGTGAAGATGGACGACAAGCACGAGCCCAAGCGCTCGGCCGCTGAAATCGCCTTGACCGAACTGCACGCCGGCGGCAAGTTCAACCAGAACAGCTACAAGGTGTCGGGTGGCCTGCACGGTGTGGGCGTGAGCTGCGTGAATGCGCTCAGCGTGAAGTTGCGCCTGGTGGTTCGTCGTGAAGGCAAGATCCACGAACTGGAGTTCAGCCGTGGCTTCGTGCAGAACCGTTTGCTCGAGATAGTGAACGGCGTTGAGGTGTCACCGATGAAGATCATCGGCGAGACTGACAAGCGCGGCACTGAAGTTCATTTTTTGCCCGACACGACAATTTTCATCGAGAACTCGGACTTCCATTACGAGATCCTGAGCAAGCGTCTGCGTGAGCTGAGCTTCCTGAACAACGGCGTGCGCATTCGTTTGCTCGACGAACGCACAGGGAAGGAAGACGACTTCTCAGGCGCGGGCGGTGTGCGCGGCTTTGTCGAATTCATCAACAAAGGCAAGACCGTATTGCACCCCAATGTCTTTTACGCAGAGGGCAGGCGTCCGGCCGAAACCTATGGTGGCATCCCAGGTACGGAGATCGGCGTCGAAGTCGCGATGCAGTGGAACAGCGGCTACAACGAGCAAGTCCTCTGCTTCACCAACAACATTCCACAGCGTGACGGCGGCACCCACCTGACCGGCCTTCGCGCCGCGATGACCCGCGTCATCAACAAGTACATCGACGAGAACGATTTCGCCAAGAAGGCCAAGGTTGAAGTCACTGGCGATGACATGCGCGAAGGTCTGTGCTGCGTCATGAGCGTGAAGGTGCCCGAGCCTAAATTTTCCAGCCAAACCAAGGACAAGCTGGTGTCTAGCGAAGTGCGTGCACCGGTCGAAGACATCGTTGGCAAGTTGCTAGCCGACTATCTGCAAGAACGCCCGGCTGATGCCAAGATCATTTGCGGAAAGATTGTCGAAGCGGCCCGAGCGCGCGAAGCCGCCCGCAAGGCGCGCGAAATGACGCGCCGCAAGGGCGTGCTCGACGGCATGGGCTTGCCCGGAAAGCTGGCCGACTGCCAGGAAAAAGATCCGGCACTTTGCGAGGTCTACCTGGTGGAGGGTGACTCAGCCGGCGGCTCTGCCAAGCAGGGGCGAGATCGCAAGTTCCAGGCTATTCTTCCACTGCGCGGCAAGATTCTGAACGTGGAAAAGGCACGCTACGAAAAGCTGCTGACCAGCAACGAAATCCTGGTGATGATCACTGCGCTCGGTACGGGTATCGGCCGCGCAGGTGGGAGCAGTGCGGGCGGCGGTGCGGATGACTTTAACGTCGCCAAGCTGCGCTACCACCGCATCATCATCATGACCGACGCCGACGTCGACGGTGCCCACATCCGCACATTGCTGCTCACCTTCTTCTATCGCCAGATGCCCGAGTTGGTCGAACGCGGCCACATCTACATTGCCCAGCCGCCGCTCTACAAAGTGAAGGTCGGCAAGGAAGAGCAATACCTGAAAGACGGCCCGGCGCTCGATGCCTTCCTGCTCAAGGTCGCATTAAAAGACGCGAGCATTGAAACCGGTGGCGCCAACACGACCACGCTCTCTGGCGACACGTTGTCTGAGCTGGCACGCAAGCACCAAGTGGCCGAAGCCGTGATCGCACGGCTGCGAAACTTCATGGATGCAGAGGCACTGCGCGCCATTGCAGACGGCGTCGCGCTCGACCTCGACAACCCGGGCAGTGCCGAGGCCTCGGCCGTCGCATTGCAGATCAAGCTGCGAGAGCTGAACAGCACCGGCGTGCCTGCCGAAGTTGCCAGCGAGTTCGACGTGCGCACCGACAAACCTTTGCTGCGCATCAGCCGCCGGCATCACGGCAATATCAAGAGCAGCGTCATCACGCAGGACTTCGTTCATGGCGCTGACTACGCAGCTCTGGCCTTGGCAGCCAACACCTTCCGCGACCTGCTGAGTTCCGAGGGCGCCGTTGTCAAACGTGGTGAGGGCGAACGTGCAAAGGAAGAAAAGGTAGCCGACTTCCGTATCGCCATGAAATGGCTGATCAGCGAAGCCGAGCGCACCACTTCACGGCAGCGCTACAAGGGCCTGGGCGAAATGAACCCCGAGCAGCTGTGGGAAACCACGATGGACCCGACCGTGCGTCGCCTCTTGCGCGTGCAGATCGACGATGCCATAGAGGCCGATCGCGTGTTTACGATGCTGATGGGCGACGAGGTGGAACCGCGGCGGAATTTCATTGAACAGAATGCGCTGCGGGCTTCGAATATCGATGTTTGATCGTAACTAACGCGCCTTGATTTAGACAAAGACGCTACCTTCGGGTGGCGTTTTACTTGGTCATTCCGACCGAAGAGGGCGTGCGGTTTAAGAGTCGAGCGGGTTGAACAATCTGAGGATTGGTCTTGTGCAGCTTGCCGAAAGGCAGTTGGCCATAAAGGTTGAATGCGGCGATTAATTCTTCGTGGGTCTAGTCTCGACGGCCAGTAGTCTGGTCCCCAGAACTTTCTATTTCTAAATGAACTCGCGCTGATGCTCGCGGCAATACTGGCCGCCACCAAAGCGTCGTTCGTTGTTCCAACAGAATCGACCTTCTTGAATTGTTATCTTGGCACTGCACGACTTGCAGATTAGCCGCTTCTTGGATTCAGCTGGTTGAAATACATTGATTGTCGATGGAGAGGGTGGTTGCTGTGCTTTGATCGGATACGGCTGCAAAACGATCAATTTTTTCGGAGCCATGAAATCCGGCAGCTCAAGTAGGTCAATCGGCTTGTGCTGGAGCGCGATTTTTTGAGCCAATTCTTTGAGTGTTGCAACCCTGCGCATGTCGAAGATCGCCGAGATAGCGTCGCCGACCGACAGCTTGCCTTGAAATTTTGTATGCCAAGTTGCAAAGCTGTCTGCTTTGATAACGTGACTCGTATCGAATTTTTCTGGACGAGTGATTTGTGCCTTCGGATGTACGAGAACAAGATGATGAAAATGAGGTGTGCTTCGAATCCGGCTGCCAATATCTAACTTCTGAAGTAGTTTTGTCAGCACGTTGGCCTGACGCTGGCTTTGCTCTAAAGGCGATGGAATGCCGTAAACCGCATCGCTTCCGTACTTAACTGAGAACTCACCGTGATCGTTGATGAAAAGACTGCCGTTGAATGATTTCGTCTCAAGCAAATAGAAGTGCATCCCGCGGCTGATGACAAGATGATCGATCTGTGCAACTTCATCATCAACTTTGATGCGCAGATCATGGATCACAGCATGCGTGTCGCGGTCACGGTAGTGGCTGTCAATGTAGTGAGCTGCATCACGCTCTCCCGCAATCCCTGTGCGCTGGTTCCAAAGTTGCTTTGAAAGCCATTCGCGCTGGACTCTGTCCAAAACGTTGGAATCCTGAAGGTCCTCCAGTAGCTTCAGTCGTTTTGATTTGTCGTCTGCTGACTTGATAAGCATGCGGCGTCTCCCCTTTTAAGAGATTCTGCCATTCGCAACCAAGTGTTGCGAAATCGACCGTTGGCTCTGCCGTAACTATTTAAAGAAATCGCCGCCCAGCGTCAGTCCCGGCACCGAAGCCAGCTTCGCGACTCCATCTGTCCCACTCGCCCCACACCCGACTAACGCGGTGGTTGCAGCGCTGACTAGCTGCCGCATTAAAGCGACCGGCTACGTCCTGCCGTCATGAGCCGCAACAGGCCGGCGGGTGTGGACTTCTTTGATTGCGTCGAGGGTGGATTGGGCGTTCGCCATGGGTGGAGGCTCTGTTTTGGATGCGATTCGATTGATGTTGGTTCATATCAAGACGGCGAGCGCACCGCTGTAGATGTCGGCAAGATTCGCAGGCGGGAGATGGACGGGCAAAAGGGGGAGGCGATCGAGAGACAGAAGGGGTGATCAATCACCTGAAGCTGCTGCAAAGCGCTCCCGCATTGACGATGACGCTACAAAAAACATAGCGCACTGGTGTTAACGCTGTGGCTAGCCCGCTCCTTGCTAAGCAGAATCTCATGCGGTAACGCTTGGCAATCTCCCAACACCCTCTCTAACCACCTCCAGCGTCAAGGACTTCGGCAGTGACCACACCTTCCAGGAATTCGCGACCTTTGTTCGACGCATCCAGCGCGCTGGCTTGCCTCTGTCTTGCCTTTTGTGCCGCGCTGCCTGCGCATGCGCTCCCGAGCAACCCGCCGATCCTCGTCGCGCAACAGGGCGTCGAGTACATGAGCGGTGGTGCGAACAAGGACGAGGCGGCCTTCATGGCCATGGTGTCGCCGCGCTGGGCGGCCACGTTCGAATTCGGCTTGAAGAACGCCAGGCTGCCGGCGCCGGTACGCGTGGTGGTGCACAACGCGTCGAATGGCGATCTGATCATGGACGCGCTGTCGTCAGGCCCGGTCATGCTGGCGCGGCTCGAGCCCGGCGCCTACGACGTCGACGTGACGGTGGGCGGGCTCACGCTTACGCAATCGATCAGCGTTTCCATCGATGTGCCGGGGCACGCAGTTTTCAACTGGCCTTCGAATTTCGACATGGTGGCCGCTACTCAGGCCGCCGCACCTGTGACGGCGCAGACGTTGCCGGCACCCGCGCCGCAAGTGACGGAGGCATCGCGGACCACGGCGATGTTGTCGGTCAAGCATTGACCGTGCTGCGCCGGGGTTCTGCACCGTTGCGGCGCGGGCCGCAAAGCCGCGTGGCAACAGCAGGCAAGCGGCCGCGTACCGACAATCGGATCCCCACGTTTTCCAATGCGAGCTGCCGATGTTGATCAATTGCGTTGCCTACCAGCACGGCGCCAAGTTAGCCGATATCGATGTAGACAGCATCAGCGACTACATCGCGCGGCCCGACTGTTTCGTGTGGGTCGCACTGAGTGATCCGGAGCCTGAAGAGCTGGCGATGATGTAGTCGGAGTTCGGCTTGCACGAGCTGGCAGTCGAAGACGCGAGCCACGGCCATCAGCGGCCGAAGATCGAGGAGTACGGAGACTCGCTCTTCGTCGTGATGCACCTCGTTGAGCCGATCTCAGCGACCGCTGATAGCGAGGCGACCTTCAACGTCGGCGAGGTGGATGTGTTTGTGGGGCTGAACTATGTGCTGTCGGTGCGCAGCCGAAGCAGGTCGGGGTTTCTGGGCGTGCGCGAGCGTTGCGAACGAGAGCCAGAGCTGCTGCGCAATGGCTCCGGCTTCGTGCTGTACGCACTGATGGATGCGGTGGTCGACCGCTACTTTCCAGTGATCGACGCGCTGGAGGTCGAGCTCGAAGAAGTCGAGCAGCAGATCTTCAGTCAGGGTGAGCCGCGCGCGAGTATCAAGCGGCTCTATGAACTCAAGCAGCGCGCCATGGTGCTCAAGCACGCGGTCGCGCCATTGCTGGAAGGCGCGGGCAAGTTGCATGGCGGACGCGTGCCGCAGATTTGCGCCGGCTCGCAGGAATACTTTCGCGACGTGGTGGACCACCTGAGTCGCATCAACGGCTCGATCGAGTCGATCCGCGACACCATCAGCACCGCGGTGCACGTCAATCTCTCGATGGTGACGATTTCGGATGGCGAGGTCACAAAGCGGCTGGCGGCCTGGGCCAGCATCTTCGCGGTGTGCACGGCCTTTGCCGGCATTTGGGGCATGAACTTCGAGGCGATGCCGGAGCTCAAGTGGCGCTATGGCTATCTCATGGCCCTTGGCCTGATTGCTGCTACGTGCGGCGTGTTGTATTGGCGGTTCCGCAAGGCCGGCTGGTTGTAACGTTGACCTTAGCGCCGACCTGGACGCCGACTGAAGTCAGCCTCACCTAAGGCGCGCGCAGCACAGTGGCTACCGGTGCGATTCGCGCCAGGAAGACCGAAGGACTTTCATCATGAAACCATTTTTCTCACCGGTCCGCTCGCTGCTCGTCGCGGCCGCTTGTGGCGTTGCGCTGCTGGGCGCGATATCGGCGAACGCGGCCAATCCGCCGATCTTCATGACGCATGGCGTCGAGTACATGAGCGGCGGCATCGGTGCCGACGAGGCCGAGCTGATGCAAGTTGTGTCACCGCGCTGGGCAGCGACCTTCGAGTTCGCGGTCAAGGACCATAAAGGTGCTGATTTAGTGGCCAACGTGCACGTGACCGTGCGCGACAAAAGCGGCACCGCGCTGCTCGACAACGTGGTGTCGGGTGGCCCGTACTTTGTCGCGCGACTCGAGCCCGGCGAGTACGAGGTCGAAGCCCAACTCGGCGGCCAGAGCCTCAAGCAGCCGCTGCAAATCATGGCTGGCGCACCTGCCAAGGCGACGTTTCTGTTCCCCGTGGGCGCCGACGTGGCCCCTTCTGTGACAGCCGCGGCGCCGACAGCAAAGCCGTAGTGATATCCACCCGTGTCCGCGCCTTGAATGTGCGGCACGCGCCTTGCAGCTGTCTGGCACCGGGCCGTGCCCGTTCCGACTGAACCGATGCCTTTCCGTTCCATGAGTGTTTTGACAGCGCTGTTGCATGTGCTGATCGCCTTGCGTCTTGTGCCCGCGCTAGCCTCGTCGAGGCCGTTGTGGCCGCTCGCTGCGCTAGCGATCGTCGCGCTGCTCGTTTCAGCCGCCACCATCCCGCTGCCTTTCCTGTCGCGCGGCATTGCCAAAAAGACTTCTGCCGTCGATGTGCTGAAGTGGATCGGGCTCATCAGCATGGGCTGGTTCTCGTCGCTGTTCGTGCTCACGATTCTTAGAGACGTCGGCATGTTGCTGACCTGGGCTGTCGGCGCGGCCAGTGGCATGGTGATCGACTGGCCGGCGTTGCGGCGATGGAGCGCTGTGGCAGTCCTGGGCGTGGCGACGGCGACCTCTCTGATCGGCTTCGTCAATGCGCGCCGCACGGCAGGTATCAAGCGTGTCGACGTGCCGATCACCGGGTTGCCGGCGGCACTGGATGGCTTCACGATCGCGCAGCTGAGCGACATCCACGTCGGCCCGACCATCAAGGGCGGCTACATCAGCCGGATCGTCGAGGCGGTGAACCGGCTCAACGCCGACGTGGTCGCCATCACCGGTGACCTGGTCGACGGCACGGTCCCGGAGCTGCGTGACCACATCGCGCCGCTCGCTGGCTTGCGTGCGCGGCACGGCACCTTCGTGGTCACAGGCAACCACGAGTACTACGCTGGCGCGCACGCTTGGATCGTCGAGCTGCGCCGGCTCGGCCTCACGGTGCTGCTCAATGAGCATGTGGTGTTGCAGGGCCGTCCGCCGCGAGGCGCACAAACAGACGAGGAGGTGAATGCCGATGCATTGGTGCTGGCGGGGGTGACCGATTTCACTGCCGGGCACTTCGACGCGGCACATGCAAGCGACCCACGCGCTTCATTGGTCGGCGCGCCGCTCGGGGCGACTACCCGCGTGTTGTTGGCGCATCAGCCGCGCAGTGCCGCGGCGGCGGCCGATGCGGGCTTTCACCTGCAGTTGTCTGGTCACACGCACGGCGGCCAGTTTTTTCCGTGGAACCTCTTTGTGCCCCTGCAGCAACCCTTTACGGCGGGGCTGCACAAGCTGAGTGACATGTGGGTCTATGTGAGTCGCGGCACCGGCTATTGGGGTCCGCCCAAGCGCTTTGGCGCGCCGTCTGAAATTACGCTGCTGCGATTGGTGCCCGAGCGGCTTTGACCACGACGGGCGCCAGGCGCTTGGCGTTCGACGTTGCCTTGGCGTGAATCGGGTGCAGCCCGCGCTGTGCCGCCAGGGCGGAGGCGCTCGACAGCTGGCTCACCGTGGCGGCGGAACGCGTGGCGGCATCGACAAAAGCGGAATGGTGCGCCATCGCCTGGGCTGGGGTGGTGCTGCTTGCCAGCGCGAAGAGTGCGGTGACGCTGCCGATCCAGTGCTTGACGACGCTGTTCATGAGCATGAATTGCTTGTTGCCCAACTCGTCCGCCATGGCGGCGGTCGACTCGTTGGCAGCCTCGAACTTCTCCTTGCCCATCAATTGAAATTCGGCCATGTCGGCGGCGCTGGGCGTAAGCCCGGCGGAGGCCATGCGTTGCGTGCGGATCTGAATGACCGAGCCGGAGGACATCAGCATCTCCCCGGTCTTGAGCACGACATCGGTCCACACCATCAGCGGGTTGACAAAGCGTGGCGAAGCAGAAGTAGAGCGAGAGGACATGGGAAGTGCGACAGCGTTGATTTCGATTGATAACTATAGTCTCGGCGGACACTTTTTGCTGCGGTGCAGCATTCAACAAAGCTGCGATTGGTGAAAGCGTCCTACTTTGCATTTGGAAACGTTCTCGCTGCGGGTGCAGCACTTCTCCAACGCCGGTATCAAGGAGCCGAATCCGGGCGAAACCTTCTACAAGGTTCGGTACGCGTACCGTTTCTAGACAGCGTGCTTGAGCCAGTCCGTGGCGAGTGCCAAATCGTCCAGCCACGCCTTGTAGGCCTGCTCGTGCTCGGCCGGGTCGCCGCGAAGCAATGCGGACGGATGCAACGTCACCAGCACCTTGCGTCCGCGCGGACAGTCATGCCACTGGCCGCGCTCACGCGTGACGGCGACGGGCCTGCCCAGCAAGGCCTTGGCCGCTGTGGCACCGAGCGCAATCAAGGCACGCGGCTGAACCTGTTCGATCTCGCTTTCGAGCCAATGCAGACAGGCGGCAGCCTCGCGTTGAGTCGGCGTTTTATGAATACGCCGCTTGCCGCGCAGCTCGAACTTGAAGTGCTTGACCGCGTTGGTCACATAGAGCTGCTCGCGCGGCCAACCGAGTTGCGCGATGGCTTGATCGAACAGGCGCCCGGCAGGCCCGACGAACGGGCGACCACGCAGATCTTCCTGGTCGCCGGGTTGCTCTCCGACCACCATCAGTGCGGCGTGGACCGGGCCTTCACCGAACACCGATTGCGTCGCGTGTTCACCGATGGGACATTCACGGCACCGGTCGGTCGCTTTCTTGAGGGCGGTCAGCGCCTGCGCGGGGTGGATGGCAACAGTGAGCTCTGCGAAGACGCCGCGACCAACGTCTTCTGGCCCGGCAACGCCCTCGTGCGGCGCATTCGACACCCTCGGCGCCGTCTCACTTGCCACGGGCACGATGCGCCGCGCAGGCTGCGTCGGCGCGGCTTCGACCATGCGTCCGCTACGTGCCATCGCGTCGGCTGCCAGCCCGCTGATGAGTTCGGCCTCCGGCAGGTTGTGCCAGTACTTGACCGGCATCTCCTTTTTCATCATCGCCATCTTGAGGCGCGCTGGATTGAAGATGTTGGCGTAGTAGGTGAGCCACAGGGCTTCGCCCGCGTCGGGCGCGGGTGCATGGCGACGCTCGCCGCCAGGGCCGAAGTGCAGGCGCTCGCCATCCCAGTGCACTGAACGCTCCGGTGTCAGGATGGCCCACTCCATCTGCGTGAAACGTCGCATGAAGAACGGCGCCACGGCTTCGACAATGTGGTGATCGGGCTCGAACCACGCGACGTGCAGTGGCGGCTTTCCCTCTCCGCGCTCAACGGTGCGAAAGCGCACGAAGGCTTTCATCTTGTGCATGTCACGCCGCACCGATTGAGCCATGTGCTGCGCCTTGACACGGCCTGCATCGAGCGGGTCGTGACGCAGCGCGGGCTCATGGACAAGTCTCCACAGCAGGCTGTACAGCAGGCCGAAGCGAGCGGGGTCGTTGTGCAGAATGACCGTTTCGCACAGCGTGACGAAAGACGACGGCACCACCAGGTTGATCGGACCATGCGAATGCGCCGCGACAAGTGGACTGGTCGGCGATACGTCGGAATCCGAGAACAAATCTGCCGCGCCGCTTGCAGGCGTGTGCCATGCGACTTCTGCAGGAGCGATCAGTTTCGCAAGCAGCGCGCGGGCTTCGTTGCGAAAGCCCGGCCAGTCCGTTTCGCTTGCAAGTGAGATGTTCGTGACCGTGAGACCTGCCATGAAACAAGGCTATGACGCAGCGGTCGCGGTCGATGTAGGGATTGAGCGCGCGCCATGGGCAGCGGTCACGCAACCACAGGGCCTCATGCGTCGAACAGAGAACTTTGCACGTGCGCGGGGCGCAGCTGCGCCGCAAGCCGGTGGCTGGTGAGCGTGGGGTCGGGCCGATGATCGGCCGTCACGACGAAAGGCATCACTTTCTTGAGCGGCACATGCAGTCGCGAAAGATCGTCGCTGCGCAATTGCCGCACGCGCCGCGCGATGAGCAGCCGGTCGACCGCCTTCACGCCCAGGCCCGGCACGCGCAACAGCATGGCGCGCGGCGCCACATTGAGGTCCACCGGAAAGCGCTCGACGTGCGCCAGCGCCCACGCCAGCTTGGGATCGACATCGAGCGACAGCATGCCGCCTTGTGCTTTGGGCACGATCTCTTCGTGCGAGAACCCATAGAACCGCATCAACCAGTCGGCCTGATAGAGCCGGTGCTCACGCACCATCGGCGGCGACTTCAACGGCAGCGAAGACGAGGCATCCGGAATGGGGCTGAAAGCCGAGTAGTACACCCGGCGCAAGCTGTAGGCGCCGTAGAGATTGGCGCTGGTCGAAAGGATGGCGACGTCGTCGGCGGCGTCGGCACCGACGATCATTTGCGTGCTCTGCCCAGCGGGCGCGAAGCGGGGCGGCTTGGCGCGGCGCGGTGTGGCGTTTGGCATCGAGACGATCGAGGTGACACTGCTGTCGCGTGCCGCACCTTTGGCGTCGTCGATGTGGACGGCCAGCCGCGCCATCGATCTGCGGATCGCCGTGCCGTCTTTCTCCGGTGCCAGCAATGCCAGGCCCTGCAACGTCGGCAGTTCGATGTTGATGCTGAGCCGGTCGGCATAACGGCCCGCTCTTTGCAGCAGCTCGGGCGACGCGTCGGGAATGGTCTTCAGATGAATGTAGCCGCGAAAGTCGTGGTCTTCGCGCAGCACGCGCGCGACCTCGACGACCTGCTCCATCGTGTAGTCGGGGCTCTGGATGATGCCGCTGGAAAGAAACAGGCCTTCGATGCAATTGCGGCGATAGAAGTCGAGCGTCAAGGTCACCACTTCGTTCACCGAAAAGCGCGCGCGCTGCACGTTGCTCGTCACGCGGTTGACGCAGTACAAACAGTCGTACGTACAGAAGTTGGTGAGCAGAATCTTGAGCAGCGAGATGCATCGGCCGTCAGGTGCATAGCTGTGGCAAATGCCGGAACCTTCGGTCGAGCCGATGCCTTTGCCGCCGACCGAATTGCGCTTGCTGGTGCCGCTCGATGAACACGAGGCGTCGTACTTGGCGGCGTCGGCCAGCACAGCGAGTTTCTGTTGAATATCCACTGGATGAATCTACAGTGGTTATCGGATTCAATCCATACCGTTCGTCTCGTCCGCCTGCCTCAGGCGGCTTGTTTTGACGCGGCCAGCTTCTTCGCGTTGAGTTCCATGAGCAGATACAGCGCCCCGGCGATCGCGAGCGGCGCCCAGTAGTACATCGCCCGATAACAAAGCACTGCCGCGATCAACACGCTGTTGCCGAGCGGTGGCGAGAGCACGGCAATGAAGACCGCCTCGAGCACGCCGAGCCCGGCCGGTACACGCGACAGCAAGCCTGCCACGGCTCCGATCAGCAACACGCCGAGCGCCATCGGATAGCTCACCTTGCCGAGCAGCAGTACATACATGGTGGCGCCCATCACCGCCCAGTTGGCGCACGACATCGCCAACTGCACCAGTGCGACGGGCAACGCGGGCAATGCGATCTCGTGGTCGCGGATCGTCCACTCACGGCGTTTTGAAAACGCGCACAGCAGCAGGTAGGCGAGCGCAATCATTACCAGCACACCGCCGACCGCTCTCAACGCGGCGATCCCCAGATGCCATGTGTCCGGCAACTTGAGCGGCCAGAACAGAAAAGCCGTGCCCGCGAGCAGAAAGTAGCCGAGCCAGTTGGTCAGCATGCTGCTGCCGACGATGCGGGCGATGGTCGTCGGCTCGAGCCCGAGCCGCGAATACAAGCGAACGCGCATCCCCAGTGCACCGACCAGAGTTCCGAGGTTCAGGTTGAACGCATAACTTACGAAAGCGATGGCCATCACCGTTGCCGCCGGCAACTTGTGGCCGGTGTAGTGCCGGCCGACGAGATCGAAGGTGCTGTAGATCAGGTGACTCGACGCGGCCAGCGCGGCACCCAGCAGCAGCACGTGCAGCGGGTAGGCGCGCAGGGTCGTCATTACTTCCGACCAGTTGATGGACCGGGCCTGGATGACCAGCAGCGTGATGACGAACGCCAGGAAGCCCAGCACCACGATGCGCTTGGCCCAAGGCCACCATGGCTTGCTCGTGATGTTGACGATCCATGATCGGCGCGGAGGCATTGGCTGCGACCTGGAGGACCGGGCCGCGGCCGGGGTCATGCGGCTGTGTCCGTCTGCGTAGCGCCCGCCGTTGCGCTGCCGCTGCCTTGCTCACCGGACTCGACCCGTTGCAAGCGCGGCGCATGGCGCGGCAGCCAGCGAATCCACGCGGGATACCAGCGCAGCAGGTGAAAGATGAAAAAGCTGCGCACCAGCCGCCATCCGCTCCACTCGGTAAGGTCCGATGTCTTGATCTGCTTGCAGCTGAGTGCGATCAGCGTGTCGAGGCGATCGGCCAACACGCCGTTGAACTCACGGTCACGCACGATCACGTTGGCTTCGAGGTTGAGCGACAGGCTCAGCGGATCGAGGTTGCTCGAGCCGACCGTGCTCCAGCGATCGTCCATCACGGCGACCTTGCCATGCAGCGGTCGCTCGCAGTATTCGTAGACCCGCACACCGGCATTCAGCAGGTGGTGATACAGCATGCTGGCGGCGGTCTTGACGATTGGCATATCGGGCTCGCCCTGCAGGATGAGCTTTACATCGACACCGCGCCGAGCGGCGCGCCGCATCTCCTGGATCAGGAGATAGCCGGGAAAGAAGTACGCGTTGGCAATCACGACACGCTGCCTGGCCGCGCGAATCGCAGCGCGGTAGTGGCGCTCGATGTCGTTGGTATGACGCCGGTTGTCCCGGCTGACGAAGAGCACATCGGCTGTGCCTGATGGTTGCGCAATGGCGACGTCCACATGTTCTTTCGCGGCCCGAAGCCGCCGCCTGAACCAGCCCGCGCCTTTGCCACCCACCGCGATGGCGTGCAGCACGAAGCGATGGATTTCCACGACGATCGGACCCGTCAACTCGACCACATAGTCCTGCTTGGACTTGGGCCCGTGCGCGATCAGGTGATCGGCCGCATAGTTGATGCCGCCGACGAAGGCGCGCGCCCCGTCGATGACGACGAGCTTTCGGTGCATGCGACGAAAGATGTTGAGGCGCTGCCCGAAGTACCGCTTGCCCGGATCGAACACACGCACCCTGACGCCGACCGAGGTGAGCGACGCCATGTACTCCGGCGACAGATCGGGTGAGCCGAAGCCGTCGATCATCAGGTCGACCTTGACGCCGCGGCTGGCGGCCGACACCAGCGCATCACGCAGCCCCAGGCCGACTTCATCTTCAAACAGGATGAAGGTCTCGATGATCACTTCTCGCTCGGCCTTGGCAATAAGCCCGAACACGCGCGGAAAAAACTCCTCGCCGTTTTCCAGCAGCGCGATAGTGTTGCCGGCGATCCAATGCGCGCTCATGGTTTGGCCCCGATCGTTTACAGCGAGATGTCTGCGACCAGCGGCGCATGGTCGGACAAATGCGACCAGGGCTTGCGCGGCAACACGATGGGCGAATGCACGCCGGCATTGCGCACATAGATACGGTCCAGTTGCAACACGGGAAAGCGTGCCGGAAACGTGCGCGCGGCGCTGCCATTGGCCTGCACGAAGACTTCGTGCAGCGCAGCGCCTTGTTCCAGGATCTCGTGCGCGCGGCCGCGCCAGTCGTTGAAGTCACCGGCGACGATCAGCGCCGCATCGGACGGCACTTCGTCTCGCACGATATGGCACAGCAGTTCGAGTTGCTTCTGACGATGTGCCTCGGCCAGACCCAGATGCGCACAGATGACATGCACATCGACCGGGCGACCCGGAAGGCGCAGCACGCAATGCAACAGGCCGCGTTTCTCCGGCCCGGTGATAGACACATCGTGGTTTTTGAAGTGCACGATCGGGAATTTGGAAAGCACTGCGTTGCCGTGATGTCCCTTGGGATACACCGCATTGCGGCCATAGGCAAATTGCGGCCACATGGTGTCCGCAAGGAATTCGTAGTGCGGTGCCTCGGGCCAGTTGTCGACTTTGCGCGAGTGCCGCGAATGCGTGCCCAGCACCTCCTGCAAAAACACGACGTCCGCGCCGACAGTCCGGACGGCGTCGCGCAGCTCCGGCAGGATGAATTTGCGATTGAGCGCAGTGAACCCTTTGTGGGTGTTCACTGTCATGACCTTGAGGGAAGTGGGTGCGGCTGTCACAGAGTTCAGTTGTAACGGTCACGCGCTTAGTGGGCTGTAGGAACGCGCCACCTTCGCCCTCATTCCTTTCCGACCTTGCCAAAGCTTGCCGAAACCTTTCGTACTCGCCCTCCTCGCTCCTACAACTCTGACTGCTGCGCCCCGACACGGTGCGCGCCAACTGGGGCTACGGTGGAACCAGAGCTTTTCGAGCGGAAGGGCTCATCCATCCATTCTGAAATTCAGTAAAGGACATCGCCATGAAAAACCAACGTCTGTTATCCGTACTCACCGCCACCTTGTTGGGCGTCGGCAGCATCAGCGCAATGGCCCAGGACAAGCCTGCAGCACCCAATCCGTCCAAGGGCGGCGAAGGCAGCACGATCTCGCTCAAGAACGGCACAACCAACCCGCCTCAGCGACCTGACGGCACCGATCCGGTGTCGCGCGAAGCTGTGAAGGCAGAGACGCGCGCTGCCAACCGCGCGAAGACCATTCCAACTGGCGAAGCGAGCACGATGGGCTCGATGACCAAGCAGCCCAACGAGACGCTGCAGGCGACCGGTGACATGTCCCGCAAGGAAGTCAGCATGGCGGGGCGCAAGACCAAGCCGGTGCGTGGTGACAAGGTCGAACGTCCAGACGTTCCCACCAATCCAGCTGCAGGTGGCGGTACGCCGAATTAATTCGGCACTGGCGTGAGGCAAAACAAAAGCCCGTAGCGCGATGAGCGCTACGGGCTTTTTTATGGACGCCGAGGCTGAGCCTTTATGCACTCAGCGTGGATGGCTCATCCCTTGACAGGAGGCGGCGGGCGATGGCCATCCGGGCCGCCCTGACCGTGGTGACCGCGGTGACCGTCGTGGCCCATGTGCGCAGTTTCCGCATCAAAGGTTTTTTGCTGTTCAGGATTCAGGCCCGCGTAGAAGGTCTTCGTTGCTTCCGCCCGCTTCGCGAACATGGCGGTGCGCTCGCTCTGGCGGGCTTGCATGCGCTCGAGACGCTGCGGCGTTGTCAGCTTGGCAAACTCAGCGCGGTCGGGCCGCTGCGGTGGTGGGCCTGCAGGGGGCTGCGTCGACGCGGTGAAGTTGGTCCAGGCACCTTCTTGCGTCGGGCTGAGCTTGAGCTTTTCTTTCAATGCCGCCATGCGTTTGGCCCGGTGCTCCTGCATGCGGGCAAATCGCTTGGCAGGATCTCCGTGGTCCATGCGGCGATGGTCGGCCGCGGGGTCGGCTTTGCCGACGGGAGCCTGAGCAGGGGAGGCAGTGGGCGCAGTCGTCGGCGCCGATGGCGCCGGTTGCGCGAAGGCTCCAGCAGTGACGAGCGTAGCGGTGGCCAGCATGCTGGCCCAGAGAACACGATGGCGGAGTTTGATCATGACGTTGCTTCCTTTTGAAGCCTGCGACCGAAGGGCAGCAGGTGAGGGCAAGTGTGGAAGCCGTCCGTATCGATTCCGTGAGCGCAGCGTGAGCTTGCGTAAAGTTCAATGAACTGTTCAGTGAATCATTTGGGCCGCGGCCGCCTCAATCGTGCGTCAGGCGGGTCGATCCTTCCGGAAACCAGTTGCCGTGAAAGCCTACCGGCACGCGATGCGGCAAGACGGCGGTGCACACCGGGCCCTTGGCGACGTCTTGCGCATCGAAGATGACGAGGTCGCTCGTGTTGCTACGGCCGCGCCACACGGTGGCCAGGAGCCAGCCATCGCCTTCTTCGGCATCAGCGGCGCGGGGCACGAAGATGGCTTCGGAAACCATGTCGGGCGCATCGAAGGTGAACATGTCGCGCGCCCCTGTCGCGTGGTCGATATGGATGACGCTCGCGTACATGCGCACCTCGCCATCGTCCAGCGCGACGTGTCCGGCGAACCACCCGTGGCGATACGCAAACCCGGCGAAGCGCTCGTCCATTCGCGGGAATTCGCCGCGGGTTTCTTCCAGCACCGTTTGCGTGAACTCGTGGGCCGGGTTGTCGAGGTCGAAGGTCCACCGGGTGAGGCGTGAGGGCGTGCGGCTGTCGCCGGCGGGCGAGCCGTCCGGGTACGGAAAAAGCGGCGGCAGGTCGAACTGCATGACGTCGACGAACACGCTGTTGCCGGCTTCCCACGCGTTCATCACATGGAACACGTAGCAGGCCGGACCCGACCACCAGACCAGGTCTTTGGTGCTGCCGTTGCGCGGCATCATGCCGACGCGCGTGCAGTGCGCAGGTTCCCACGCGAAGGGCGGACGGCCCGATTGGGCGCGCTCGCGGCTGGCGGTGAGCGGCATGACAGGGAACATCACGTGCTCGGCACTGACCGCGAAGTCGTGGACCATGCTCGCGTAGGGCGCCTCGAAATGTTCCCGCCGCGTAACGTGGCCTTCGCGCGAGACGGTGCCGAAGCTCATGCCGCTGGAGAGCGACTCGGGCGTGCCGTAGCCGAAGAAGAGCAGCTCGCCGGTGCGCGGATCGGTCTTGGGATGGGCGGTGACGCGGTGCTGCAGGCCGCCGTCGAAGTCCGTGGGGCCCAGCGTGTCGAGGGTGGCCAGATCGATCACGACCGGCAGGTGTGCTTCTTCGAGCGCGAGCACTCGGCCTGCGTGGCCGATGACATTGGTGTTGGCGACGCCGTCCGACGGGCCCGTTTTGATCCAGCGGTTCCGGTAGTGCACCGCGCCGTCGGCGATGTGAAAGGCGTGGAGCATGCCGTCGCCTGAAAACCAATGGGCCTTGGCGTCCGGCACGCGCGGGTTCGGACCGTTGCGGACCAGCGTGCCGCGCAGACTTTCAGGCAATGTCCCGTGCAAGGGCAACGGGCCGACTTCGGTCTCGAAATCGATCGGCGCCAGGTTCGATGGCGCCGCGGTGTGGCGCGGGGTCGCTTCGTTCATGAGAAGGCTCCTGTTCTTCGCGGAAATCGCGGCGCTGGGCTTTCTGTGCCTGCGCGATGCCATCGTATCGGCGGTCTGCTTTTTTAGGGGCATGCCGTCCTAACTCATTCATAAGTTGAATTGGTCACGCGCCTACAGGGAGGATCGGGCAACGGGCGAAGAATGAAGCAAGGGTCGAATCAACAACGTCAGGGAACGCACATGCCAGCGCACGAAGCCGCTCGATGGGAAGCGGAGGATCTTGATTTCTCGCGCATCGTGCTCGGCGACGTACACGAGGACGAGAACCTTTTTTATCTGATCAGTTGTGCCTCTTTCATAGAGAGTGGCTCCGATCTCTACACGCACAACCTGATCGACTTCTTCCGTGGCGATACCGAGGTGGCCGACTGGCTTCGCGATCGCTGGGAGCCGGAGGAGCTGAAGCACGGGCGTGCCTTGCGAGCCTATGTCCAGCACGTCTGGCCTGAGTTCGCGTGGCAGCCGGCCTTCGACGCGTTCCTCCTTGAGTACGCGACCTACTGCAAGGTCGAACTGCTGGCGCCGACGCGGGCGCTGGAGCTGGCGGCGCGCTGCGTCGTCGAGACCGGCACGGCGACGTACTACAGCGCTCTCGCCCAGAGCACGAACGAGCCGTTATTGCACGAGCTGGCTGAGCGCATCGCTGCCGACGAGGTCAGCCACTACAAGAACTTCTATCGCTTCTTCAAGCGGTATCGCGCGCAGGAAGCGCCGGGTCGCGCACGCGTGTTGGCGACGGTCGGCCGGCGCACGCTGGAGCTGAAGAGCGAAGACGCGGACTGCGCGATCAGGCACGTGGCCAGGTCGCACGCGCCGGAGCGTGCCGAAGACTCGGCTTATCTGCAGCAGATCAGCGCGCGCATGAACGCGACCATCCGCCGCAATTTGCGACCGGGCACCACGCTCAAGATGCTGATGCGCCCGCTGGCGCTGCCGCCGGCCTTGCAGGCCATCGTTCAGTGGCCAGTCGAGCAGTTCATGCAGCGCGTGTTCTTGCGCTAGCGCCGCGGCATTGACCTCGCCCGCGCATCAAGGCAGGGCTTCGAGTTCCCAGGATACGTTCTGCCACGCGACGCCGAAACCGGCTGGCGAGACATCGCGTGCCCCTGGATTCCGCAGCGCTTCAAGTGCCCATTCGGCACCGGCAGTGACGCTGTCTACCAGCGGGACCGGCACTTGGGCTGCGATGTCGGCGGCGATGCCTGCGAGGCCCGCGCCGCCGAGGATCACAGCCTGTGCCTTGAACCGATCGGCGGCCTGGCAGCAGGCCTCGGCCAGCAGCTTGCGAGCGCCGACCGGATCGGCGGCGAGTTGCGCGCCGGTGGGCGCTACCGTGTGGATGCCAGCCAGCGTCTGGCCGTAGCCGAGCGCGTTGGCCAGGCGCGAGAGCATCGGCCGCCAGCGGTCGCCGCCGGTCACGATGGCGAAGCGCCCGTGCCACGCGGCGGCCGTGAAAGACGCCTCGGCCAGGCCGCCCACCGGCACGCCAGCGCCATCCCGCAACGCAAAAAGTCCGGGATCGCCGAAGCACCCGATCAGTACCGCGTCCGGCTTGAGTCCTTGCGCTTGCGCCACCGCCCAGCTGTCGAGCACTGCGTGGTTCGCGACCGCGTAGCTGGCTTCGTCCGAGATGTAGGGTGCGCCGAAACGCGCCGTCAACGTGTGCACAGACAAGGCCGGGCCGGCGGCGGCTTGCACGTGGCCCTGCAGCCGCGCGGTGACGGACGCCGAGGTGTTCGGATTGATGACGAGCAGGCTGGGCATCGCGGCGTTGTTCCCGGATCGCTTGGTGTCGTTCGGGTCAGCGGGGCCGCGCGGCACGTCGACGCAGCAGCGCGGCCGAGCCGAGCGCGATCGCCATCACTCCGAACGACACGATGGTGGTCACGGTACCGAGCGCATAGATCGACGGCGTCGTCACCGTCGAGGTCAGTCCCTGCAGTTCGAGTGGCAGGGTATTGACGTCGCCGATGGCCTGCGAGGTGCGTGCGATTTCGTCCCAGCTGAGCGTGAAGCCGAACATGCCGATGCCGACGATCGAAGGGCCGATGAGCGGCAACACGACGAACCTGAAGGCTTGCCACGGCGTGGCGCCGAGGTCGCGCGCGGCTTCTTCGTAAGCCGGGTCGAAGCGGTTGAACACGGCGAACATGATGAGCAGGCCGAAGGGCAAGGTCCACGTCAGGTGCGCGCCGAGCGCCGAAGTAAAGAGGCCGAGGGCTGTGCCATAACCCTCGAGCATGTCGGTTGCGCCGAGTGCCGTCAGTGCTTCCTTGATGCCGGTGTCTATGAGGCGGAACTGCAGTCCGATGCCGAGCGAAATAATGATCGACGGCATGATCAAACTTGCCACCGTGATGAAGAAGAGGGCGTTGCTGCCAGTGAGCTTCTTGCGGAATGCGAGGCCTGCCAAAACCGACAGTACGACGGTGAAGGCCATGACGACGGCGCCGAGAGCGAGCGAGCGCCTGAACGCTGCGCCGATGTCTACCGTGCCGAGGCCTTCCGCGAGTTTGTAGAACCAGTGCAGGGAGACACCGCGCAGCGGGAACGTGAGGCCGCCTTCGGGCCCCTGGAAGCTGAGCACGAAGATCGTGATCATCGGGCCGTATAAAAAGACAACGAAAAGCGCGAAGACGATGGCCAGCGGCCAGAAGCCCGGGGAGCGTTGTTCGCCTATGCGGTTGCTCATGGCGTCACAGTTCCTTCCGGATGTCGACGAGCCGGGTCAGACCCCAGATGATCATGAGCACGACTGCCAGCAGGATCATCGCGTTGGCTGCGGCGAGCGGGAACTGCAGGTACGAGGTCTGTACCTGGATGATCTTGCCGATGGAGGCGATCTGCTGGCCGCCCATCACGCCGATGGTCACGAAGTCGCCCATCACGATGGTGATGACGAAGATCGAACCGATGAGGATGCCGGTGCGCGACAGCGGAACGATGACGTTCCACAGCGTCTGCCAGCCGGACGCTCCGGCGTCGCTGGCTGCTTCGAGCAGACTGCGGTCGATGCGCATCATCGAATTGAAAATCGGCACGATCATGAACATCGTGTAGAGGTGCACGAAAGCGAGCACCACCGAGAAATCGGAGAACAGAAGCCACTCGATCGGGTCGTGGACCACGCCCAGGCTCATCAGTCCCTGGTTGACCAGGCCGTTGCGACCCAGCAGCGGAACCCACGAGATCATGCGGATGACGTTGGAGGTCCAGAAAGGCACCGTGCACAGCACGAACAGCACCGTCTGCATGGTCGACGAGCGCACATGGAACGCGAGAAAGTACGCGACCGAAAAACCGATGAGCAACGTGATGCCCCAGACCAGCAGACAGAACTTGAGCGTGCTGATGTAGGTGCTGAGCGTGACGCAGTAATCACCGTTGTCGGTGAGGTGCGTGCAGCCTTCGAAGATGCTGATGTAGTTGCGAATCGAGATGGCAGGAATGAGCTCGTATTCGTTGAAATTCCACAAGCTGACCATCGCGATCAGCGCCAGTGGAATCAAGAAGAAGAGCAGGAATACCAGCGCGAACGGCGCCGCCTGCCACCATGCCTTCACGGTGTGGCTGGGCAGGGATACGGCGTGACCGGAAGTTGCTGGTGCGCTCATGAATCAATGTTGGAAGAGGAGTGTCGCCCCCGGTCAGGGGGTGGGAGTCGCGACACGCAGTGCGCAGCGACCTGGGGGCGAGCAACAGTGTTCAGGCTGCTACGAACTCGTTCCACTTCTTGACCATGTACTCGTTCTCGTCCATCACCGCGTTCCAGCAGGCGATGCCGCCCATGCGTTCTTCATAACTGCCGCCGTCGCGGATGGCGCCGGTCTTGGCCAGCACATCGCCGTTCGGGCTCTTGATGTCTTGCGAAGCGGGTTTGCCTTCCATCCAGTAGGCCCACTCGTAGCCTTCCATCTTGGCCTTGGCGGTGTCGAGCACGGCGCTGTAGTAGCCCTGACGATTGAGGTACGCGCCGGCCCAGCCGTCGAGGAACCAGTTGATGAACTCGTAGGCGCCGTCGAGCTTCTTGCCGCTCAGGGTGGCCGGCAGACCGAAGCCGGCAGCCCAGGCGCGATAGCCTTCTTTCAGCGGTTGGAAGTTGCAGGCGATGCCCTTGGTGCGCACGGCCGTGACGGCCGGCGACCACATCGACTGGATCACCACTTCGCCCGAGGCCATCAGGTTGACCGACTCGTTGAAGTCTTTCCACAGTGCGCGGAACTGACCGGCCTTCTTGGCTTCGATCAGCGTCTTGATGGTCAGGTCGATCTCGGCCTTGGTCATGTTGCCTTTGTCGGCGTACTTGTGGATGCCCTTGGCTTCCACCACCATGGCCGCGTCCATGATGCCGATCGACGGGATGTTCAGAATGGCGGCCTTGCCCTTGAACTCCGGGTTCAGCAGCTCGGCCCATGAGGTGATGGGGCGCTTGATGAGGTCCGGGCGAATCCCCAGCGTGTCGGCGTTGTAGACCGTGGGGATGAGCGACATGAACTGCGTCGGCGTGGTCGAGAATTTCTTCGACTTTTCGCTTTCGAGGTAGATCACCTTCTTGGGTGCGGTGCCCTGGTCACCGACCTTCTTGCCGGCCACTTCGCCCTTGGTGAAGAGCGCGGTGATCTTGTCGGCGTTCTTGATTTTCTTGACGTCGATGCCCTTCAGGTTGCCGGTCGGCACGATCTTCTTGAGCGAGAAGAATTCGGTGTCGATCAGGTCGAAGCTGTTAGGCGCGGTCACGGCGCGCTTGGTGACATCGTCGGTGGTCACGGCCACATACTGGATCTCGATGCCGGTGTCGGCCTTGAACTTCTCGCCGATGGCCTTGTCCTGGTTGACCGCCGTACCGAGGTAGCGCAGCACGATTTTTTCCTGTGCGTGCACGAAGGGCGCGACGCCCGCAGCAAGGATGCCGGCCATGCCCGCGCCGCCTTGCAGCAGGACGCGGCGCTTGACGCCATTGGCAGAAGAGTTGTCGATAGGGTCGGACATGAGGAGGCCTCCAGGTTTGTGGTTTGAGAGAACGGGATCGAAGGAATCGGGAGCGGTATCGGAAGAGTCGAGGACGCGTGGTCGAAGCGTTGCCGACGTGCCGTCAGGCGGGAATGACCGTCAGCACTTCGGTCGCATCGCGGACGGCCGGCGCCGCGTTGGAAGACGGTGGCGCCCCGCGTTCACCGCGCTCCGACGGCCGCTTGACGCCGGGGCCGAGCACGCGCGCATCGGCTTCATGCCACGACAGCGTGACCTGCTCGCCTTGCACGTAGGGACGGGCCAGAAATGGCGCTTCGCCCAGCAACACCGACACGGTCTTGCGGCCTGGTGCGCCTTGCAGCAACTCGAGGCCGAGCAGCACATAGGTGCCCTGGTATTCCACGTCGGTGATCTGCGCGGCCACGGCGTTCGCGCCTTGGATGGGCTCGCTGGCCGGTGTGATCAGCATGTGGTCGTTGCGCACCGCGATCGGCCCGTTCGGCGTGTCGATCACGTTGTGGCCTCCCATGAAGCGGGCGACGAATTCGCTGGCCGGATGGTTGTACACATCGTGCGGCGAGCCGACCTGTTCGATCAGCCCGTGGTTCATGACGACCATGGTGTCGGCCAGTGCCATCGCTTCTTCCTGGGAATGCGTGACGTGAATGAAGGTCAGACCCAGTTCCTTTTGCCATCGGCGCAACTCGGCGCGCATCTGGATGCGCAGGAACGGGTCGAGTGCCGAGAGTGGCTCGTCGAGCAGTAGCACGCGCGGTTCGGTGATGAGCGCCCGCGCCAGCGCCACGCGTTGCTGCTGGCCGCCGGAGAGTTCAGCGGGCTTGCGCTCGGCCAGATGACCCATGGCCACGCGTTCCAGCAGGTCGCGCGCCTGCTTATGGCGCTGCACCTTGCCGATGCCCTTCATCTTCAGGCTGAAGGCGACGTTGTCGAGCGCGGAGAGGTGCGGAAAGAGCGCGAAGCTCTGAAACATCATGGCCGTGCCGCGGGCTGCGGCGGGCAAGTCGGTAATGTTGCGGTTGTCCAGCAGGATGTCGCCGCTCGACACGGACTCGTGGCCGGCGATCATGCGCAATGTTGTGCTCTTGCCGCAGCCTGAGGGGCCGAGCAAGCAGCAGTAGCTCCCGCTGGCAATGCGCAGGTCGATCTGGTCGACAGCGGCGGGCGTGCCGGCAGCGTATTGCTTGGTCAGCGAGACGATTTCGACGGCCGCGGGCGGCAGGGCAGTGACAGCATCCATTGAGTGCTGTTGTGCAAGACATGTGCCAGTTGTGCGGCGAGCCTTGTGCACATGACTGGTGCACCAGGTTATTCCGCAAGATCGCGAGTGGCGTCGAAATGGGGCGCAGCGGCAGCGCAAAGCATTCGCAAGCTGACGGGAGCCCGAGGTGATCGGTGCCCCAAACCGTGCATCGACAGCGGCGGAAGAAACCCAATTCAGGGCGGTGCGAACTTGGCGGCGGCCACATTCTTGAGCAGCGACTCGCGCTGAAAACGGGTCACGCCACGCACTCCTTCGGCGACCCACTCGGCGCGAGCGGCGTCGATGCTGCCATCGCGTTGCCATTTCTCGACGGCGACCTGCGGGTTGTTCAGCATGGCTGCCATCCAGACGGCTTGGGCGGGTTCGAGCTTGGCAGCGCTGCGCTTGAAGTAGCGTTTGGCGGCCGAGTCGGCACCGCACAGGTCGGTGCCCCAGGGTGCGTTGTCGAGGTACAGCTGGAGGATGCGCGCCTTGCCGAGGGTCTGCTCCATCTCGACGGCGTAGAGCAGCTCGCGCAGCTTGCGTTCGGCGGTGCGGTCGCTGCCGGTGACGAGCAGTCGCGCCAGCTGCTGGGTCAGCGTGCTCCCGCCGCGCTCCACGTGGCCACTCTTCTGGTTGCTGTCGATGGAAGCGGTGAGTTCGGTCAGGTCGTAGCCTGTGTGGGTGAAGAAGCGCTGATCTTCGGCGGCGATGACGGCGCGTGCCAGCCAACTGTCGTTGCTCAGTTTGGCGGGCGAGCCGCAACTGGTGCGGGCGCCGAGCATCGCTTCGGTGCCGAGCCCTTCGACAGTGAACTGCGCGATGCGCGGCTGCAGCGCGAAGGTGCCGGCGGGGAGGGTGAACTGGCCGCGCATCGCCACGCTGCCGCCAATGCGGGCACGTTGCAGCTCGGGCAACGCCGGCGCGAGCACCGCGTACCAGAGTGCGATGGGCGCATCGGGCAGGTCGACGTTGATGGGCAGTGACTTGGGTGTGACGCGGCCGTCCCAGTTGCCGCGCAAAAGAGTGACGCCGGTGGCCCCGGCATTGGCGGCAGGTGTTGCCTCGAGCGTGCCGGCCAGCGCGTTGCCATCTCGACGCACGGTGGCGGTCAGGCGGTCCAGCCGGATCGGTGCAGAGCCCAGTGCTGGCACCGACGCACTGCACGGCGCACACCGCAGTTCGAGTGCGCCGACGCTGTCGTTCCAGGCGAAATGCACGGTGCCGAAACGCGTGTCGAGCGAGCGGCCGTCGAGCCACGGCGCGAACCACTGCGACGTCGCCACGCGGATGGCCGAAGGCACGCTGACATCGAAATCGACCGGACCGAACTTGATGCGCGTCTGCCACTCACCTGCCGCCGGTGCCAGGGTAAAGCGCGCGATCAACGCTGCCGCCACACACGTGGTGATCACCAGGGCCAGCAGCCCGAACAGCACGAAACGCAGCGTCTTCTTCACGGTATTTCCGCCCTCTCTTTATTCGATAACCTTACATCGGTCTTGTGACGCGGGCGACGGTCACGGCCTCCCACGGCCCGGTCGAGCGACCGCTGGCCGCCGCCCAGTACCAGGCTGAAGTGTCGGTGAAAGAAGTGCCCTTCGCATCGACGATGCGCTCGCAGACACGCAGGGTTTGTCCCTGTTGGCTTGGGTGGCTCGATGCAGTGCGCGTGGCACCGCGCTGGGCGTTGAAGCAGCGCCACAGCCGTTCTTGCGCATCACGTTCCAGCCGCGCCTGCACGATGCGATAGCCCAGCGCACGGTAGCAATCGGCGGCGGGATGCAGCATGCGCGTCGGCGCCTCGACCTGCCGCAGCACGAACATCTGCTCGCCATCGGTCATGCGCGCGATGGCGCCCGGAAAGCGGTCGGCGAAGCGATGCTCGACGTCGCTCAAAGCCAGCGGGCGCAGCGGCACGCCGTCCCATTCGCGCGGCCATTCGTGGAAGGCTGCTACCGGCTGTTGGGCGGCGGGTGGGGCAGGCAGGCCGGCGGCAGTGCTCCACACGAGACACAGCAGCATGGCCGCGCCGAACAGGCTCTTGTGCACCGCGCGATGGAGGAAACGATTGGCGAACCAGCGGTCAAAGAGCAGTGTCGACACGACGGCCTCCTGGGGATGTGATCAAGCCGGGGATGGCTTTGGCCGTCCTACTCGCCATGGCCCAGGCGATGCCACCGCAGACCAGCGCCAGCAGCAACAAGCCGAACGCGTCGTGCGCCCAGGGCGCCAGCGCGTGCCCGGCACCTTCGAACGCCACCAGCACCGCATTGCGCACGATGTTGCCGAGCAGCACCAGCAGTCCGACCACGGGCAGCCGCGTCGCGAACTGCCTGTCCGTGCGCTGCGCCCAAAGTGCGACGGCGCAGGCGGTGAAGTAACCGAGCCAGGCCATCTGCACACCGGAGCAGGGCGCGTCGACGATGACCATGCGGCCATCGATCAGCAGCGTGCTGCCTTCACGCATCACTTCGAAGCCCGGCATCAGCAACCATCGGCTGGCTTCGGCCGTGACCACGCGCAACGGGTAGCCCGCGTAGAACTGTAGCGACGAGAGCAGGGGCAGTGCCAGCACTGCGAGCCCTGCCACCGGCAACGCGGCGACGCGCTTCGGCAGGAAGGCGACGAGGCCGCAGGCCAGCGCCAGCACGGCCAGCAGACCGGCCGCGAGCGGCGGCAGAGCAGGCACCACGCCGAGACCGTTGCGCGCCAGGGTGGCGAGCAAGGTACCGCCCGTCGCCAGCGCGATCCAGCCGAGACGTGGTGCCGCGCGCAGTTGGTGTCGAAGATGCCAGACCAGCACAGCGAGCGAGGCCAGGGCGAGCGCGCCGAGCGGATCGTCCGAGCCGTCGCGCATGCGGATGACCATCCAGCACCAGGTCGGCGTGAGCGCAGCGAACTGCAGTGCGAGCCAGCCGGCGGCCGGCAGTCGATCGACTTGGATGCTCCAGTCCACGAAACGGGGATGGTGCTGTGCGAGGTGAGCGAGCGTCATGGTGTTCGATCGATCCGGTTCAAGCCGTGAAGCGGCGGTCGTCGTGCCGGCGCGCGCGGCGGCGCAACATCGCGAGCATCGACAGCACCACCGCGATGGCGCCGAGCGTCTCTGGCTCCGGTGTGCTCGGCACTTCGGCACCGAGCGTGGCGCCGCCGACAGCCAGCTCGCTCACGCCTTTGGGCAATGGCACCGGCTGGTTGACGCCCACCGTGTTTTGCGGCGCGACGTTGCGCACCACCTTGTCGACCGCGATGAAGCTGGTGTACTGCGTGAGCAGGCTGTATTGCAGGCCGAGATCGGTGATGCGCTGCTTGAAGCTGTCGCCGCCTTCCAGCGTCTCCTGGTCGCTCAAAGACGCGATGCGGTGGCGGGCCCACAGGCTGCGCAGTGCGGCGGTGTCTTGACGCACGGCGCCGTCGACCTTCAGCTCCTGCCGGTACGGGCCGTTGGCGCTGCGGCCTTCGATGACGATGCGGCCCTTGGGCGCTCCACCATCCACGTTCGCGCGCCACTTGCCGAACACGATCACCGGGCGCTCGCCCATCACGTCGGGCAGTGCGGCCGGCTCGACGTCGTACACATCGATTCCTTCGAACTTTGCCTTCACGCTCGTCAGCACCGGCGACTCGACCATGCGGCGAAAGCGCGCAGCCTCCTCGGTCGCCTGAATGGGGTCGGTGATGATGAAAGGTTCGCCCATGCCCGCCCGCGCAATGCCTTCCATCAGGCCGCGGTTGACCGATGAGCCGATGCCGAAGGCGAACACGTTGGCTTGCGAGAGGTTCTTGCGCACCAGCTCGAAAGCCTCGCGTTCGACCGTCACATAGCCGTCGGTGATGACCACCACGGTGCGCGACACGTCGGGCTGCTTGGCCTCGGCGTAGACGCGCTTCAGCGCGGGGATGAGCTCGGTGCTGCCGCTGCCGCTGTAGTTCTGGATGGTCGCGAGCGCCTGCTCGATGTTGGCGCGCGTGGCCGGCACCGAGTGCGGCGAAAGCATCGTGTTGCTGCCTGAGAACAGGAGCACATTGAAGGTGTCGCTGGTGCGCAGCCCGCCGATGAGTTCGCGCAGCACGACCTTGGCCGTGTCGAGCGGAAAGCCGTGCATCGAACCCGAGATGTCGACCACGAAGATGTAGTCGCGTGGCGTGATGGTGGTGGCCGCGACCGATTTGGGCGGCTCGACCATCGCGAGGAAGAAGTTCTCCGCCGTCCCGCCACCTTCGCCGCCTTGGCCCTTGAAGAGCATCAGGCCCGACTCGATCTTTTCGCCGGCCAGGCGGTAGTCCAGCACGAAGTCGCGGTTGTCCGCCGGCTCTGCACTTTGCGTCAAGATGACGTCCGCGTGTTTGTCTGCATCGCCCTTCTTCACGTCGATGCCATGCGTGCGCGAACGCACTTCCTTGATGCCCATCGGCGTGTCGATCGCCACCTTCATGGCGAAGGTCGTGCCCGGCGGCACGGCCGCACGCAACACCGGTTGCGCGACCCAGCTCGCGTTGGCCTGCGACGACTGCGGGCTGTTGTAGCGCGGGCCGACCACCGTCGGAAAGACGAACTGGTAGTTACCGGACTGCGGCACCAGCAACTCGGTGTAGTGCAGCTCGACCTGAATGTCGTCGCCCGGCAGGATGTTGGCGACGCTCATCTGGAACACGTTGGGCAGATGCTGTTCGAGCAGCGCGGCCGTCTTGCCTTCTTTCTTTGCGGTGTCGTACTCGATCTGCGCCTGCTGCTTCTCGCGGATCTGCGCGGTGATGAGGCGATCGGCCAGCCGCACGTTGAGACCGTTCACCGCCGCCTTGGTCGAGCCGGGGAACACATACTTGGCTTCGATGGCGCGCTGGCCTTCGTTGCGGTAGTGCTGCGTGACCGTGACGTCGGCGATGACGCCCGTTATGTGCACTTTGACTTCAGTGCCCTTCAGCGGCAGGCGGTCGACCGACGGGTCGTCGCTCTTCACGAAGAAATACGGGCTCTCGGTTTTGAGGCGCGGGCCGGGTGCTTCCTGGGCATGCAATGGCCGCATGCCGAGGGCGACGAAGCCCAGCGTAGCGAGGCCCACTGTGGTCGCCCAGAGCCAGCGGCCCGGACGGGTCGATGCGCTGTTGTTGTTGTTTAGGTTGTGGCAGGTGTCCATGACAGCTTCTTCTCCGGTGCGTGCAACGGTGCACGGAGTCGAATGTCGGAGCCGAAAGAGAAGCCGCAATGAAGCCTTCGCGCGGTGACTTCGACGGCCGCACGCCCGGTGTGAAGTCTGTGTGAAGTGACGCTGTCGACGCACTTCACACGGACTTCGGATGGCGAGGCGAGCATCGGGTCGTTCCACATTCAGGAAGAGGAAAAAATGTTCAAGAACCTTCGCAATTCAGTGCTGTTCAAGATCGGCGTGCTCGTGCTGCTGACATTGTTGTTGTGCATCCCGCTGGCCGAGATCGGATCGCTGATCAACGAGCGCGGTGGCAGTCGACGGGAAGCAGCAGAAGAGCTCGGACAGACCTACGCCGGTCCGCAGACGCTGGTCGCGCCGCTGCTCATCGTCCCGTACACCGAGCGCTGGTCCGAGGAACAGCGCAACAGCGCCGGCAACGTAACGGGCACTGTAGGGAAGACCAAAGCGCTCACGCACATGGTGTTTCCAGAGACACTTCGCATCGAAGGCACCATGGCGCCGCAGCAGCGCTATCGCGGCATCTTCAACGTGCTGTTCTATACCTTCAATGCCGGGATGGAAGGGCGTTTTGCCGCCTTCGATCCAGCGTCGATCCCGCGCAGCGAAACCGGGTCCACGATTGAAGCGGGCACGCCATACCTCGCTCTCGGCGTCAGCGATTTGCGTGGCCTCGATGGCTCACCGGCGCTTACGCTGGCTGGCGAAAGGCTGCGCTTCATGCAGCGCGTTCCGGGCCTTGGCAAAAAAGATGCATGGCTCGCTGGCGGTATTCATGCGCCGCTGGCCGGTGGCGCGTTGAAAGCGTGGAGCGCGAGAGAAGCGCTACCCTTTACTTTGAAGCTTGGCTTGGTCGGGCAAGAGACGCTGTCCATCGCGCCGATCGCCGACGACACGACTGCGCATATCACCTCGCCATGGGCCGCGCCGAGCTTCGGTGGACGTTTTCTGGCATCGGAGCGCAGCGTGACGCCTCAGGGCTTCGACGCACACTGGCGCGTTTCTTCGCTGGTGAGCGCGGCGCGCGAGCAGGTGCGCTCTGGTGTGGGCGGGCCCCAGGGCAACGCGTTGGAAACTTTCGACGTGACGCTGGCAGAGCCGCTCAACGTCTACGCGATGTCGACAAGAGCCGTAAAGTACGGAGCGCTTTTCGTCGGACTCGTGCTGATGGCCGGCTTCATGTTCGAACTTTTTCGCAAGTTGCGGCTCCATCCTGTGCAATACGGTCTGGTCGGCCTTTCGATCGCGCTGTTCTTCCTGCTGCTGCTGGCGCTGTCTGAAAAGCTCCTGTTCTGGCAGGCCTATTCTGTTGCTGCGACAGCAAGCGTGTCACTGCTCGCCGTGTACTTCAGCTCGGTGCTCGGCGGCTGGTGGCGCGGCGCTTCTTTCGCTGCCTTCGTGGCGCTGTTGTATGGCGCGCTGTACGGGCTGCTCGCTTCCGAGAGCAATGCGTTATTGCTCGGCGCCTTGATGGTGTTCGGCATGCTGGCGGTACTGATGCTGGCGACGCGCAAGGTCGACTGGTACGCGCTGTCGAACGCAACAACGGGCCAGCTGGACACCAGCGCTCCGTGACGTCTGGCCGCGTCGACACATTTATTCAGATATTGAGGTTCGCATGGTTCCGATTCGCAAGCTTTTGAAATGGACTGCCGTTACCGCGGCGGCTGGCGTGGTGTCGCTGCTGCTCGTTGGCGGTGTCGCGCTGGCCGTGATCTATCCCAAGCTGCCGGATGTGTCGTCGTTGTCCGATTACCGACCCAAGTTGCCGCTGCGCATCTTCTCGGCCGAAGGCACCTTGATCGGTGAATTCGGTGAAGAGCGACGCACGCTGACGCCGATCGCGTCTATTCCCAAGTCGATGAAAGAGGCCGTGCTCGCGGTGGAAGACGCGCGCTTCTACGAGCACGGCGGCGTCGATTCGCTCGGCCTGATGCGCGCGGTGCTAGCCAATCTACGAGGCGGCATGCGCCAGGGCGCTTCCACCATCACGCAGCAGGTGGCGCGCAACGTCTATCTGAGCTCCGAACGCACGTTGAGCCGCAAGGTCTATGAGGCGCTGCTCGCCTTCAAGCTCGAGAGTCGATTGAGCAAGGACCAGATCCTCGAGATCTACCTGAACCAGATCTACCTCGGCAACCGGGCCTATGGCTTCGCGGCCGCGTCGGAGGTCTATTTCGGCAAGCCCTTGCAGGACATCACGGTGGCCGAAGCCGCGATGCTGGCCGGCCTGCCGAAGTCGCCCGGCACCGCCAACCCAATCAATAGCCCGACGCGCGCGCGCGCGCGGCAGCTCCATGTGATCGACCGCATGAAGGACACCGGCTTCATCACCGCTGCACAGGCCGATGAGGCGAGGCAGGAGCCGCTGCATCTGCGCGATGCGTCGGACCCGAACCGGCCGCACGCCGAATACGTGGCCGAGACCGTGCGCCAGCTCATGTACGCGCAGTACGGCGACAGCATCTACACGCGCGGCCTGTCGGTGCAGACCACGCTGGTGGCGGCCGACCAGCAGGCGGCGTACCGCTCGTTGCGCAAGGGCATCATGGACTACGAGCGACGCCAGACTTACCGCGGCCCCGAGGCCTTCGCCGACTTGCCGGACGACCCCAAGGCGCTCGACGATGCAGTCGACGACGCATTGGCCGATCACCCGGACAACGACGACGTGATGTCCGCCGTGGTGCTCACTGCGGCGCCGAAATTGGTGACTGCGGTGCGCGGCAACGGTGACATTCTGCAGATCACGGGCGATGGCCTGCGTCTCGGCCAGCTCGGTCTTTCCGACAAGGCCGGCCCCAACATCAAGGTGCGTCGCGGCGCGGTGATCCGCGTCATGAAGACGCCACGCAACACGTGGGAGATGGCGCAGCTGCCCGAGGTCGAAGGTGCGTTCGTCGCAGTCGATCCACGCGATGGCGCGATCAAGGCGATGGTCGGTGGCTTCGACTTCGGCAAGAGCAAGATGAACCGCGTGACGCAGGCGTGGCGCCAGCCAGGCTCGAGCTTCAAGCCCTTCATCTATTCAGCCGCACTCGAGAAAGGTTTTACGCCGGCGACCGTGGTCAACGATGCGCCGCTCTTCTTCGATGCGGCCACCACCGGCGGCCAGCCGTGGGAGCCGAAGAATTTCGAAGGCACCTACGACGGTCCCATGTCGTTGCGGCATGCGCTGCAGGAGTCGAAGAACCTGGTGACGATCCGTGTGCTGCAGTCGATCGGCACGGAGTACGCGCAAGACTGGATCACGCGCTTCGGCTTCGACAAGGACAAGCATCCGGCGTACTTGCCGATGGGTCTGGGTGCGGGCTCGGTGACACCGATGCAGATGGCGACGGCCTACTCGGTGTTCGCCAACGGTGGCCACCGTGTCGATCCGCATCTGGTGATGCGCGTCACCGATCGCGATGGCAAGGTGCTCAGTGAAGTGACGCCGCCGGTGCTCGACGAAAGCAACCGCGCCATTCCGGAGCGCAATGCCTATCTGATGGACAGCTTGCTGCAGAGCGTGATGAAAGGCGGCACCGGCGCCAAGGCCTATCAGGCACTGAAGCGCGACGACATCTACGGTAAGACGGGCACGACCAACGATTCGGTCGACACTTGGTTCGCGGCGTTCCAGCCGACGATGGTCGGCATCGCCTGGGTCGGCTACGACACGCCGCGCAAGCTGGGTGTGCGCGGCGAGACCGGCGGCAGCCTGAGCCTGCCGATCTGGGTCGGCTACATGCAGGCCGCGCTCAAGGGCGTGAAGGTCGCCGAAGTGCCGGAGCCCGCCGGTCTGATGCATGCGGACGGCGAGGTGTTCTTCGACGACTACGGGCCGGGGCGAGGCGTGGCGAGCCTGGGACTGGATGCGGCGCCGGTGGTGCCGGTGGAGACGTTGGCCGGGGAGCAGGTGGCGCCGGTCGCGCCGGTAGAGGAGCGCAATCGGATTCTGGATATGTTCAAGTGACGAGCCGATTCGTATCCCTCGCCAGATAAGACAGCGGCAACGTCAACGTCGCCACTGCCCCGGCGCCCTTCGCATTCGCCAACTCGATGCGCCCGCTGTGCAGTGCAGCGATTTCCTTCACGAAGGCCAGCCCCAGTCCGGTGCTCTTCTTCAGCGTGTGCGGGCGCGCCAGCGAATAGAACTTCTCGAACACCTTGGATTGCGCGTAGTCGGGAATGCCCGCCCCGTGATCGCGCACCGTGACGATGGCGTTGCGGCTTGCCACACGCAGCGCCAGCGTGACCTCGCCTGCATCGGGTGAAAAGTCGATCGCGTTCGCGAGCAGATTGCTCACGGCTTGTTGCAGCAGGAATCGATCGCCATCGCAATACAACTCGCCGAGGTCTTCACGCGGACCATCGACACGCACGGTGATGCCGCGCGCCGCGGCGCTCGTGCGTGCGCTGTCGGCGACTTCGCGCAGCAGCACGCCGAGCGCGACCGGCTCGGTACGGTCCAGCACGCGCCGTGTCTCCAGCGCGGTGAGCTCCATCATGCGGTCGACGATCTGCTGGATGCGCTCGGTCTCTTGCGCGATGTTGCCGAGGAAGCGCTCGCGTTCGGCCTCGGGCATGCTGCTTTCCTGCATCAGCTCGGCTGCACCGCGAATCGCCGAGAGCGGGCTCTTGATCTCGTGGGTGAAGGTCTGAACGTAGTCGGCGACGTAGTTGCGGCCGGTGAGGGCGTCGCGCATTTCTCCGAACGCGCCGCGCACCATGACGATGGCCCGCCGCACCATGCGCACCGGATGAAAGCCGCGCTGCGTGCGCAGCCATGCGATGTAGTCGGCGGTGAGGCCGAAGGGTCGCACCAGCCACACCGAGAGGATGAGCGTGAAGAGCAGCAGCGCCGCGGCCGATCCGGCACCGACCCACAAGGTGCGCGCCCGCGCGTCTTCGATGAACTGGCCGAAGCTCTGCACCGGCTTGCCAAGGCTGACGACGCCCACGATCTCGTTGTTCCAGCGGATCGGCGCGCCGACGTACATCACCGAGGTGCGCGGATCGCTCTCGACGTCGCGTGAAGTGCGGGCGCCGTAGAGGCCGGCGAGCGATTGGGTCACGTCGTTCCATTGCGAGTAGTCGGCGCCCTGGTTGCGCCCGAGCGAATCGAACAGCACGCGGCCGTTGCGGTCGGTCACGTAGGCGCGCAACTCGACGCGACTCTTGTGCAGGTTGTAGATCTGCGCGGAGAACTCGCGCGCGTAGACCGACTTGAAAATCGGGTCGAGACGTGCGGGGTTGATGGCGCCGGCGATGACGTCCTGCTCGATCATGCTGGCCATGAGTTGCGTGGTGTCGACCAGCGACTCTTCGGCCGACTCGCGGTAGCGTGGATCGATGTCGAGCACCACGCGATACAGCAGGAACGCGATGCCTGCGCTGTAGATCAGCAGGACGCCGATGAAGATGCGGGTTCTCCGGCTCACGCGCTCAAACCGGTGTTGGCGGCAGGTCTTCGTTCAGCGCATAGCCGGTGCCGCGCAGCGTGCGGATCGGCTCGACGTCGGGCGCGATGGCCTTGAGCTTGGCACGCAAGGTCTTGACGTGCGCATCGACCGTGCGGTCGAAGCTGTCGCTGGCGTCGTCCCACACGTGCTGCAGCAGCTCGTCGCGCGTGAAGACGCGGCCGGGCCGCTGCACCAGCAGGCGCAGCAGGCCGTACTCGTAGCGCGAGAGTTCGAGCGGGCGCCCGTAGTAGCGGATCTGCATGCGCTCGGCGTCGAGCGCGAAAGGTGTCGTGCCTACAACGACAGGCGCAATCGCTGCGGGCGATGCGATGGTCGGTGCAATAGTCGGTGCAAGAGGAGCGGCTGGCGTGTTGGCCGTTGGCGCAGCGCCCACATGCCGCACGCTGCGCCGCAACACGGTCCGCACCCGCGCCACCAGTTCGCGTGGCGAAAAAGGTTTGGCGATGTAGTCGTCGGCACCCAATTCGAGCCCGACCACGCGGTCGATCTCGTCGCTGCGCGCGGTCAGGAAAATCATCGGCACTTCCGGCGCGCCGGTGCTTTGCGTGATGGCCTGCAACCGCTTGAAGAGCTCGAAGCCGTTGAGGTCGGGCAGGCCAATGTCGAGGATCGCCAGGGCGGGCGGCTGCGCGGTGAATTGCGCGATGGCTTGTTGCGCCGTGGCACACCACACCGGCTCGAAGCCATCGGACTTGAGCACGTACTGCAGCGTGTCGGCAATGCCCGATTCGTCTTCCGCGATCAGGATGCGGAGTTTGGATGACGCTGATGGCGGCGCTGGAATCGGTGGCGGATGCGGGGACGACATGCCCGGCATCGTAGCCGCGCCTTCGCGGCCTGCGCTCACTGGGTCGGGGTGCCATCGGCAGAAATCGATGCGATCGGCACCGGAAGACGCAGCGTTCGCATGCAAAGCGACCAATCGGTAGCTGCACCAGGCGCTCGTCTCCAGTCCGGAAGTGTTCAGGCCGACCCAGCAAGGTCTTCAAGGATCGGGCAATCGGGCCGCGCATCGCCATGGCAGCAATGCACTAGGTGCGCCAGCGTGCTGTGCATGGCCTGCATGTCGACGATGCGCTGTTCGAGTTCGTTCAGGTGCTGCTGTGCGATGCGCTTGACACTGGCACTGGCCCGACGGCGGTTGTGCCACAGACCGACCAGCTCGCCGATCTCGTCCATCGAAAAACCGAGATCACGCGCCCGCTTGATGAAGCGCAAGCTGTGCACATCGGCCTCGCTGTATTGTCGGTAGCCGCTGTCGGTGCGTGCGACTGAAGGCAGCAATCCGAGGCCTTCGTAGTGCCGCACCATGCGTGCCGACACGCCGGAGCGCCGCGATGCTTCGCCTATCGCGACATGGACCGGGCTGCTGTCGACGTGGCGCACCTATTGCACCCGGTAGCCGGCGTTCTCGATGGCGGCAACGATGTCCTGGCGCGGCTGCAGGCTCAGCACGTCGACATGGCCGGTCTCGAGGTCGACGGTCACTTGCGCTTCAGGATCGACGGCCTGCACCGCGTTTTGCACCGTGCTCACGCAGTGGCCGCAGCTCATGCCGGTGACGTTGAATTTCTGGCTCATCTTGATGTTCCTTTGGATTCGAGGATTAAACAGAGCGCCGAGTTTGAACCTTCTCACGATGTCAATGTCCAGCGCAGGGTCTCAATTGCAACTTGACCTTGCCATCGTGTGAGGCTTTAGTCTCCATCCATGAATTCTTCGATGGCTACCCCGGCTCCCTCGCAAACCTTCGACATCGCCATCGGCGGCATGAGCTGCGCGTCATGCGTCTCGCGCGTCGAGAAAGCGCTCGATCGGGTGCCCGGCGTGCTCAGTGCCAGCGTCAATCTCGCGACGGAGTCGGCGAGGGTGGTCGCCTCGTCGTTGCCCTCGGGAGTCGGAGAGCTCGATGCCTTGTTGCGGCGGGCGGTGCGTTCGGCCGGCTACGAGCCGCGCACGGCGAAAGCGGCCGCTGCGCTGTCCGACGCGGCGGCGGCATCGCCCTGGCAAGGCTTCGCGCCGATCGCACTGGGCATGTTGCTGTCGGCGCCGTTGCTGGCACCCATGCTGCTCATGCCTTTCGGCATCGACCTCATGCTGCCGGCGTGGGCGCAGCTGTTGCTGGCTGCGCCGGTGCAGTTCTATCTGGGCGCTCGCTTCTATCGCGCAGGTTGGCATGCGGTGCTCGCGCGCTCCGGCAACATGGACTTGCTGGTCGCACTCGGCACCAGCGCGGCCTTTGGGCTGTCGCTGTGGTTGTGGTGGCGCGGCGTGCCGCATCTGTACTTCGAGGCATCGGCCGTGGTCATCACGCTGGTGCTGCTCGGCAAGTGGCTGGAGGCCCGCGCCAAGCGGCAGGCGACGTCTGCCATTCGTGCGCTGCAGCAGTTGCGGCCCGAGGTAGCGCATCTGCTCGGCGAGCCCGGTACGCGCGGCGGCCGAATTGTCGAGAGCGACGTACCGCTCGCAGAGGTCATGAAGGGCGATCGCCTTGCGGTACGTTCCGGTGAGCGCGTTCCGGCCGATGCACGCGTGCTCGAAGGCGAGTCGGAGGTAGACGAAGCGATGCTTACCGGCGAGCCTCTGCCAGTGCCCAAGCGGCCCGGAGATTCGCTGACCGGCGGCTCGATCAACGGCGATGGTCGGCTGGTGATCGAAGTGCGCGCCGTCGGTGCCGAGAGCGTGCTGGCGCGAATCATCCGGCTGGTCGAAGACGCGCAGGCGGCCAAGGCGCCGATTCAGCGACTGGTGGATCGGATCGCCGCGGTCTTCGTGCCGGTGGTGTTGCTCATCGCGCTGGCAACGCTCGCAGGCTGGATGCTGCATGGAAGTGGCGTGGAGATCGCGATGATCCATGCGGTCGCGGTGCTGGTGATCGCCTGCCCGTGCGCTCTTGGCCTGGCGACGCCCGTGGCGGTGATGGCCGGCACCGGCATGGCGGCGAAGCGGGGCATCCTGGTGAAGGATGCGAGCGCGCTCGAGATGGCGCGCCGTGTCGACACGGTGGCGTTCGACAAGACCGGCACGTTGACGTTGGGGCGGCCCGCGCTGACTGCGCTGGTGTCGCTCGAAGCGGACAAGGGCGCATCCACTGCAGACGGCATTGCACAAGACGAAGCAACATGGCTGGCCCTCGCTGGGGGACTGCAAGGCGGCAACGCGCATCCGCTTGCGCGCGCCGTGACCGATGCCGTTTCGCGGCGCGGCATCACGGCGTACGCGCTCGACGGGCTCAGGTCATTGCCAGGTCGCGGTGTGCGCGGCGACATCGCCGGTCAGAGTTGGGCCCTTGCCAGCCTGCGCTGGTGTGCGGAGCTCGGTGTGGCGGTCGATGCGACCGCGCTCGAGCGGTTGCACGCACACGGCGCCACCGTGTCTGCTTTGCTGCGCTTCGATGCCAGCGACGCGGCCCATGCCGTCGCGTTGCTGGCCTTCACCGACGAGCCCAAGCCGCATGCTGCCGAGGCCATCGCCACCCTGCATGGGCGGGGCCTGCGTGTGGTCATGATTTCGGGTGACAACGCGCAGGCCGCGCATGCCATGGCAGCACGGCTGGGCATCGCAGCCGATGACGTCTTCGCCGACGTATTGCCCGCCGACAAGGCCGCGCAAGTCACCGCGCTGAAGCAAGGCGGCCATGTCGTCGCGATGGTCGGCGACGGCGTCAACGATGCGCCGGCGCTTGCCGCCGCGGATGTCGGCATCGCGATGGCAAACCCCGACGGCGGCACCGACGTCGCCATGGAAGCCGCCGGCATCACGCTGATGCGCGGTGATCTCGCCTTGGTGGCCGAGGCGCTCGACGTGTCGGCGCGCACCGTGGCCAAGATCCGGCAGAACCTGTTCTGGGCCTTCGCCTACAACGTGGCCGGCATCCCGCTCGCCGCGTTCGGCTTGCTGAGCCCGGTGGTGGCGGGTGCGGCGATGGCGGCTTCGAGCCTCAGCGTGATGGCGAATGCGCTGTTGCTCAAGCGCGAAGGTCGTCGCAGCGAGCGCTAGCGCGCAGGTCGGTTTCAGCGCACTGGCTGCAACTGCATCCGCACGCGGCGCGCTGCCTCTTCAGCCTTCGCGTCGTCGACTTCCCGCAGCACGTTGCCGACATCGACCGGACCGGTCTGGCGCGCGAAACGCCCGGTCAACGGCGTCTCGACCTGCAGTGCGCCGCTTTCGTACAGCGACCAGATCTCGTCGCCGAAATTCGTCTTCAGCAACTCTGGCGCGAACTGCCCGAAGAAATTGCGCAAATTGGCGACGTCGCGCAGCAGCATGCGGTTGGCGTGGTTGTTGCCGGCCGCGTCGATCGCCTGCGGCAAGTCGATGATGACCGGACCGTCGGCTGCCAGCAGCACGTTGAACTCCGACAAGTCGCCGTGGACGACACCGGCGCACAGCATGCGCACGACTTCCTTCACGAGCGTCGCATGGTGTCCGCGCGCTTCGTCAGCAGTGAACACGCAGTCGTTGAGGCGCGGCGCGGCGTCGCCGTCGGCGTCGGTCACCAACTCCATCAGCAGCACGCCTTCGGCGAAGTTGTAGGGCGTGGGCACGCGCACGCCGGCCGCGGCCAGGCGGTAGAGCGCGTCGACCTCGGCGCTTTGCCAGGCGGCTTCGGTGGCTTGCCGGCCGAACTTGGTGCCCTTGGCCATGGCGCGGGCCTGCCGCGAGTTCTTGACCTTGCGGTTCTCGGTGTAGTCGACGGCTTGGCGAAAGCTCCGGTTCGTCGCTTCCTTGTAGATCTTCGCGCAGCGCGTCTCGTCGCCACTGCGTACGACGTAGACCATCGCCTCTTTGCCGCTCATCAACTGGCGCACGACCGTGTCGATGAGTCCTTCGTCGACCAAAACCTGAAGTCTGGGAGGTGCTTTCATCCGGCGTATTCTGCTCTGTACGCCAGCTCGGTTTCCCTTCTGGTTTCTTCTCAATCCTTCAACGGAGTCCTTTCATGCGACACAACCCTCTGGGCCGAACCGGCCTCTTCGTTTCAGAACTTTGCCTCGGCACCATGACCTTCGGTGGCAGCGACGGCATCTGGGGAAAGATCGGCGACCTGCAGCAGAGCGATGCCGAGCGGCTGGTCGGCCAGGCGATCGACGGCGGTATTAATTTCATCGACACGGCCGACGTGTACGCGGGCGGACTGTCGGAACAGATTACCGGTCAGGCGCTGAAGAACCTGAAGGTCCCGCGCGAAAACATCGTGGTCGCGACCAAGGTGTTCAGCGACGTGGGCAAGGGCCCCAATGCGCGTGGTGCGTCGCGTGGTCACATCATGGACGGCGTCAAGGCGAGCCTGAAGCGGATGCAGCTCGAGTACATCGACCTGTATCAAATTCATGGCTTCGATCCGGCCACGCCGATCGAGGAAACGGTGCGCGCGCTCGACCAGCTGGTGCGCCACGGCCATGTGCGCTATGTCGGCGTGTCGAATTGGGCCGCGTGGCAAATCGTAAAGGCGCTCGGCATCTCCGAGCGGCTCGGGCTGGCGCGCTTCGAGTCGCTGCAGGCGTACTACACAGTCGCCGGCCGCGATCTCGAACGCGAGATCGTGCCGATGCTGAAGAGCGAAGGCGTCGGCCTGATGGTGTGGAGCCCGCTGGCCGGCGGCCTGCTCAGCGGCAAGTTCGGCCGAGAGCAAAAAGGCGAAGCCGGCAGCCGCCGCGTCGAGTTCGACTTTCCGCCGGTGAACAAGGAGCGTGCCTGGGATTGCGTCGATGCGATGCGGCCGATCGCTGAAGCAAGAGGTGTGTCGGTGGCGCAGATCGCGCTGTCGTGGCTGCTGCATCAACCGCAAGTGACCAGCGTGATCCTCGGCGCCAAGCGACCCGATCAGCTAACCGACAACATGGCTGCAACGAAGGTGTCGCTGAGCGAGGACGAGCTGAAGAAGATCGGCGATGCCAGCGCACTGGCGCCGGAATATCCGGGGTGGATGTTCGAGCGGCAGGGGGAGTTGCGGCGCGGGCAGATGGGAGAGCGGGCTGCGCCACGGTAAGCGTGGAGTTGGCGCCCTTCGCGTCAAGCTCCCGACAGCACCACGACCGATATGGTCAGCAACACCGTTTGCACTGCCCAAGCCCGTCGCAAACCGACGGTTGCACCAAGCACTGCGCCGGTCACCCACAGCCCCGCCGCCACGCAGCCGAGGAGCGCGGCATCCACACCGAACGACAGCTCGTCTGCCTGCCACAGGAAGGCCAGCGTCACGGCGACCCACAGCATGAAGTGCGCGGCGCCGGTCCACTGCTGAACACGCGAAAGCGAAGGATCGAAGCGACGCACCGCATCGAGCGCGAACGGTGCTGCGGGAAAGCGCGTCGCCACATCGGCCGGTCGCCACCCCGGCGCCTTGAACCACACGCGCAGCTTGTCGCGCCAGCGCCGTGCATGCCAGGCATCGCGCAGCAAAGGTACATACGGCCCCAACACCGCGCGCATCGGACTCCAGCTGTCCAGCGGCTTGCGCGTGCCGTACACGCAGGGCGCACGTTCCTCGGCGAAGGTGCCGAACATCCGGTCCCACAGGACCAGCATGCCGCCGTAGTTGCGGTCGATGTATTCGTCGTTGACGGCATGGTGCACGCGATGATTCGACGGCGACGAGAACACGCGATCGAACCAGCCGAGCTTGCCGATGTGCTCGGTATGAATCCAGAACTGGTAGACCAGCACGATGAGCCCCGCCACGCCGAACTGCTCGGGTGGCACGCCGAGCAAGGCCATCGGCAGGTAGAACGGCCAGCCCAATAACGCGACCGTGCTCTCTTGCCGCAACGCGGTCGACAGGTTGAAGTCCTGGCTCTGGTGATGCACCGAGTGCGCGGCCCAGAACACGGCCGACTCGTGCCCCGCACGGTGCAGCCAATAGTCGCAAAAGTCGAACAGCACCACGGCCAGGACCCAGCCGATGGCGCTGTCCCAGAAAGTTTCGCCGGGCGGATGGATCCATCGCGTCGCCAGCGGAAACACCATCGCATAGAGGCCGATCTGAAAAAGCTGCGTACAGACCGCAACGGCCTGGCTCAACAGGCCCTGGCTCAGGCTGCTGATGCCGTCGTTGAGCCGCCAGGTGTTGCGCCGCTTACGCCAACCCCAGGCGAACTCGAGCGCCATGAGCAACGCGAATACCGGCACCACCAGCACCACCAGACGATGCACGAGATGCTTCGCTCAGTCGGTGAGACTGGCGCGACTCGCGACCAGTACGGCGTTGGTACCGCCGAACGCGAACGAGTTCGAAATGGCGTGCCGCAGCCGCGGTGCCGCGCGCGCGGTGCCGCGCACGAAGTCGAGCGCGAACGCCGCGTCGGGCGTCTGCAGATTGGCCGTCGGCGGCACGCTGCGACGCTCCAGTGCGCGCAGCGTGGCAACCAGCTCGACGGCACCGCCACCGCCCAGCAGATGGCCGTGAATCGCCTTGGTCGCGCTGACCGGCACGGCATCGCCGAACACCTCGTTCACCGAGATTGCCTCTGCCGCATCGCCGGCGCCGGTGGCGGTGCCATGCGCGTTGATGTAGCCGATGTCGGCTGCATCGAGGCCGGCATCGCGCAACGCGGCGCGCATGGCACGCACTTGGCCGCCCGCATCGGGGTTGGTCATGTGCACGCTGTCGCAATTGGTGGCGTAGCCGCTCAGGAAGGTCGTGGGCTTCATGCCGCGCGCCAAGGCGTGCGCTTCCGATTCGATCACCAGCGCAGCAGCGCCTTCGCCGAGTGCGAAGCCGACGCGGTCGGCCGAGAACGGACGGCATGCAGTCGAAGGGTCGTCCGCCGGTGGCTGCGCGGTGACGCGCATCGAATGCCACCCAGCCATCGTGCCGGACGTGAGCATGGCCTCGTGGCCGCCGACGATCGCGATATCGATCCAGCCGCCTCTTATCGCGCGCATCGCTTCGCCGATAGCGACAGCCGATGAGGCGCATGCGCATGCATAGCTCAACGCTGCACCACGCGCACCGAACAGCAGGCCGAGCTCGGCCGCGGCGGCGTTTGGCATCGTGGTCAGCACGGCGGTCGGGCGGATGCGTCGCTTGTGGCGATACAGCGCGATCGCCGTTTCGTCGAAGCTCGCCGAGCCGGCCATGCCGCTGCCCCAATACACGCCGAGGCGTTCGCCGTCGGGTGGCGTTTCGGCCAGGCCCGCCATGATGAATGCATCGCGTGCCGCAGCGATGGCCATGGCCGTGCCGCGGTCGAGCGGCAAACGCGATGTGCTGCGTTCGGAGTCGTCGAAGTCGCACGATGCGACGGCGAGCTGCATCGCGTCGAGCCCTTCGATTTCAAGCGTGAGCGCGCGTACCGCAGAGCGACCCGCGAACAGCGCGTCGTCGAATTGCGCCAACGTATGGCCGAGCGGCGTGACGAGGCCGATGCCGCTCACGCCGATGCGTGCGCCCTGGCCCTTGCTCATGCGCGTACCGAGCTCAGCACCGGCTTCTGCGCGTTCGCAAGCGATGCCACGGCGGGCGCTGCGGGCGCGGGCAGATCGTCGATGACTTCGCACAGCCGTTGCAACGTGATGCCGGCCTCGCGGGGGTCGAGGCGCTCTTCCGGAATGCGCAGGTGAAACGCATCTTCGACAGCGAAGACGAACTCCATCAACGCCAGCGAGTCGAGGCCGAGGTCGGTCAACGTCGTCGTCGGTTGAACGGCTGCAGCCTCGACCTTGAAGTCGCTCCGCAAAATGCCGGCGATGGTGTTGAATGTGGGCGATGTCGCGGACGTCGTCGAGGTTGTCGTTGCGGTCATGTGGATCTCCTGTGTGCCGATGGTGAGAGTCCGTGCGTCAGCCAGCACTGTGCGCGATGGTCGAAGCGAACTCGAGGGCGTGCCGGACCACTTGATGGCGGTCGTTGTCGATGGTGATCATGTGATAGCTGTCACCCAGCACCACGGCACGAAAAGAAGCCGAGCGCAGTCCGCGCGCAAGCAGATCGAGGTTGCTCACGCTGGCCACTTCGTCTTGCCGCGCGTGCAGCGCGAGCACGTGATCGCAGACCACGCGGCCAAGCTGGCTGCGCACGTGGCGCATCAGGCGATGGTGTTCGCGCATGTGTGCGATTCCGATCACCGAAGAACCTGCACTGGAAATGCGACGCGTGCGCAGTTCGCGCTCGATCCATGCGCGCACGCGCTCGTTCTTGACGCCATAAGGCGCGCGCTCACGGTATTTCCAGAAACGGCCGAGCGGTGTGTACAGCGCCAACGGCAGCAAGAACTGCCAGCGCGGAACGGCCCAACCGTCGAAGCGCAAAGTGGTCGACATCAGCAGCAGTGCATCGACGCGGCGCTCGCAGCGGATGGCTGCGGCCAGCGCGAGCGATGCGCCGGCTGAAATACCGACCAGCATCACGCGCTCGTGCGATGCGCGCAGTGCGTCGATGCGACGTTCGATCGAATCTATCCACTGCTCGAACGGAGCTGCTTGCTGCTTCTCGACGCTTGGATTGAAAGAGTAGCCATCGATCGACATCGGGTGCACCGAGTAACCCACGCTGCGCAGCGCGCTTTGCACGCCCTGCAATTCATCGGGCGTACTGCACAAGCCGTGCAGTAGCACGACCGCTGTGCGACTGGCCGTTGAATGATCTAAGCCGTGGTCGTGTCCAATGACAAATGCGGGCCGCGCGCTCAACGGTGGACCCCTGGCCTTTTGCTGATAACCCACTCCCTGAAAATCACCTGCTGTCGTATGCTCATGCCCCGTTTATCGCGCCGAGCGGCTGACGTGCCGCTGACCCTCTGATTGCGTATAAACACGTACTTTAGACCACCGTTTTCTCCAGCTAAAACCGATGCGAATACTCCTTGTCGAAGACGACGCCGTACTGCGCGAAGTGATGCTGCGCAGCCTCGCGGATGCGGGGCATCGCGTCGATGTCGCATCGAATGTCGATGACGCCGATCACCTGTGGCGGGTGCAGCCGTTCGATGCGGTGCTGCTCGATCTCAACTTGCCGGTGACCGGTGCGATGGGCAGTGCGACTGGCAGCGGCCTCACCGCGTTGCGCCATGCGCGGGCTCGTGGTGACCGCACGCCGGTGCTGGTACTCACCGCACGCGACCGCACCGAAGAGCGCATCGCCGGTCTCGATGCAGGCGCCGACGACTACCTCGGCAAGCCCTTCGATCTGGCCGAAGTCGAAGCGCGCTTGCGGGCCTTGGTGCGACGCGCCAAGGGTACCGAAGACATGGTCACGCTCGGCCAGCTCAAGCTCGATCGCAAGGCACGGCGCTTTGCGATGGGCAGCACGCCGCTCGACTTGCCGGCGCGCGAGTTCGAGGTGCTGTGGGAACTCATGAGCCCGCCGGGTCATGCGGTAAGCAAGCGCTCCTTGTCGGACAAGCTCTCGACCTTCGATGAGGCGCTCGGCGACAACGCGCTCGAAGCCTTCATCTCGCGCCTGCGCAAGAAGCTGCTGGGCAGCGGTGCGAGCATCCGTACGTTGCGAGGCATCGGTTACCTGCTGGAAGCCGAGCAGTGAACGCGCCCTCGCTGACGCAGCGTGTGCTGCGCAGCGTGCTGCTGCCCTTGGGCCTGACATGGCTCATCGGCACGGCGGTGGCGATCTTCATCGCCAACGTATTGACCGAGCAGGCCTTCGATCACGCGATGCTCGACGATGCGTATTCGGTGTCGACCAACGTGCAGGTGAGCGATGGCGGCATCGAGCTTTTGCTGTCGCCGCGCGAAGTGACCACGGTGCTTTTCGATCAGGTCGAAACCGTGTACTTCGCGGTGCTGCGGCCCGATGGTTCGCTGCTGGCAGGCAACGCCGGGCTGGAAGCGCCGGCGCCTGGCGAAAACGCGCAGCTGCGCTTTTCGGACATCGTTTTTCAGGGCAATGCGTTGCGTGCCGTGGTGCTCAGGCATGACTCGCCCAATGCCTATCAAGTGATCATCGCGCAGACCACGCGCGCCCGTGCCACGCTGGTTGCGCGCCTGCTCAGCTATGCGCTCACACCGCAACTCATCCTGCTCGCGTTGTTGGCGCTGTGGATCTGGCGGCGTATCCGAAACGACCTGCGGCCGTTGGGCGAGCTGCAACGCGCACTCGACCGCCGCGATGCGCGCGACCTCGCGCCGGTGCCGGTGGCGCAGACGTCGCGCGAGTTGCAAAGGCTCGGCAATACCGTCAACTCGCTGTTCGAACGGCTCGGTTCAAGCGTCCGCGCGCAGCGGGAATTTGCCGGCAACGTGGCGCACGAGTTGCGTACGCCGCTGGCCGGCATTCGTGCGCTGGCCGAGTACGGACTCGCTCAGCCAAACCCCGTGGTGTGGCGTGAGCAACTGGAACGCATTGCGGCGAGCCAGGCACGCGCGAGCCGCCTCGTCGATCAGCTGCTCGGCCTCGCATTGGCCGATGAGGCGCACGCCGGATTGCAACGAGAGCCGGTTCGGCTCGATCGCCTCGCTGAAGAAGCCGTCATGCGGCACCTGACGCGCGCCGATGCGAGGGGCGTCGATCTCGGTGCGATCGGGCTTGAGAAGCCTGTCACGGTGGATGCCAATGCCGCATTGATCGAAGGCATCCTGGACAACCTCATCGACAACGCGATGCGCTATGGCGGGCGCACGATCACGATCGAACTCTCAGGCAGCACGCTCAGTGTGGTGGACGATGGCGCCGGAATCCCGGCTGATGCGCAACGTGAACTGGTGCAGCGCGGGTCGCAAGGTGCGGCGGGGCAGAAGCTGGGCCAGGGTGCCGGACTCGGACTGTCGATCGTGGCGCGCTACGCCAAGCTGCTCGGCGCCGAGCTCACGCTGGAAAACGACGCGGCCACCGGTGGCTTGCGCGTCAACGTCGCGTTCGCTGGCGCCTGAGACGCGCCCACTTTCAAGGCGCGAGTTCGGCTTCGCCCAGGCTGCCGGGCGTTATGCGAGCGCCGGATAGTCGGTGTAGCCCTTGGTGCCGCCGCCGTACAACGTGGCCTTGTCGAGCTCGTTCCATGGCGCGCTTTCGCGGATGCGGCGTACCAGGTCGGGGTTGGCGATGAAGGGTCTTCCGAAGGCCACGAGATCGTCGCCTTCCTTGACCGCGATCTCGGCCATCGGCTTGTCGTAGCCGTTGTTCACCATCCAAGCACCCTTGCCGCCGGCCTGGCGGTAAGCGGCCTTGAGCGCTTCGTAGTCGAACGGCCTGTCGTCCAGTTCACGCGGGCCACCGGTGGCGCCTTCGATGATGTGGATGTAGGCCAGGCCGAGCGTCGCCAGGTGCTTCACGACGTAGGTGAAGAGCGGTTGTGGATCGGCGTCTTCGACGCCGTTGGCTGGCGTCACCGGCGAAAGGCGGATGCCGGTCTTGCCGCCGCCGACGGCATCGACTACGGCGCGCGTGACTTCGAGCGTGAAGCGGGCGCGGTTCTCGATGCTGCCGCCGTAGTCGTCGGTGCGCTGGTTGCTGTTGGTCTTCAGAAACTGGTCGAGCAGGTAGCCGTTGGCGCCGTGAATTTCGACACCGTCGAAGCCGGCCGTTTCAACTGCGTTGCGTGCTGCAGTGGCAAACGAGTGAACGATGCCGGGGATCTCTCCAGCGTCGAGCGCGCGGGGTTCCGAGGTGTCGACGAAGCCTGCGACGCCGTCCTTGATGAGCACGGTCTTGGTCTTGGCGGTGATGGCCGAAGGTGCGACGGGTTTGCCGCCTTCGGGTTGCAAGTCGATGTGCGACACGCGGCCCACGTGCCAGAGTTGCACTACGATCTTGCCGCCGTCGGCATGCACAGCGTCGGTCACCTTCTTCCATGCGTCGAGCTGCTCGGTGCCGTAGAGGCCCGGTACGTCGGAGTAGCCCTGGCCCTGCTGGCTGATCGCGGTTGCTTCGGTGATGAGCAGTCCGGCGCTGGCACGCTGCGCGTAATAGGTCGAGGCGATGTCGGGCGGAACGGCGTTGGGCGAGCGATTGCGCGTCAGCGGCGCCATCACGATGCGGTTGGCGAGGTGCAGGTCGCCGGCTTGTACGGGGTCGAAAAGTGTGTGCATCGGGATCAGGTCTAAGTTGGACAAAAGGGGAAGAGGGCAGCAAGGTTAGCGCCGCGCGCGCAAACGTGCTGTGACAGGGTTGTCGTGCGGTGTCGGTCGGGTGTCGCAAAATGATCCGCCGACCGCCACGAGCCCATGACTTTTTCGTCCAAGCCACCCGACACGCCAGCCCTGGCCGCGCTGTCATCGGCGGCGTCGCGCTCTGTTCGTAGCCCGCTTCGAATGGCCCTTGCGTTGTCGATGGGTGCAGCGGTGTCGCTCGGCATCACGCGCTTCGCATACGGCCTGCTGTTGCCACCGATGCGCGCCGATCTGGGTTGGAGCTATGCACTGGCCGGCGGCATGAACACCGCCAATGCCTTCGGCTACCTGATGGGCGCGCTGGTGATGCCGGCCTTGATGCGGCGCGTCGACCCCACGCGCTTGCTGGTGTGGGGCGCTGTGCTGGCGAGCATCTTCATGGCCGCGAGCGGCTTCGTCGAAGCGGCGCCTGCCCTGTTGTTGCAACGCTGGCTCGCCGGCGTGGCCAGCGCATGGGTCTTCGTGGCGGGTGGGCTGCTGGCTGCGCGGCTCGGTGCCGAGCACCCGACGCGCGCAGGTTTGTTGCTGGGCATCTATTACGGCGGGACTGGCTTCGGCATCTTGCTGTCGGCGTTGCTGGTGCCGCCGGTGCTGCATGCGGCGGCGGGCGTGCCGCACGGTTGGGCTTGGGCGTGGTGGATGCTGGCGGCGGTGAGTGCCGTGGCGACGATGGTGTTGGCTGTGACGGTGCGTGCGCTGGACCGCAATACAGCACGCCGAACGACCGTGCCCGCGAACACGGCGGATGTGCGAGCCGGTCCGCGGCCCGTGCCGGTGCGCCGCTTCGGCTGGGCACTCGGTGGCTACACCTTCTTCGGCGCAGGCTACATCGGCTACATGACCTTCGTCATCGCGCTGCTGCGCGAGCAGGGCGCCAATGCCGGCGGCGTCACGTTGTTTTATTCGTTGCTCGGCGTGGCCTGCGTCACGTCGTCGCGTCTCTGGGCTGGCCTGCTCGATCGCTATCGGGATGGTCGACCGCAGGCATTGCTGAACACCTTGCTGGGCATAGCGACCTTGCTGCCGGTGCTGAGCACGTCGTGGCCTGTGGCGTTGGCGTCCGGTGTGCTTTTCGGCGCGGTGTTTCTGTCTGTGGTGGCATCGACCACGGCATTGGTCCGGCACAACCTGCCGCAAGCGCAGTGGGCCACCGGCATCAGCGCATTCACGATCGCTTTCGCGCTGGGGCAGATCGTCGGACCGACGGTGGCCGGCTGGATTTCCGATGGTTCGGGTGGCCTGGCGCGCGGGCTCGTGGTGTCGGCGATCACCTTGTGGATCGGCGCTGCGTTGGCGTCGAGGCAGAAGCCTTTGGCAATGCCGACATGACCACGGTCAATGGCACGGCAGCGCGCAAGTTGCGATATCTCCTGCGTCTCGGCGAGCACCGTTTTACGTCGATCGCCGATGCATTCGACGATGCACTTGCGCCTGATGGCAGGCAGACAGTGCAGCGCATGCGAGACGCGCCGGACGCGCTCCAGTCATTGCGCTACTTCAGCGCGGCTTCAGCCTTCAAGGCTTCCTGAACAGCCGGCCGCGCACCGACGCGCGCATGCCAAGCCATGACCGTCGGGTACGGGGACAGGTCGATGCCCAGCGGCTTGGCCCAGTTGGTGATGGTGAACAGGTAGCCGTCGGCCACGTTGAAGTGCTCACCCATCAGGTACTCCTTGCCTGCGAGCTCGCTCTCCAGCCATGTGTAGCGCGACGCGAGCCGTGCCTTGACCACGGCTTTGTACTCGTCCGGCGTGGCCGGATTGAAGAGCGGGCTGAAGCCCTTGTGCATCTCCGTGCCGATGAAGTTCAACCACTCTTGCAGGCGGTAGCGCTGCATCGTGCCCGCAGCGGGCGCAAGGTTTTTCAGCGGCACCAAGTCGGCGATGTATTGCAGGATGGCCGGGCCCTCGCGCAGACGCGTGCCATCGTCGAGTTCGAGCATAGGCACGTAGCCGAGCGGATTGATGCCGTAGTAGTCGGTGCCGTCTTGCAGCTTGTGGCTTTTGGTGCTGGCGAGCACGGGCTCGAACGCGAGGCCGGCTTCATGCAGGGCGATGTGCGGCGACAGCGAGCAGGCGCCGGGAGAGAAATACAGCTTCATGGAAGGCTCCGTTGCTTTCATTTGTGTCGACAAGACGGCGGATGCTAGCGCGTCCTCGGACTTCCGGTGCGGGTGCGGAGGATCTAGTGGGTGCCCGCGTTTTTGTCCTACGGTCCCTCGCGTGCGCCGACTATTCGCTGCCGCTCGCGCCAACATTTAATCTTTGTTTCCCTGCGGGCGGTGGCCTGCTGCAAAGGAGTTTCCATGTTGAAGTACGCGATTGTTTTTGCCGTGATTTCGCTTATCGCGGGTGCTCTCGGCTTCGGTGGTGTAGCTGCTGGCGCGGCCGGCATTGCAAAGGTGCTGTTCGGCTTGTTCCTGATCCTCGCGGTTGTGTTCCTGGTGCTTGCCGCACTGGGTGTGGGCGCTGTCCGAAAAGCGCTCGACTAGTTTTCATTCGTGCACCCTCCCACCTGTTGCTGAACGGAGAGGCTGCGCGCCGGGGCACGCAGGCTGTCAGCGGCGAGCATCTGGTCATCGAGCCTCAGGCGCAGATGCAGCGTGCCGCAAAGAGGGGCGCCGCATCGTTTTATCCGTTCCGACGCTGGGCCCGGCCCGTTGAAGATCTGCTACGAGGAGACGGTGCAGCGGGCCCATGCCGCTGCGGTCGCAGACCGAGCTGCCCGTGCTACCAATAGGATAGCGTTAGATGCAGATGGCATCAGGCTTTTGCGATGCCTTGATTCGAGAGGCCTATAGGCAAAGGATGGTGCGAATGTCCGAGGCGGCGATTAAAATCGACGCCCCACTTTGCTGCAGCGCGTCAAAGTCGCGCCCCATTCATGCTGTACCCCGAAGAATTCGATGTGATCGTCGTCGGTGGCGGTCACGCCGGCACTGAAGCCGCGCTGGCGTCGGCGCGCATGGGCGCGCGCACGTTGCTCCTGTCGCACAACATCGAAACCTTGGGCCAGATGAGTTGCAACCCGTCGATCGGCGGGATTGGCAAGGGCCACCTGGTTAAAGAGGTCGATGCGCTGGGCGGTGCGATGGCGCTGGCGACCGACGAATCAGGCATTCAATTTCGTATTCTTAATTCCAGCAAGGGCCCCGCCGTGCGAGCTACGCGTGCGCAGGCCGATCGGGTTTTGTACAAAGCCGCGATTCGGCATCGGCTCGAAAACCAACCCAACCTCTGGCTTTTTCAACAGGCCGTCGAAGACCTGATCATCGAAGGTGACCGCGTGGTGGGCGCTGTCACGCAAGTGGGCATTGGCTTCCGCGCACGGGCGGTGGTGCTGACAGCCGGAACCTTTCTCGACGGGCGCATTCATGTCGGCCTCGACAACTACCAGGCTGGACGCGCCGGTGACCCGCCCGCGATCAGCCTGTCGGCGCGTCTGAAGGAGCTCAAGCTACCGCAGGGCCGCTTGAAGACCGGCACGCCGCCTCGACTCGACGGTCGAACGATTGATTTTTCGAAATGCACCGCGCAGCCCGGCGATGGCATGGAAGGCGGCACTGGTCCAATACCGGTGTTCAGTTTTATGGGGAGCGCCGAAATGCATCCGGCGCAAATGGCCTGCTGGATCACGCACACCAACGCGCGCACCCACGACATCATCCGATCCGGATTCGATCGCAGTCCAATGTTCACCGGCAAGATCGACGGCATAGGTCCGCGTTATTGCCCGAGCGTCGAAGACAAGATCAATCGCTTTGCAGACAAGGAAAGCCACCAGATCTTTCTGGAGCCCGAAGGTCTGACGACGAACGAGTACTACCCGAATGGAATCTCGACGAGCTTGCCTTTCGACATCCAGTATCAGCTGGTGCGCTCGATGGTCGGCTTGGAAAACGCGCACATTCTTCGACCTGGCTACGCCATCGAATATGACTACTTCGATCCACGTGAGCTCAAAAGCAATTTTGAGACACGGGCGGTGCGGGGGTTGTTCTTTGCGGGGCAAATTAACGGCACTACGGGGTACGAAGAGGCGGCCGCGCAGGGTCTTTTTGCGGGCGTGAATGCCGCGCTGCAATGCCGGGGCGACGACGCCTGGCTGCCGCGTCGTGACGAGGCCTACCTTGGCGTGCTTGTAGACGACTTGATCACAAAGGGCGTGACCGAGCCCTACCGTATGTTCACCAGCCGAGCGGAGTTCAGGCTCCAACTTCGCGAGGACAACGCCGACATGCGTCTGACGGAGGCTGGTCGCAAGCTCGGGTTGGTCGACGATGCGCGGTGGGATGCGTTCAGCCGAAAACGTGATGTTGTTTCACGTGAAACAGAACGGTTGAAATCGATCTGGATCAATCCGCGAAATCTTCCGTCGGCCGAGTCGCAGCGCGTCCTCGGCAAGGCAATCGATCATGAATACAACTTGGCTGATTTGCTTCGACGTCCGGATGTCAGCTATGCCTCATTGATGTCGCTCGATGGTGGCAAGTACATTGCGGATTTGCCTCTGGGTGAGACCGAAATAGAGCAGATTGAAATCTCCGCTAAATACTCGGGCTACATCGAACGTCAGCACGATGAGGTCGAGCGCGCGTCCCACTTCGAGAATCTGAAGTTGCCGGACGCGTTCGATTACACCCAAGTGCCGGCGCTGAGCTTTGAGGTTCGGCAGAAATTGACGAAGCATCGGCCGGAGACTCTGGGGCTGGCCTCGCGCATTTCAGGCGTGACCCCGGCAGCGATTTCGTTGCTGCTGGTGCATCTGCGTAAGGGCGGACATCGCGCCTTTGCAGCGGATGCGTCGGGGCTTGGGGTCAGGCTGCCAGAGCCGCACGCTGCCGAATGACCGCTGTGCTCTCGGAGTCTGCGCTGCGAAGCGGCGCGGAGGCATTGAATGTTGAACTGACGGACGCCCAATCGGCGCAGTTGGAAAACTACGGCGCGCTCCTGATGAAGTGGAGCAAGGTCTACAACCTGACGGCGGTGCGCGACCCGGGCGGCATTTTGACGCACCACTTGCTTGACAGCATGGCTGTCGTTCCCGCCCTTCGTCGCGAGTTGAGAAAAAGAGGGTGGGAGAAGGTCCGTCTTCTGGATGTGGGATCGGGCGCCGGCCTGCCAGGTGCGGTTATCGCGATCCTTTGTCCGAATGTCGATGTGACTTGTCTCGATGCCGTTGCCAAGAAGATCGCATTCGTTCAGCAAGTTGCGGCTGAACTCAAGTTGCCCAATCTCACAGGTCTGCATGCCCGCATCGAGGCCATGACAGATCCTTACGAAGTCGTCAGTTCACGCGCATTTGCCTCACTTGGAGACTTTGTCGGTGGCTCAGCAAACGCCCTGCGGCCCGATGGGATATGGCTTGCGATGAAGGGTCGAACGCCGGACGAAGAGATTAAAAATCTGCCTGTCGGGACGGAGGTGTTTCACGTGGAACAACTGGTTGTTCCCGGCCTGGACGCCGAGCGTTGCATCGTCTGGCTTCAGAAGGACTAGACAAATCTTGATCGCGGCGTTTACCGTGACGTCCAAGACAGAAGGGCGCGTCCGTGTCGATCACCTGCTTTTCCACCACATACCCGAGGCCCGGAAGCACACGCTGTAACTGGTCGGCGTCGCGTGCGATATGTCGGAAGCGGGCGAACGCGTCGTCAGCTGAGCGAAGTTTTGCGCCGGAGCGCTGGCGGCGGGCCGGCAGCCCGCCATTGGGGAATGCCGACGCCATGCGTACACTCGGGGTTTTCCTACAGCCCCCAATTCCATGTTCGGCATCGCTGACTACGGTGCGTTTGTCGCCGCCATCATTCTGTTTTTGCTGATCCCCGGCCCGGGCAATCTGGCATTGATCACGTCGACGGGCAAGGGCGGAATTCGAGGTGGCTTGGCTGCCACGCTGGGTGTGATCGCTGGCGACCAGGTATTGATGTGGGCCGCTGTCGCTGGTGTCGCCGCTTTGCTCTCCGCATATCCGATGGCCTTTCATGCAGTCCAATGGCTGGGCGCTGCTTATCTCGCGTGGCTCGGCTTAAGGATGTTGCTTGCCAAGCCCGGCGCCGCACCGATTCTCAACATCCGACCGCGGCACTTTTTTCGACAGGCGATGGCGATCACGCTGTTGAACCCCAAAGCCATCGTCTTCTACATGGCCTTCTTCCCGCTGTTTGTCGATCCGACGCAGCACCAGGGGCTCACGACCTTCGGCGTGATGGCTGCGACGATCGCCACGTTGACGCTCGCTTATGGACTCGCCGCCACCTTGTTGACTTACTTTCTTGCCGAAAGGCTCCGTGCCAATCCGCGCGTGTCGTCGACGCTTCAAAAAGTGGCGGGCGCTTTTCTGATCGGCTTCGGCGTCAAGCTGGCGCTGTCCCGCTAGCCGACCGAACAAGCACATGGCTAAAATTTTCTGCATTGCCAATCAAAAGGGCGGCGTCGGCAAGACGACCACCACCGTCAACTTGGCGGCAGGCCTGGCCAAAGTCGGTCAGCGCGTGCTCATGATCGACCTCGATCCCCAGGGCAACGCGACCATGGGGTCCGGCATCGACAAGCGGCAGCTCGAACTGTCGGTGTACGACGTACTGCTTGAGTCGGCGACTGTGGCCGAAGCTCGCGTCAAAGCCGAAAAGCTGGAGGCGGCGGGTTGCGGATATGACATCCTGGGCGCCAATCGCGAACTGGCCGGCGCAGAGGTGGAGATGGTCGCGCTCGACCGCAGGGAAAAGCGCCTGCGTACCGCGCTGGCTTCCGTCGGCGCCGAGTACGACTTCATCCTGATCGATTGCCCTCCCTCCCTCAGCCTGCTCACGCTCAACGGCCTGTGTGCGGCCCACGGCGTCATCGTGCCGATGCAATGTGAGTACTTCGCGCTCGAAGGTCTGACCGACTTGGTCAACACCATCAAGCAGGTACACGCCAACCTCAACAAGAACTTGCAGATCATCGGCTTGCTGCGAGTGATGTTCGATCCGCGCATCACGCTGCAGCAGCAGGTGAGTGATCAACTGAAGGCGCACTTCGGCGACAAGGTTTTCGACACGGTGATCCCGCGCAACGTGCGCCTCGCCGAGGCGCCGAGCTATGGGTTGCCTGGCGTGGTGTTCGACCCGTCAGCCAAGGGCAGCGTGGCCTTCGTCGCCTTCGCTAAAGAGCTGGTGGAAAAGATGCCGCCGGCCAGCGCACTGCAATCTCCGTCGGCACCCCCCGATGACGGGCCGGTCGTTGGCGTGAGTACAGCCAGCGCCGCAGGTGTGGCAGATAAGGCCTCCGGCGTGCAACCAGAAGTGCAGAACCACAATGGCGGCTAGTCCTGCGGACGGTACGGTCCTGCTGCTGCCGGGTTGGCAGAACAGCGACTCTGGTCATTGGCAAAGCCGCTGGGAAACGCTCTACGGCGATCGTCGGGTCGAGCAACACGAGTGGATGCATCCGCGCCGCGGCGACTGGTCCGCGCGCCTCGAAGAAGAAGTGCTGGCCGCGCCAAGCCGGGTGATCCTCGTTGCACACAGCCTCGGCTGCATCCTCGTCGCCGCCTGGGCAGCGCACTCACGCAACACACAGAAGGTGCGTGCGGCACTGCTCGTTGCGCCGGGCGACGTCGAGCGCGATGACCTGAGGCAAATGATCCCTGGCTGGGCGCCGATCGTTCGGCAGACCTTGCCTTTCAAGGCTCTGATGATCGCTGCCGACAACGATCCGTATTGCGCCATCGACCGCTCACGAGACATGGCCGCCGACTGGGGAGTCCGCTTTGTCGATTCAGTGGACGCTGGCATCGCCGGTAAAGGCGGACATCTCAACAGCGAATCTGGATTGGGTGATTGGACCCAAGGGCGCGCCCTGCTTAACGAAATTTCGAAAGAAGAATAGCGACCATGGTCACCAAAAAACTCAAAGGCCTTGGCCGCGGACTCGAAGCCTTGCTCGGTCCGACCGCATCTTCAGCCAGCGATAGCCTCGACGGAAACGGCATTGCGCACAACCCGACCGTGCTAAGGCTCGATCAAATGGTGCCCGGCGTCTACCAGCCACGCACGCGCATGGACAAGGGCGCGCTGTACGAATTGGCCGAGAGCATCAAGGTTCAAGGCATCATGCAGCCGATCCTCGTACGTCGGCTAGACGCCGAATCGGCAGACGCGAAGAACGCAGAATTCGAAATCATCGCGGGTGAACGTCGCTACCGCGCAGCCAAACTGGCTGGTCTCGACAGCGTGCCGGTGCTGGTGCGCGACGTGCCCAACGAAGCGGCGGCGGCGATGTCGCTCATCGAGAACATTCAGCGTGAAGACCTCAACCCGCTGGAAGAGGCTCAAGGCCTGCAAAGGCTGGTGGCTGAGTTTGGGCTCACTCACGAAGCTGCGGCGCAGGCTGTAGGCCGTTCAAGAAGTGCGGCGAGCAACTTGCTGCGCTTGCTCAATCTGGCCGAGCCGGCGCAGGCCATGCTGATGGCGGGCGACATCGACATGGGTCACGCGCGGGCTTTGCTGTCGCTCGATCGTGGCACGCAGATCACCGCTGCCAACCAGATCGCCGCAAAGAAGATGTCGGTTAGGGAAGCTGAAGCCCTGGTCAAAAAGCTGGCGGCCGAGTTCAGCCTGTCGCCTTCGCCGCGCCACGGCAGCGCAGCGGGCGAGAAGTCTCGCGACTTGCAGCGCGTCGAAGAAGAGCTGGCCGACCTGCTCACAGCCGAAGTCGAAGTCCGGCTCAAGAAGCGCACCAAGCGCGGCGGGCAAGTGGAGCAGAGCGGTGAGCTTGCGATCCATTTCGGCACGCTCGAGGCGCTGAATGGGTTGATCGATCGCCTACGTCGAATGGCATAGGAAAGGAAGCCAGCGCGCTGCTGGCCCTTATCGACAACCGCTCCGGCAAGGAGAAGATGAGCGAGCGAAATCTCTAGCGGAAGATTTTTCCTGGATTCATGATGTTCTTCGGGTCCAGCGCCCGTTTGATCGTCCGCATCATGCCCACCGCTCCCGCGCCCGCCTCGGTCACGAGAAAGTCCATCTTGTGCAGCCCGATGCCGTGCTCGCCGGTGCAGGTGCCTTCCAGTTCGATCGCGCGCATCACCAGCGCATGGTTCAGCGCCTCGGCCTTGGTGCGCTCTTCGGCATCGTTGGGGTCGATCAGATAGCCGAAGTGGAAGTTGCCATCGCCAACGTGGCCGACGAGGAAGTACGGGATGCCGCTGGCGTCGACCTCGGCCACCGACTCGAGCAGGCAGTCGGCCAGCCGGGAGATCGGCACGCAGGTATCGGTCGAAATCGCCCGACAGCCTGGCCGCGACTGAATCGCCGCGAAGTAGCTGTTGTGACGCGCCGCCCACAGCCGCGTGCGTTCTTCCGGCGTGCTGGCCCATTCGAAGGCATTGCCGCCGTGGCCGCTGGCGAGCTCCTGCACCGTCTCCGCCTGTTCTTTTACGCTGGCCGGGGAGCCATGAAATTCCATCAGCAGCAACGGCTCTTCGCGCAGCGTGAGTTTCGAGTACGCGTTGACCATGCGCACCGTGTTCACGTCGATCAGTTCGACCCGTGCGATCGGAACGCCCAGCTGGATGATCTCGATGGTCGTGCGCACAGCCGCCTCGATGCTCGGAAACGAGCAGATCGCCGCCGACACCGCCTCGGGCAACGGATAGATGCGTAGCGTGATTTCGGTGATGACGCCGAGCGTGCCTTCGCTGCCGACCATCAGGCGGGTGAGGTCGTAGCCTGCAGATGATTTCTTTGCGCGCGTGCCGGTACGAATGACCTCGCCACCGGCCGTGACCACTTCGAGCGCCAACACGTTCTCGCGCATCGTGCCGTAGCGGACCGCGTTGGTGCCGCTGGCGCGGGTGGCGGTCATGCCGCCGATCGATGCGTCGGCGCCCGGGTCGATGGGAAAGAACAGGCCGGTGCTCTTGATCTCTTCGTTGAGCGCCTTGCGCGTGACGCCCGGCTGCACCGTCACCGTCAGGTCGTCAGCGTTGATCGAAAGCACCTTGTTCATGCGCGACACGTCGATGCTGATGCCACCCTGCACGGCGAGTAGATGGCCTTCGAGCGACGAGCCGACGCCGAACGGAATGACCGGCACGCTGTATCCGCTCGCGAGCGTGACTGCGTCGGCGACGTCCTGCGTCGATTCGGCGAACACCACTGCCGACGGCGGTGGCGCCTCGAACGACGACTCGTCGCGCCCATGTTGCGTTCGCACGGCGAGCGCCGTGGAACAGTTGGTGCCGAAGCGCGCCTTCAACGCGTCGATCAATGCGTCGGGTGTGTTGCGCAACGCCAATTCAGGCGTCAGATGGGCGAGGGCGGTGGGTGCGTTCATGGATGTCTCCGGAGGCGGTCTACCATTCTATGAACCTACCGCAAAACTCCACAGCAGAAAGACACGACCATGGGCAACCGCCTCACTCAGATCGCAACTCGCACTGGCGACGACGGCACCACCGGCTTGGGCGACAACACGCGCGTGCCCAAAGACCACCTGCGCGTGCACGCCATGGGCGACGTCGACGAGTTGAATTCGCAGATCGGCGTGCTGCTGTGCGAGGCGATGCCGGACAACGTGCGCGAACTGCTGGTCGACATCCAGCACCAGCTCTTCAACCTGGGCGGCGAGCTTTCGATGCCGGGCTACACGCTGCTGAAGCCGGAGGCACTGCTGCAGATCGACAACGCGCTGGTCGAGCACAACGCGGTGTTGCCACGATTGGCGGAGTTCATCTTGCCGGCGGGCACGCGCGCGGCCTCGCTTGCGCATGTGTGCCGCACAGTCGCGCGGCGCGCCGAGCGTGCGGTCGTTTCACTGGGTGCGGCAACCGAGATCAACGATGCGCTGCGGCAGTACCTGAATCGGCTCAGCGACCTGCTCTTCGTGCTGTCGCGGGTCTTGAACCGGATGGACGGCGGCGACGATGTCTACTGGAAGAGCGAGCGGATGGCGCGTGCGGCGGCGGATGGCGCAGCCGAAGATGGTGCGCCGACGGCTTAGCTTCTTGCCGCAACCGCAGGAGACAGTCTCGACGCAAGCTCGACCGCCGAGCCGAAAGCCAGCGTGAACCCCAACGCGCCGTGCCCGGTGTTGAAGAACATGTTGTCGGGTGCGCCATCGACGCTGCCGATGATCGGCACGCCGGTCGGTGTAGCCGGGCGCATGCCTGTCCACGGGGCGAGCTGAATAAAGTCGCTGCAGTGCGGGAACAATGCTCTCGTCGCGGCGACCATCGTGTCGATGCGGCCTTCAGGAATGCGGCTGTCGTGGCCGACGATCTCCGCCATGCCGGCCACGCGCAGCCGTGAGCCGATGCGTGCGAACACCGTCTTGCGCGCGCTGTCGGTCACGTTCACTGTCGGCGCTGCGCCGGGCGAGTTGTCGACGTCGAGGGTGATGCTGTAGCCCTTCAGCGGGTACACCGGCAGGTAGGCGCCAAGCTGGCGTCCAAAGCGCGCCGAGGCGCTTCCCAGGGCCATCACGAAGGCGTCTGCCTGCACCGGGCCTCCGGCGGCTTGCACAGCCTGCACGCGGCCTCGCTGGCTCCCTCTATTCAGGTCGAAGCCTTCGATGTCCGCACCCAACGAGAAGACAACGCCACGCGCGCGCAGCACTTGTTCGAGCGCCCGGCATACCTTGAGGCAATCGGCCGCGCACTCACTGGGCGTGTGCACCGCCCCCGCGATTTGCCGGTGATAGCCGGCGAGCGCAGGCTCGATGGCGATGACCTCTTCGTTCGATACCAGCCGCTGTGGCGCCGAGCCCAAAGCGCGCTGCAGATCGATCTGGCGACGTGCGCCTTCGAGCGCATCGGCACTGCGGTACAGCACCAGCTTGCCGGTGGCAGAGAAGTCGATGTCGGCCGGCAGTTCGGCGCGCACGCTGTCGAACACGGCGCGGCTCGCTGCGGCCAGCGCGAGCAGACGCGCAGTGCTGGCAGCGGCCATGGGGGCATTGCAGGCAGCCAGGAACGCGAGGCCCCAACGCCACTGCTGCGGATCGAGTTTCGGGCGCAGCTTCAGCGGCGACGAAGGCGAGAACAACAAGTGCGGCAACTGTCGCCAGATCGACGGATCGGCCAGCGGCGCCACATACGAGTAGCTCAGCTGCGCGCCGTTGCCGGCACTCGCGCCTTCGCCCGGCGCAGCACGATCGATCACCGTGACCTGATGGCCGTCGCGCTGCAGTTGCCAGGCCGTGGCCAGTCCGACGATGCCTGCGCCGAGCACGCAAATGTGCATGGATGTCCTCGTTCCTTCGTTCTGGAAAATGCCGATGCGCTCGACCTCGCGAGCTTGGCTAATGATGAGCTGCGACGCAGTGCGGATCTGGCGTGTGCAGTGTCACGGGACATGTTGGCACCCGCCTTGCGTACTGCCGAGCTCTTCCCAAGTTTCTTGTTCGTTCAATTTTCCAAAGAGGTCTCCATGAAACTTTCTGCCCTCACGACCGCCGTGCTGGCCGTTGCCGCCGCACTCGCCGCCACCACCGGCGCGCATGCTGCCGACACGCTTGCGAAGATTGCCGCAGCCAACAAGATGACTGTGGCCTACCGCGAATCGTCGGTGCCTTTCAGCTACCTCGACGGTCCTGAGAAACCCGTCGGTTTCTCGGTCGAGCTGACGAACGCCATCGTCGCAGCGGTCAAGCAAAAACTGGGCAAGCCGAATCTGGAAGTCGGACTGATGGCGGTGACGTCGCAAAACCGTATCCCGCTCATCACCAACGGCACGCTCGATCTGGAGTGCGGCTCCACCACCAACAACTCGGCGCGCGCCAAGGACGTCGCCTTTGCCATCAACCATTTCTATACCGGCACGCGGCTGCTCGTGAAGAAGGGCGCAGGCATCAAGGACTACCCGGACCTCAAGGGCAAGAAGGTCGCCATCACGACCGGCACGACCAACGTTCAGGTCGTGCGCAAATACAGCACCGACAAGAACCTCGACATCGACATCGTGATGGGCAAGGACCATTCCGATTCGTTGCTGCTGGTGGAGAGCGATCGCGCCACGGCTTTCGCGATGGACGACATCCTGCTGTACGGGTTGAAGTCGAACTCCAAAACCCCGGCCGACCTCGAAGTCGTCGGCGAAGCGCTGCAGGTCGAGCCGTACGCCTGCATGCTGCCCAAGGACGATCCGCAGTACAAGGCGCTGGTCGACGGCGTCATCACCGGCTTGATGAAGTCGGGCCAGTTCGACAAGCTCTACGACAAGTGGTTCATGCAGCCCATCGCGCCGAAGAACCTGCCCATCGGGCTGCCGATGAGCAAGGAACTGAAGGACAACATCAAGACGCCGAGCGACAAGCCGGCGACTTGACCGCGATCAGCAATACCAGCAATAGCAACGGCATCAGCCACGTGATCATTTCGACCGTCATGACGACGGCCGCTACGGACATCAGGACTATCGCCCCGGCAGCCAGTTCGATCGCGGCGGCTTCCCGCAGCCGCATGCCGAATGGCGTCGCGGTGGCCGCGTACCGATGGAATACCGTGGCCGCATTACGTAGTCAACGACTGGCGCGGCAACCACCTTAATGCGCCTCCGCGCGGTTACCAGTGGGTCGGTGTCGGCGGTGACTTCGTGCTCGCAGCCATCGCGACCGGGCTGATCGCGCAGATCATCTCGAATCAGTAGTCGCAGCGGTGTGCGGGCAGTGGACCGTATCCACTTCGAGCTGCGCTAATCGGCGACAGCAGCCGGCGCCATCTGCGCGCAGACGTTCTTGCCGGTGATCGTCAGCCGGAGGCCGCCACCCTGCCACTCGAGCCAGTTGAGAGCGACGTAGGCTTCGATGTCGTCGACGTCGATCTGGTCGGCGTGCCGCTCACGGAGCATGGCGACAGTTGCCGGCAAAGCCAGCCTGAGACGATCGCGCCGGATGGTTTCAGCAGAAACGAAATCCTTCGGGGCAACTAGAGGGCGGCGCAGTGGCATGACGATCCATTTCGGGAGCAGTACTGTGTACCAATGTACGCTTGCCTTAGCGGCTGTCGCGGACTTATTTGGCGCTGCACTGTCCGCAGCGCGGCACTGTGCCAATGGGCCCACAGATCCTGTGATTCCATGTGTTTCGCGGTGGTCATCGTCTTTCTTCCCGCAGGTAAGGCTCGCCCAATGCACCGGGTTCGCCGTCGTTGGTCCCGCCCGTGTCACTCTTTCGTGCAACCGCGACCCAGATCATCACGGCGAGCGTAATGGCGTATGGCGTCATCGACACGAAGTACTGAGGCAGCTGCACGCCGGCCGCGGCGAGCTGCGGAATCAACGCTTCGATGCAGCCGAACAGCACCGCGCCAGCCAGCGCTTTCCATGGCGACCAGCGCGCGAAGATCACGAGGCCGACTGCGATCCAGCCGCGCCCACCGGTCATGCCGGCGATCCAGAGCTTGGTGCTCACGACAGAGATGTAGGCGCCCGCTAACCCGACCAGCGCCGCCCCAGCGAGCACTGCAGCGAAGCGCCATGCCCCGACGCTGATGCCGGCCGCATCGGCCGCCTGCGGGTTCTCGCCGACCGCGCGCATGCGCAGTCCGGCGCTGGTGCGCGTGAGGTACCAGACCACCGCGATGAAGATCGGCAGCGTGAGGTACACCACGATGTTCTGCGTGAAGAGCCGGCCCACCAGCGGCAGCTCCGACAACGGCCACAACGGCAGCGCACTGAAGCTGGTCACCGCCACATTGGTCCAGCCGAACAGCGTGCCGGCGAGACTGGTAAGCCCCTGGCAAAAGAAGACCAGCGCCAGCCCGGCGATGACCTGGTTCACGCGCAGAAGGATCGTCATGACGGCGAACAGGATCGACACCGCGCTCGCCGCCAGCATGGCGATGACGAGCGAAAGAGCGGGATGCCCGAAAGCGATCTGCGCGCCGATGCCGGCCAGCGCGCCGACCAGCATCAAGCCTTCGGCGCCGAGCGACAGCACGCCCGATCGCTCGGTGAGAATGAGCCCGAGTGCGGCCAACGCATAAGGCACTGCAAAGTCCGGCGCGTTGCCTAACCAATTGGTAGCGATCGCAAAAGCACTCATCGGACGCGCCGTATCCGGTGCCGGATGAAGAAGTCCGACGAAGCCACGCAGATCACCACGATCGCCTGGATCAGCTGCACCATCGAGAACGGGATTTGATAGAACACCTGCAGGTTGCGCCCCGCCACGAAGAGCGCTGCGACCAGCACCGCAACCACCGTCGCGGCCAACGGATTGTTGCGCGCGAGGAAGGCGATCAGGATGCCGGAGAAACCGTAGCCCGCGTAGAAGGCCTGCGTCAGCCGGCCCTCCTGTCCCGCCACCACCACGAACCCCGCGATGCCCGACAGCGCGCCCGACACGAGCACCGCCGACAGAATCATCCGGCGCACCGGCACGCCCACCGCGTCGGCCATGCGCGGGTTGGCATAGACGAAGCGCAGGTACAGCCCCGCACGGCTGATGCCGACGAACCACCACGCCAGCACGGCAACGATCAGCGCGAGGCCGATCGCCGCGGTGCTCACATTGCCGAACCATTCGGGCAACCGCTCGAAGGCGCGGAACTGCGGCGAATACGGGAACGAATCCTTCGGGTCTTTCCATGCGCCGTAGACGAGGTGCAGCAGGAAGTAGCCGGCGATGTAGTTGAGCATCAGCGTCGAGATGATTTCGTTGACGCCGAGCTTCAGCTTGAGCAGCGCGGGTGCCACTGCCCACGAGAGCCCGAGCCCGATCGCCATGAGCAGCATCAGCGGCAAGCGCAGGGTCGGCGGCCCGAGGTCGAAGAACGAGATGGCCGTCGCACCGATGGCGCCCCAGATCATCTGGCCTTCGAGCCCGAGGTTCCAGAAGCGCGCACGAAACGACATCGAGGCCGCGATGCCGACGAGGACCATCGGCGCCGCCTGGAACAGCACCGCCATCAGGCTTTGCTTGTCGAACAGCGTCTGCAGCACGAACTCGTTGAGCAGCTCGTTCGCGGGCACGCCCGCCGCGACCAATATGGCCGCGGAGATGCCCATGCCGATGGCGAGCGACACAACGAGGATCGCGGCCTGCGACAGCCATCCCATCTGCTGCCGGCTCTCCAATGCGAAGCGCCGGCTTGCGAACGGCTGCCGTGCCACGGTCGTGGCGGTCGATGCGTCCACCGCGAGCTCAGCCATGGTCGACCATTGCCTGTCCCACGGCTTGCCGATCGGCCGGCTGATCGAACTCCGCCACGATGCGCCCGCGCGTCATCACGCCGACGCGATCGGCCAGCGCCAGCACTTCGTCCAGGTCTTCACTGATGAGCAGCACCGCTGCGCCGGCATCGCGCGCGGCCAGCAGCCGCGCATGCACCTCGGCACCGGCGCGCACGTCGAGCCCGCGGCTCGGGCTGTGCGCCAGCACGACGCGCGGCGTACGGCCGAACTCGCGCGCCAGCACCAGCTTCTGCGCGTTGCCACCCGAAAGCAATGCCGCCTTCTGGTCCAGGTTGCGGACGCCCTGCACGTCGAACTGTTCCACGGCGGCCTTCGCATCGGCTTGGAGTTGCGTGGTGTCGAGCCGCCACGGCGAGCCGTAGCGCCCGCCATGCACCTGGCCGATGCCGAAGTTCTCCGCCACCGACAAGGCCCCGGCCAATGCGAGCCCATAGCGATCGGCCGGGATGGCGGCGAACTGCAACGCGCGCCGTTGCGCATTCGAGGCGGCCTTCAAGTCGCCGAAATCCTCCAGCGTGATGTCGCCATCGATCGTCGAGTCGAGTCCCATCAACGCGGCGGCGAGTTCGCTTTGACCGTTGCCGCCGACGCCGGCCAGACCGTAGATCTCGCCGGCGTGCAGCGTGAGGTCGACGCCATCGAGGGCAGGCCGCGCATCACCGACGACCTTGGCCGCAGCCGTGCGCAAGCCGCGCACGGTAAGCCGCGCCGCACCGGCCTGCGAGCGCTGCGGTCGCAGGGTCGAGTGCGCGATCGAGTCGCCGACGGTGAGCTGCACCAGCTCGGCCACCGCGGTCTGCTTCGGGTCGACGGTCTTCACCGTGCGGCCACCGCGCATCACCGTCACGCGGTCGGCATAGCGCCTCACGTCGGCCATCTTGTGCGTCACCAGCACGACGGCAGAACCGCTGCGCGCCAGCGCCTGCACCGTCGACAGCAAGCGTTCGGCTTCGCGGTCGGTCAGCACCGCGGTCGGCTCGTCGAGGATCAGGATGCGGGCGCCCGCGAGCAGCACTTTCAGGATCTCGACGCGCTGCTGTTCGGCGATCGACAGCCGCTCCGTGCATTGCCGCGGATCGATGGCGAAGCCGAGCTCGTCGGCCTTCGCGCGGATCTGCGCTTCGAGCATGCCGAGCCGCTTGCGATGACTGCCTTCACTCGATGCGAGCGGATGCCCGAGCAGGATGTTCTCGGCCACGGTGAAAGGCTTCACCAGCTTGAAGTGCTGGTGCACCATGCCGATGTGATGCCGCGCCGCATCGCGTGGGCCGTCGAGCCGCACTGCGTTGTCGTCGACCAGCAGCTGGCCCGACTCCGGCGCATAGAGGCCGGCCGCGATGTTCATCAGCGACGACTTGCCAGCGCCGTTCTCGCCGAGCAGCGCATGCACCTCGCCCCAGCGCGCGCTGAAGTCCGCGTCGATCAGCGCCTTGAAACCGTCGAACGATTTGCAGATGCCGGTGAGCTGCAGCGCGGTCGCCATGACGCTGAATGTCCTGCGCTTACTTTTGCGTAACCACGCCCTTGACGTACCAGTCCATCTTCCACAGGTCGGCATCCGACAGCGTGCCGCCCGCAGCCACGCGCTCCTTGCCGTCGCGGTCTTTCAGCGGGCCGGCGTAGATCTGCTTGCCCTTGAGGATGGCGTCGCGCTCGGCGGTGATCATCGCGGCCTTGTCCTTGGGCACGCCCGCGCCGAAGCCCGCGATGTCGGTGCCGCCGTCCTTCATCTCGATGAAGGCGCCGTATTGCGAAGGCGTCCAGTTGCCGGCCATGATCTTCTTCAGCTCGGGCGTCAGGAACTTGTCCCAGACCCAGACCGACGAGCACAGCGTGGCCTTGGGCGCGAACTGGCGCAGATCACGATGGTGGCCGGTGCCGTACACGCCGCGCTCCTGCGCGACGATCTGCGGTGTCGGCGAATCCACGTGCTGGCCGATGACGTCGGCACCCTGGTCGATCAACGCCATGGCGGCCGCGCGCTCCTTCACCGGGTCGTTCCATGCGCCGGTGTAGATCACGTTGACGGTGGCGTTCGGGTTCATCTTTTGCGCACCGAGCGCAAAGGCGTTGACGGTCCAGTTCACCACGCCGAAGGGGTTGGCCGCCACGAAACCGAGCTTGCCCGACTTGGATGCCGCGCCGGCCGCCATGCCGCACAGGTACTGGCTCTCGTAGGTGCGGCCGTAGAACGATTCGAGGTTGCTGCCGTTGGTGGTGCCCGAGCCGTTGAGGAACGCGACGTCCGGGTACTTGGCAGCCAGTTCCTTGAAGGTGTCGGAGTAGCCGAAGGCGGTGCCGATGATGATGTTCGCGCCGCGCGAAATGAAGCGCTCGGCCGCCGGCTTGATGGCCGACGCGTCTTCGGGCACGTTCTCGACGAACTGGATCTTCTTGCCGGTCGCAGCCTCGACCTTGATACGCGCCTCGTCGAAAGCCTGCGTCCAGCCGCCGTCGTTCTTCGGGCCGAAATAGATCATCGCGATCTTGGGCTCGCCCTTGAGCGTGAAGCCGTCGGCCATGGCCGGCGCGACGAGCACGGTGCAGGCGGTCAGCGCCACGAGGGCGTACGGGGCGGTTTTGCGGAACATGGTCAGGCCTTTGGTGGTGAGCGTTGAAGACATCGAGAAGAGAAGAAGGGGACAGTCGCCGAGGCCGCGTCACATCATGAAGTTGATGCGGAAGACGTTGCCTTCCGGGTCGAGCAGCACCGACTGGTACCAGTGGTAGTAAGTGACGTAAGGCGCCTTGATCAGCGTCGCGCCGGCGGTCACTGCGATCGGCACCATGCGGTCGACATCGGCCTGGCTGTCGACATCGATGTTGAGCAGGAACTTGACGCCGCGCGTGTCGGAGAACTCGGCCAGGTGCAGCAGCTCGTACGCTTCGAGCGCGTTGAAGCCGAGGCTCGATTTACCGGTGTCGAGCCCACGAAAAATCGGCGAGCGAATCGCCTCGATTTCAGGGAAGCCGAAGACGCGTTGATAGAAGCCGCTGAGCGCGAGAACGTCTTTCGCAAAGACGTTGACGTAGGAAAGATGGGCCATCGAAAGCTGCGCCTCAGGCCGCGACCTTGGTACCGCCGAAGGTCGTCTGTTTCACGAACTTCGACATCAGGTGGTCGCCTGAAGAAATGGGCGCGTACGTCGGCTTGCCGCCAGGTGCCAGACAGCTCGGCAGGCACTCGACCATCGCGTCGTAGTTGGGCTGGTGAAAGAACACCAGCGACTGGCGGCGGTTGGTGCTCGCCGCCTCGAAAGGCGGGTTGACCACGCGGTGCATGGTCGACAGCCACTGGTCGTTGGTCCACTGCATCATCAAGTCGGCGATGTTGACGACGAGGCCACCTTCGACCTGGGGCACGTCGACCCACTGGCCGGCCTTGTTGAGCACCTGCAGTCCCTTGTCGTCGGGCAGCACCACCGTCAGGCTGCCGTAGTCGCTGTGCGCACCGGCACGCAACTGGCCCGGCAACGGGGCTTCTTTCTGTGGCGGGTAACTCAGCACGCGGAACATGCTGATGTGTTCGTCGATCTTGTCGTCGAAGAAACGCTCCGGCAGCTTCAGGCCCAGCGCGAAGATGCGCATCAGCGAGCGCGAGAGTTCGCTCATCGCCTCGAAGTATTCCTCGTACGCTTCGCGGAAGCCCGGGATGTCGGGCCAGCTGTTGGGCTCGAAGTGCGGGCCGGCCGCCTTGCCGCGGTGGTACTCGTCGTCCGGCACGTTCGACGGACCGACCGAGAACGACTCCTTCAAGTCGCCGGGTGTCGCTTCTTCCAGGCTGTACGACAAACCTTCTTCGCCGACCGCGCTGTAGCCGCGCACCGCGTCTTCGCGCGGCCGGTCGACGCGGCGCTTGTCGGCCAGCGGCAACGCGAAAAACTGGCGCGACAGCTCGGACACGCGTGCGATCAATTCGGGCGAAATGCCGTGGTGCGTGATGACCAGAAAGCCGATGCTGCGCGAAGCCTCGTCGACCTTGCGTGCGACCTCGGCGCGGCCTTGTTCGGTGCCCTCGAAGTAGGGCGCGAGATCGATGATGGGTACGGTCAGCAGGGTCATGCTTCGAATCCTTTTGAAGAGCGCGAACCGGTGCGCTGCAGCGGCAGTGACATGCAACGTTTGTGCCAGTTGGACCAAATGGACAAATGCGGCAAACTGGCCCGCGTCATGCAAGCAGCACGGCATGCAGAAACAAGAAAGCAGCAGCCCATGCCGAAGACATCCGGAGGAGCGGTGAAGGCGGCCAATGCCAAGATGACCAAGACGGCCAAGGTCGTCAAGTCGACGCCCGCCACCAAGCCGTCGCAGCGCGGGCAAGCGCTGCGCACACCCGGCGTGCGCAGCGTGGCCGCGGTGAACCGCCGGCTGCGCCAGATCGAAGACAAGCGCAGCGTGATCCTTGCTGCCGCATTGGGGCTGTTCTCGCGCTTTGGCCTGCATGGCACCAGCGTCGATCAGGTGGCAGCGCGGGCCGATGTCTCCAAGAGCAATCTGCTCTATTACTTCGCCAACAAGGAAGAGCTGTACGTGAGCGTGTTGCGCGAACTGCTTGCCGTATGGCTCGAACCCTTGCGCGGTTTCAGCGCCGAGCAAGACCCGCGTGAAGCCATCGGCCACTACATCCGACGCAAGCTGGTGATCTCGCGCGATCAGCCCGACGCATCGCGGCTGTTCTGCCTCGAAATGATTCAGGGCGCACCGTTATTGCGCGACGAACTGGGGCGTGAACTGCGCGATCTGGTCGACCGCAAATCGGAGGTCATCAGGGAGTGGGTCGCGGCCGGCAAGCTGGCGCCTGTCGACCCGCATCACTTGATCTTCGCGCTGTGGGCGACCACGCAGCATTACGCCGATTTCGGCGTGCAGGTGCAAGCCATCACCGGCCGCACGCTCGACGATCCGGCGTTCTTCGAAGAGGCGGTGGAGAACGTGCAGCGCATCGTGCTGCAGGGCATCCTGTCGGCCGCGAAGAACTGAACGGACGCGAAATCGGACTCGGCCTTTTGTCCCGAGCCGGCTCAGTGGGCCGGTGGCGTCACGATGTCGTGATAGCGGCGATCGAAGTAGATGAGCCCATGCGCCGCTTCGCCCATCGCCACCGCCACGACCTCGCAGAACAGCACGTCGTGCGTGCCGACGCTGGTGCTGCTGGTGACGCGGCAGTCGAAGGACACGGAGGCGCCTTCGAGCACCGGCGAACCGGTGGCGCCTCGCTCCCACTGCGAGCCGGCAAAACGTTCGTCCATCGGCGTCTTGCCGCCAAAGACACTTGAGAGCGCTCGCTGTCCCGCGCCCAGCACGTTGACGCACAGCACGCCAATGGCCCGGAAGGCCGGGTACACCGAGGCGGTGCGATTGAGGCAGATGAGCAGGGTCGGCGGCTCGTCCGTCACGCTGCACACCGCCGATGCGGTGAACCCCGCGCGGCCTGCAGGGCCATCGGTGGTAATGATGTTCACCGCTGCGCCGAGCCGTGACATCGCATTGCGAAAGTCGCTGCGCTCGAGTGCTACCTCGCGCTCGGACGGTGCTGGCACCTCGGACAAGGGCACGGGCACGGGCATGGTCGTGCAAGGCATGACGTCAGGCCAGCACGCAGGCTTCGTCAAACGCCAGGCGCGGCAAGCGGCCGAACACCTTGCTCGCATCACCGTGGCCGAGGTTGATCAGCAGGTTGACCGACCAGCTCGTGCCTTCGAAGAACGCGGCGTCGACCACGGCCTTGTCGAAGCCCGACATCGGACCGCAGTCGAGCCCGAGCGCACGCGCTGCCAACAAAAAGTAGCCGGCCTGCATCGAGGCGTTGCGGAACGCGGTCTCGTGCGCGGCTTCGGCGCTGCCGGTGAACCAGGCGCGTGCATCGGCATGCGGAAACAGGGCAGGGAGCTTGTCGTAGAAAAGCTTGTCCCACGCACAGATCACCGTGACCGGTGCGCTTATCGTCTTGTGATGGTTGGCTTTGGACAACGCCGGCGAGAGCTTCGCCTTGCCTTCGGGCGTGCGCACGAACACGAAGCGCGCTGGCGAGCAGTTGGCCGAAGTCGGCGCCATGCGGGTCAGGTCGTAGACGCTCTTCAGCAACTCGTCGGACACCGGTGCGTCGGTCCAGCCGTTGTGGGTGCGGGCCTCGGTGAAGAGGGTGGCCAGTGTGGCGTGGTCGAGGGTCTGTGTCATTTGCGTTGTCCGCTGAAAGTCGCGTCAGGTTGGTTATGCGTTGGCTGTTCTTGCTGCTGCGTTTGTTGCGCGAGGAACTTGAGCAGCACCGGATTGAAGGCATCGGCTTCGGTCACGTTGTGCGCGTGACCGCCATGTACGACGCGCTCCATCGTCGCGTTCGGCAAGCCATCGGCCAGCCGCTGCGAGCAGGTCCACGGCACGAGTACGTCGTCGGTAGCGGTCGCGACCAGGGCCGGTACGCCGATGTCACCCAGCCGCGCATCCACATCGAATGCGCGCAACGCGCCGATGCGCGCAAGCAGGTTGGCGTCGCCCGGAAAGTTGTCGTAAGCGTGATCGACTTCGGCGGCCACGTGCTCTGCATGCGCCGCGCTCCAAGCGGCCGGGTACAAAAAGATCGGCTGCGCCTCGACATAGGCGCGTCGGCCCGAGCCGGCGAGCAAGGCGATGCGGGCGTCGAAACAACGCGCTGAATGTGGGTTCGGCCTGGACCATGCGTTGATGAGTACCAGGCTCGCGACGCGCTCCGGCGCATCGAGTGCCAACTGCAAGCCGACAAGCCCGCCGAGCGCATGACCGACGAGGTGACAGCGTGCCGTGCCGCTGGCATCCAGCACTTCGACCACGTCACGCGCCATGTCGGCGATGGCGTAGTCGTCGGGCAGCACGCCGGGGCTGCGGTTGGTGCCGCGCTGGTCGTACACCACCACGCGCCAGCCGGCGGCGACCAGGCCGGGCAACTGCGGACGCCAGAAGCCAGCCGAACCACCGAGGCCGGACGACATCAGCACGCTGGGTGCGTCCGAGTCGACGCCGTGGACTTCGAAGTGCAAAGTCATTTCAGGGGCATGGAAAATTCATGTGAGCCGGACTGCAGTCAGGGCTTGCCGACGTGCGCGATGGACGCGATCTCGATCAGCGCCTCCGGCTTGACCAGGCCGCACTGGATGCAATAGCGCGCTGGCTTCACGCCCGGAAAGTACTCGGCGTAGACCGCATTGACCTTGGGGTAGTCGGCCCAGTCCTTGATCATGATCATGTTGAAAGTCACGTCGTCCATCGTGCCGCCGGCCGTGCTGATCACGCTCTTGATGGTCTCCAGCACATGGCGCGTTTGCAGCGTGGCGTCGCCCACGTGGACCACGTTGTTGTCCTTGTCGAAGGGCAGCGTGCCCGACACGTAGACGATGCCGTCGGCCATGGTGCCGGGCACGAAAGGCGCGATCGGCGTGGTGGTGCCGGGCGGGATGATGGCTTGCTTGGGCATGGATGCTCCTGGGGATAAGTCGGATCTAAGGCACTGTCAGGCGCTGACGGTCTTGCAGAATTCTTCGACGGTGGAGACCCAGCCGAAGAAGGTCTCGACGTTGTAGACCGTCGCCTTCTGGATCGCCGCGCCGCCGAGTTCGTGCGTTGCGTCTTCCAGCATCACGCTGAAGTATTCGAGGTGGAAGGCGTCGCGCAAGGTCGACTCGACGCACACGTTGGTCGCGATGCCGGTAAACACCAGATTGCGAATGCCGCGAGCCCGCAGCGTGCTGTCGAGCGTGCTGTTGAAGAAGCCGCTGTAGCGTGTCTTGGGGATGACGATGTCGCCGGCCTGCGGCTTCATCGCGTCGATGAGCTCGTAGTCCCAGCCGCCTTTTGCAAGGAACTTGCCTTGCAACTCCGGCTTCTTGCGCATGGTCTTGAGTGCGTTCGATTTGTACCAGTTGGGCGAGCCTGGACCACCGGCTTCGACGTAGCCTGCATCCCAGCCGTTCTGCAAGAACACGACGAGGATGCCGGCCGCGCGTGCCGCCTCGATGGTGCGTGCGATGATGGCGATGGTGCCCTGCGCGCCCGAGATGTCGAAGCCCGCCGAGTCGACGTAGCCGCCGAGCGACGCATAGGCGTTCTGCATGTCGACCACGATGAGTGCCGAGTTGGCTGCGTGCAGCGCGACCGGTTCGGGCCGCGCGGGCAGCACCAGCGGTGCCGGCGCGCCGGGAAGGCTCGGCACGCCGACCGGCGTGGTCGACGTGATCGTGGTGTTCTTCGGGGCGACGGTGGTCATGGCGATGTCCTTCGGATCCTGGGTGATGCAGTGGCAGCGCGATTCAATTCAAGCAGCGATCGCTTCATCCTGCACCGCGGAGGGAACCGGCGTATCGACGTCGATGCGGCTCTTCATCAGCGGCTGAATGCGCTGGCCGAAGGCCTCGATGCCTTCGACGAAATAGTCGAAGGTCAGCAACACGCCTTCGGTGCCGGGCACTTCCGCCATCTCGTCGAGCATGCGCGCGACGGTGGCGTACGAGCCGACCAGCGTTCCCATATTCAGGTTGACGGCCGAGGTCGGATCGGCCATCTGCCGCACGTTGGTGTCGGCGCCCGACTTGGTGTCGGCCGCGCCCTGCACGCCGAGCCACTGGATCGCGCCTTGGTCGGCGCCGGCCTTGTAGTGTTCCCACTTGGCACGCGCCGCTTCGTCGGTTTCGTCCGCGATGATCATGATGAGCACGTAGGTCGTCACGTTGCGGCCGGTCTTGGCGGCCGCGTCGATCAGTTTCTGCGCCGAAGGTGCGAACGCCTTGGGCGTGTTCACGCCTTTGCCGAAGCAGAAGTTGTAGTCGGCATGCGCGGCCGAGAAATCCATGCCGGCGTCGCTCTGGCCGGCGCAGATCACCTTCATGTCGGCTTGTGGCTGCGGGCTCAGGCGGCAGTCGTCCATCTTGAAGTGGTCGCCCTTGAAGTCGGACTGCCCGGTGGTCCACAGCTCGCGCAGCACCTGGATGTACTCGGACAGGTACTGGTAGCGCGTCGCGAAGAACTCGTCGCCCGGCCACAGGCCCATCTGCGAATACTCCGGCTTCTGCCAGCCGGTGATCAGGTTCACGCCGAAGCGCCCGCCCGAGATCGAATCGATGGTCGACGCCATGCGCGCGACGATAGCGGGCGGCATCACCAGCGATGCGGCGGTGGCGAAAAGCTTGATCTTGGTGGTCACCGCGGCCAACCCGGCCATGAGGGTGAACGACTCCAGGTTGTGGTCCCAAAACTCGGTCTTGCCGCCGAAGCCGCGCAGCTTGATCATCGACAGCACGAAGTCCAGGCCGTAGTGCTCAGCCTTCAGCGTGACCTCTTTGTTGAGCGCGAAGCTCGGCTTGTACTGGGGTGCGTTCTCGGACAACAACCAGCCGTTGTTGCCGATGGGAATGAAGATGCCGACTTTCATTGGAATGGTCCTCGCCGCAGCAGGATGAACATGGGAAACGCTACATGCATGCAGCGTGCCAAGTCATAAAACCAATGAAATCAACGACCTACGTCAAGCCAGCCTGATCAATTTGTCCAAATGGTCCAAAGTGGATCGTTTGGCGCACGCCGGTTGTGCAGCCACGCACTGGCGCCGCCCGACCCCTTTTTGGATCAGCGCGCCTTGGGAGCGGGCGCAGCGACAGGTGCCGCTGCGACAGCAGGCGCGGCCGGCCGCGTGACCGCCTTCTTCACCGCATCGGGCAACTCGATCTTCACTTCGAGTACTTCGAGGTTGTCCTGCCTCTCGACATGCACCTTGAGGTCTTCGGGGCGGATCGACACGTATTTGGAGATCACTGCCAAAAGCTCGCGCTGCAGCTCGGGCAGGTAGTCGGGTCGCTTGCTGTTGAGGCTGGATCGCTCGTGCGCCAGGATGATCTGCAGCCGCTCCTTGGCGACGTTGGCAGTCTTCTTTTTCTCTCCGAGGAGAAACGAGAAAAGCGACATGCTTACTTTCCTCCGAAGATGCGTTTGAAGAAGCTCGGTTTGTCAGCGTCGATGAAGCGCAGCGGACGGTCTTCGCCCAGAAAACGGGCGACCACGTCCTGGTACGCCTCGGCCACGTCGGTGCCCTTGTCATGGATGGCGGGCACGCCCTGGTTGGACGCGTTGAGCACCGTCTCGGATTCGGGGATGACGCCGATCAGCTTGATGCGCAGGATGTCCTTGATGTCGTCGAGCGACAGCATCTGGCCGCCGGCTACGCGGTTCGGGTTGTAGCGCGTGATGAGCAGATGCTCCTTGATCGGGTCACCACCGTCGATCGCGCGCTTGGTCTTGCTGCCGAGCATGCCCAGGATGCGGTCGGAATCGCGCACTGAAGAGACTTCGGGGTTGGTCACGATGAGCGCTTCGTCGGCGAAATGCATGGCCATCATGGCGCCGGTCTCGATGCCGGCCGGCGAGTCGCACACGATGTAGTCGAAGTCCATGTCGGACAGGTCCTTGAGGACCTTCTCGACGCCCTCTTGCGTCAGCGCTTCCTTGTCGCGCGTTTGCGAGGCAGCCAGCACGAACAGGTTCTCGCACTGCTTGTCCTTGATCAATGCCTGGTTGAGGTTGGCCTCGCCCTGAATCACGTTGATGAGGTCGTACACCACGCGGCGTTCGCAACCCATGATGAGGTCGAGGTTGCGCAGGCCGACGTCGAAGTCGATCACAGCCGTCTTCTTGCCGGCCAGCGCCAGGCCGGATGCAAAGCTGGCGCTCGTCGTCGTCTTGCCGACGCCGCCCTTGCCCGAAGTCACCACCACAATTTTGGCCATGGCCATTCCTCTTTTATGTTTCTGTTCAGGCGATCGGATCGATCACCAATTTTTTGCCGTCCAGGCGGATGGTCGCCGGCTTGCCGAGCACGTTGGCGGGCAGCGGAACCTCCGCGGTGCGGTAGATGCCCGCGATGGCCACCAGTTGCGCTTCGAGGCAGGTCGAAAAGATGCGCGCATCGATGTTGCCGCGAGCGCCCGCAATGGCTTTGCCACGCAACGGTGCATACACATGGATGTTGCCATCGGCGATGATCTCGGCACCGAAGCTCACGACCGCGGTGACGATGACGTCGCCACCGCGTGCATAGACCTGCTGGCCCGAGCGCAGCGGCTTGTCGATGACGAGCGTGCCGTTGGCAGGCACGGGCACCTCGCGCACGATCTGCGGTGCTTCCGGTGCAGCGGCAACCGCTTCTTGCGTTGGAGCCCGAGGCGCCGGGGACACCGGCATGGCCGCCAGCGACAGACCGGCCGCGCGTGCCGCGATGTTTTGCAGCTCGCTGCCACCTCGTACGGCAATGGGCTGCGTCTGGTGGCGCGCCAGCAGGCTGCGCAGCCGGGCGAAGTCGATGTCGGGTGCCGTACCGGTTTCTTGCAGCACAGACAGGTCGATCACCACCGGCTCTTGCTCGAAGAAGTCGGGTGAGTCGGCGAGCTGCGCATCGAGCGCTTCAGCCAGCACCGCGAGGTCGGCGGTCTTGAGGATCACCGCGATCAGCGGGAGCGTGGCGCTCTTGAATTCGAAAACCGCCTTGGTGCGCGCGGCGGATGAATCGGCCATGGAAAACGTTCGTTCGAAAAGCTGGCGAGTCTACCGGGCTCGCTGCGACTGCCCGGCAAAAAGCTGGCCCGATGACCGGGACGATCTACACCTCTTGCATGCGGTTGCACTTTTTCAGCCGTCAGGCAAAGGCGACGCACTCCTACAGCGAAGCGTTTTCGCAGCGGCAAACTGCTTCACTTGGAAAAAAATACTTCTTCGACCATTGCGCAGTCAAGCATTGCCTTGCAGCCTATTCTGGATGTGCGGAAGGCACATCCCGGCGGCGTGCACTTCACTTACTCGGTGAGCGCCGTTGTGGTTCCGGAACAGGGATCTCCCGGCGAGTTGTTCGACTCGGTCGAGCGCTGTCTTTACGACGCCGGGCTCGCGCTCCAGCACTACTTCGACGGCGTGCAAATTCGCTACGAAGGCATTGCACTCGGAACATACGCCGTGTCGCGTTTGGTCAACGATCCGCTCGGTTTGTTCGATGATCTGCTGCAGCGCCTGATTGCGACTTTCCGCATGCGAACCAGAGGCTACGTCACGACGCCACGCGCATCGGGATTGGGTACCGTTTCCATGGCGGTTCCATCGACAGGCACGCCCGCGGTCGAACGAGTCGATTCGTAAGTCGCCGGGCGGGTCGCGTCAGCTCTTCGCCCCGTTCGCGTGGTTGGCGCCACCACGCGGCTGCAGCACCGCCATCGTGATGCGCGAGACGCAGGTCAATTCGCCAGCGTCGTTCTTCATGTCGATCTGCCACACCTGCGTGGTCCGACCACGGTGAACAGGGCGCGCCGTGGCCGTCACCCAGCCGCTGGTGGCAGAGCGCAGATGGTTGGCGTTGATGTCCAACCCCACCGCGCGGTCGCCTTCCGGGGCTGAATAGTGGGCACCGCAAGATCCCAGCGTTTCGGCCAGCACCACCGACACGCCGCCGTGCAGCAGGCCATACGGCTGGCGGGTGCGCACGTCGACCGGCACGCGACCGGTGATGAAGTCGTCGCCGACCTCGGTGAACTCCATGCCGAGGTGCTCGACCGCAGTGCCCACGTGGCTCTGGGTCAGTAGTTCTATCGAGATTTCTTTCTTCCAGATCCGCATGGGTGTTGCTCCAGTGAACGATTGCCGAAACTATAGCGACGGCGGCTGACAGGCCGCGGAGCCACCGCGCGCTAAGCTGAAACGATGACACGCACCCAACGTTGGCTGACCGGAATCGCCGTGGCGTCGGGCGTGGTGGTGAGTGCGTTGGTCGTCACCGCCAGCGCGCTTTTGCCGAGCGACGAAAAGATCGCAGCCGAGCTCAGCGCACGCTTCGAAGAGAACTTCGGCATCGGTCTCAAGATCGGTAGCGCGCACCGCACGCTGTGGCCCATGCCGACCTTGGTGCTGAACGAGCTGGCGACTGCGCAAGCGCAGCCCATCGCCGCCAGGCGCGTGATGCTCCGGCTGCGCGTCGCACCGTTGTGGCACCGCGAGATCGCGTTCGACGCGGTCGATGTCGAAGGCGCCGTTTTTCCCAGTGCGTCGGTGCGGGCGTTTCGAGGGCGTGGCGGTGCCGGCAAACCAGACGACCTGGCGAAGAAACACCTGCCCAGCAAGTGGACGTTGGCATCGACACCGGTCGAGCAATTGCGCTGGCGCGACGTCCGCTGGATCGACCGGCGCGACATCGAACTCGCCTATGACGGCGAGGTCACCTTCGACGCCAGCTGGCGACCGCGGGTGGCGGCGATTCGCCGGCTGGGCGTCGAGCCTGTGACGCAAGCCCGCGCCGAGCGCGTCGGCAGCAACGAAGACCGATGGCGCGTTTTTATGGAAGCCGGTGGCGGCACGTGGAACGGCGAAGCCAGGCTCGACACCACGCCCGCCGGACTGCTGCGTGTCACAGGTCGATTCGAAGCAAAGGCGATCGACATCGAAAGCCTGGTGAAAGCATTCGACCGGCGTGCGCCACTGGCCGGCAAACTGTCGGGCACGACCGAGATCGATGTCGAGGGCGAGCAGGTCACCGAGTTCGCCCGAAAGCTGCACACGCGCACGCGGTTCTCGGTCAAGCCCGCAGCGCTGACACGAATCGATCTCGCCAAAGCAGTCAGCACCGCCGGCACCAGCCGCGGCGGTCGCACGCCGCTCGATGAGCTCAGCGGCACGCTCGACACCCAAGGCACCGACGACGGCGTCGTCCTCAAGTACACCAACCTCAAGGCACGCTCCGGCGTACTTACCGCCACCGGCAACTTGCGCTTGTTCAATCGCAAGATCGATGGCGATGTGGCGGTCGACATCGTCGACGGCGTGGTGGGCGTGCCATTGAAAGTGGCTGGCACGGTCGATGAACCGGAGGTGTCGCTGACTGGCGCTGCGCTCACCGGGGCTGCGATAGGCACCGCGGTGCTGCCGGGCGTGGGAACCGCGATCGGAGCGCGCATCGGGCAGCAGGTCGAGCGGATGTTCGGTGGGAAGAAGGACGGTAAAGCGAAGGCCGGGGTGGGGCGGCCTTAGCTGCTTGGCGGGTTGTGTGCCGTTGCAGGAAATCAGACCCCCAGCCACCCAGCCAGTTCATCAGGCGCCGCACTCAATTCAGCGGAAGAAGACGCCAGCACGATGCGACCCTTCTCCATCACCACGGCAAGATCGGTATGCGCCAGCACACGGCGCCAATCGCGGTCCACGATCAGCGTCGCGATACCGGTGGCTCTGATGTCGCCGATCACGCGCCAGATCTCCGCGACCACCAGCGGCGCGAGTCCTTCGGTCGCTTCGTCGAGCACCAGCAGGCGTGGGTTCGTCATCAGGGCCCGGCCGATCGCGAGCATCTGCTGTTCGCCGCCCGACAGTTGCTGCCCGCCGAAATTGAGCCGCTCGGACAGCCGCGGAAAGGTCGCCATCACGCGATCGAAAGTCCAGTCGCGTGCGCCGCCGATGCCCGCCCGTTCGCTCATCACCAGGTTCTCTCGCACCGACAGGTTGGGGAAGATGCCGCGGCCCTCCGGCACGTAGCCGATGCCGCGTCGCGCGATCTTTTCCGGTGCGCTGCCGGTCACGTCGATGCCGTCGAGCAGTAAACGGCCCGACGCCGGCCGCACGTAGCCCATCAGCGTGCGGATGAGCGTGGTCTTGCCCATGCCGTTGCGCCCGAGCAAGCCGAGCGACGTGGCGGCAGGGAGTTCGATATCGACACCGCGCAGGATGTGGCTGTCGCCGTAATACGTGTTGATGGCTTCGATCTGGAGCACGTCAATGTCCTTCGCCGAGGTAGGCGGTGCGCACATCGGCGTTGTTGCGGATCGCGGCCGGATCGCCAGTCGCGATGACGGTGCCGTTCACCATCACCGTGATGCGATCGGCGATGCGAAACACCGCGTCCATGTCGTGCTCGACCAGCAGGATCGCATGCGTCATTTTCAGACGCGTCAGCAAGGCGAGCATGCGTTCGGTTTCTTCAGCGCCCATGCCCGCGAGCGGTTCGTCGAGAAGCAGCACACGCGGCTTCGTCGCCAGGCACATCGCGACTTCGAGCTGTCGCTTGGCCCCATGGCTCAGCGTGCCGGCAATGCGCCCTGCATCGGCCTCGAGGCCGGCGGCAGCGAGTGCTTCTCCCGCCGCTGCATTGCTCGCCGCGCAAGTGCCCGATGCCTGCCAGACCGCCCACGGCCGTGCCGTCGCGGCCTGCGCCGAAAGCCGGCAGTTCTCGTGCACGGTGAACTCCGGAAAGATCGTGGTGCGCTGGTAGCTGCGACCCACTCCGTCACGCGCGCGGCGCGACTGCGCGCGCGTCGTGATGTCGACACCATCGAGCGCCACGCGCCCGCTCGATGCGGCGATCTCGCCCGACAGCATGTTGATCAAAGTCGACTTGCCGGCGCCGTTGGTGCCGATCACCGCGTGGATTTCGCCACGGTGCAGGTCGATGCTGACTGCGTTGACGGCGACGAGCCCGCCGAAGCGGCGCGTCAATGCATCGACGGACAGCAGCGCGCTCATGTTGAAGTCCCTGTCATACCGCAGCCCTCGGCGACAACCGCGCGGCGATGCCGATGATGCCCTTGGGCAACAGTGCGACGAAGGCGATGATCGCCAGGCCCAGCGTCAACTGCCAGTGATCCGCCAGCGGACCCACGAAAGCGTGCGTCGACAGCAGTTCCTTCAGCAGCGTGAACGCGACCGCGCCGATCACCGCGCCGCGCAGATGGCCGAGTCCGCCGAGGATGATCATCAACAGCACCTCGCCGGAGTTGTGCCACGCCAGCAGTTCAGGGTTGACCACGCCGTCGCGTGCCGCCAGCAAGAAGCCCGCGAGTCCGGCCAGGGCACCCGCGATGACGAAGGCCGCCAGCTTGTAGCCGTAGACCGGAAACCCCGCCGCGCGCATGCGCTGTTCGTTCACGCGAATGCCGGCGAGCGCAGCGCCGAAGCGCGAGCGGCGGATCAGCGCGAGCAGGCCGAAAGTGAAGACCAGCGCTGCCAGCACGAAGTAGAACTGCACGCTGCGGTTCTCCATGTCGAGTGCGCCGAACACCGGCCGCACGTACATATAGATGCCGTCGCTGCCGCCGCCGATCTTGGTGTCGTGGAACACGAAGAAGGCCATCTGCGCGAAGGCCAGCGTGACCATGATGAAGTACACCCCGCGCGTGCGCAGGCTCAACGCGCCGACCACCAGCGCATACGCTGCAGCCGAGCCCATCGCGAGCGGCAGCAGCCATGCGATGGAGCCGCCTTCGGCGCCCGAGCCGAGCACCGTCGCGTAGGCACCGATGCCGTAGAACGCCGCGTGGCCCAGGCTCACCAGCCCCGTCATGCCGACCAGCAGTTCGAGACTCAGCGCAAAGATCGACAGGATCATCACCTTGACGATGAAATCCGAAACGTACGGGCTCAGCAGCGGGCCTAGCAGCGCCAGTGCAATGGCACAGGCGAGCGGAAGAAATCGGTTGAACTGGCTCATCAAGCCCTGCGCCCCATAAGACCTTCAGGCCGCCAGATCAACACGATCGCCATCAGCACATAGATACCCATGCCGCTCACTTCGGCAAAGAGCACCTTGCCGAAGGTGTCGACGAAGCCGACCAGAAGCGATGCCACCAGTGCCCCGGTGATCGAGCCGATGCCGCCGATCACCACGACCACGAAGCAGACGATGAGCACGCTGGCGCCCATGCCGGGATAGACCGAAGACATCGGTGCCGCGATCATCCCGGCCAATGCGGCGAGCGCTACGCCGGCGGCGAAGACGATGCGGTAGAGCTTGCGGATGTCGATGCCCAGGCCGCGCACCATGTCGCGGTTGCTGGCACCGGCGCGGATCATCATGCCGAGCCGCGTGCGGTTCACGACGAAGTAGAGAGCGGCCGCCAGCACGATGCAGGCGGCTGATGCGAAGAGCCGATACCACGGGTAGCTCATGAGGTCGCCGAGCGCGAAGCTGCCTTCGAGCCACGGTGGCGCCTTGACGCCGTGGACGTCGTTTCCGACGAAGATCGAGCGCACCTCTTCGAACACGAGGATGAGGCCATAGGTCATCAGCACTTGCTGCAAATGGTCGCGCTGGTACAGGTAGCTGAAGAAGGCCCATTCGAGCAGATAGCCGAACACCGCAGCGAGCACCACGCCGGCCAGCAGCATGACGATGAACTGGTCACCGAAGAGCGGCGCCAACGCGAACGCCATGTAGGCGCCCAGCATGTAGAAGCTGCCGTGCGCCAGGTTGATGACGCCCATGATCCCGAAGATCAGCGTCAGCCCCGAAGCCACCAGAAAGAGCAGCAAGCCGTACTGCACGGCGTTCAGGCACTGAACGAGAAAGGTACCGAAGTCCATGCAGTCGATCGCTCTTCAAACAGTCACATCTTGCAGCCGCGGGCCGGGTCGGCCAACGACTTGGTCGCGATGCTCACCATCTTGTTTTCCTTGCCGTCGACCTTGCGCAGATAGATGTCCTGCACCGGGTTGTGCGACTTGCTGACCGAGAACGCACCGCGCGGGCTGTCGATCTTCGTCTTCTCGATGGCGGCAGCGAACTCGGCCTTCTTCGTGATGTCGCCCTTGACCGCGGCGAGGCCGATGCCGAGCATCTGCGCGGCGTCGTAACCCTGTACGGCATAGACGTCGGGCTGCAGCTTGAACGCCTTGGCGTAGGCGGTGCGAAAGCTGGTATCGCGCGGTGTGTTGAGTCCGTCTGCGTAATGCAGCGTGGTCAGCATGCCTTGGGCGGCTTCGCCTTGCGCATCCAGCGTGCCGTCGGTGAGGAAGCCGGGGCCGTACAGCGGGATGGTCTTGTTGAGGCCGGCCGCGGCATAGTCCTTGACGAACTTCACCGCGCCGCCGCCGGCGAAGAAGGCGTACACCGCGTCGGGCTTGGCCGCGGCGATCTCTGTCAACAGCGCCTGGAACTCGACGTTGGGGAACGGCACGTTGAGTTGCTTGGTGACCTGCCCGCCGTTCTTCTCGAAGCCGTCCTTGAAGCCGTTGACGGACTCGTCGCCGGCCGCGTACTTCCAGGTGATGGTGATCGCCTTCTTCTTCTTTTCCTGCTTGGCCGCGACCTCGCCCATGGCGTAGGCCGGTTGCCAGTTGCTGAACGAACTGCGGAAGATGTTGGGTGCGCACATCGGGCCCGTCACCGCATCGGCGCCGGCGTTGGGCACGATCAGGATCGTGCCGCTTTCCTTCGCCGCCTTGGCCATCGCCATCGCCACGCCCGAGTGCACCGTGCCGACGATGACATCGACGTTGTCGCGCTTGATCAGCTTGTTGACGTTGTCGGTGGCTTTGGAGGGGTCGGACTCGTCATCGACCTTCACGTACTCGATCTCGCGGCCGCCGAGCTTGCCGCCTTGTTCTTCGACGCGCAGCTTGAAGCCGTTTTCGATCGCGACACCGAGCGCGGTGTAGGTGCCGCTGTAGGGCAGCATCAGGCCGACCTTGAGCTTGGCTTGCTGCGCATGGCCGAGCGTGGCTATGCAGGCCAGGGTCAATGCCGTGAACGTCGCCAGGGCACCGCGTGTGAATCGAGGGGTCATGAAAGTCTCCTTTGATTGATGAACGAAACGGTCGCCAATATGGCTTGTTCCGGCTGATCGCGATGCGGGGAATGCCCGCAGTCGGCGAGCTCGAGCAACTCGGTTTGCGGCAAGCGTCGCTGAATGCCGCGAATCTGTTCCAGCGTGCCGTATTCGTCGTCGACACCCTGCATCGCCAGCACCGGGCAGCCGATGCCGGTCAGCTCGGCCTCGATGTTCCAGTGCTTGAAGGGCGGGTGCAGCCAGATGCGGCTCCAACCCAGAAAAGCCGAGTCGGCGCTGTCGTGATAGCGGGCTAGCTTCTTCGGCAGGTCGGTGGTCTCGTAGGCCGTGCGCGCCTGTTCGATGGCTTTGACCGTCTTGTCTTCGACAAAGATGTGCGGTGCCGCGACCACGATGCCCGCGACCTGATCGGGCGAGTGCGCCGCGAACAGCAAGGCGATCGAACCGCCGTCGCTGTGGCCGAACAACCAGATGGGCTCGTTGATGCCCAGGGCGCCCAGCAGCTTTGGCAACACCTCGTGCGCCTGGCGGTGCATGAAGTCGAGCTCCCATTTCTCGTTGACGCCGCGCGGGGTCGAGCGACCGTAGCCGGGGCGCGAAAACACCAGCCCCCGAAAGCCGCCCGCGTCGCACAGCCGCTGCGGGAATTCCTTCCACATCGCGACCGAGCCGAGGCCTTCGTGCAGAAACACGATCAACGGTGCGCCGACGCGCTCGGGCGCGATGCGCATGACCTCGATGCGCACGTCTTTTTCCCGCCAATGGATGGCGGCGAATTCGGTTTCCGCGCTCACTCGACTTGTTCCCGCTCGCGCAGGCGGAAGCGCTGGATCTTGCCGGTTGCGGTCTTCGGCAGCTCGTCGACGAACTCGATGAAGCGCGGGTACTTGTAGGGCGCGAGGCGGTCTTTGACGAAGGCCTTGAGTTCGTCGGCGCTGGCCGTCTTGTCGGCCTTGAGCACCACGTAAGCCTTGGTCTTGGTGAGGCCGTCGGCATCGGGCTTGCCGATGACTGCGGCTTCGAGCACGGCGGGGTGCAGCATCAGGGTCGACTCGACCTCGAAGGGCGACACGTAGATGCCGCTGACCTTCAGCATGTCGTCGCTGCGGCCGGCATAGGTGTAGTAGCCGTCGGTATCGCGCGAGTATTTGTCGCCGCTCTGGGTCCAGCCGTCCTTAAAAGTAGCGGCTGTTTTTTCGGGATTGGCCCAGTACATCAGCGCGGCGCTAGGGCCTTTGATGTAGAGGTCGCCGACCTCGCCGTCAGCCACGGCTTTGCCGTCTTCACCGCGCAGCTCGATCACATAGCCTTCGACCGGCTTGCCCGTGGTGCCGTAGCGAATGTCGCCCGGCCGGTTCGAGATGAAGACGTGCAGCATCTCGGTGGAGCCGATGCCGTCGATGATTTCGCAGCCGTAGTGCGCCTTGAAGCGCTGCGCGATCTCGCCCGGCAAAGCTTCGCCCGCAGACGAGCACATGCGAAGTGCGACGGTGTCGGCCATGGGCAATGCAGGCGAGGCAAGCATGCCCGCGAAGCCGGTCGGCGCGCCGAAGAAGACGGTCGGCTTCATCGCCGCAGCTACGCCGTGCGCGGCATTGCCGGTCCAGCGCTTGAACGTGGCATCGGGCGTCGGGCGTTCGGCCATCAGCACCACGGTCGCACCCACCGACAGCGGAAAGGTCAGTGCGTTGCCCAGCCCATAGGCGAAGTACAGCTTGGCGGCCGAGAAACACACGTCGTCTTCGGTCAGCGCCAGCACCGGCTTGCCGAACAGTTCTGCCGTCCACCACAGGCTGCCGTGCGCATGGACCGTGCCCTTGGGGCGCCCGGTCGAGCCGGAGGAATAGAGCCAGAAGGCGTGGTCGGTCGGCTTGGTTGCCATCGGCTCGGCCATCGGTGCGTGGCTGGCGATCATCGAATCGAAATCCAGTGCGCCGTCGGGCAGTGTGGTGACCGGATGCGATACGAAGAGCCGACGCAGCGCGTGCGGTGCGCGCGACATGCCGTCCTGCAATACCGGCAGCAACGCGCCCGACACCAGTGCCGCGACCGAGCCGCTGTGGTCCAGCATGTAGGCGTAGTCGTCGGCCGTGAGCAGTGTGTTGACGGCCACCGGCACCACGCCGGCATACAGGCAACCGAGGAAACTGACGGGCCAGTCGATGCTGTCGAGTTGCAGCAGCAGCACGCGCTCCTCTCGCTGGATTCCCGCAGCGTGGAGTGCGGCGGCAAAACGACGTGCCCGATCTTCGAGCTGGCCGTAGCTGAGCGCGCCATGGTCGTCGAGGTAAGCAGTTTTTTGCGCACGTCCGCGGTTCAGTGCAAACAGGTGCTCTGAAAAATTGAAGGGGCTCGGCAGGCTCATCGTGGGTCTCCGTCTCGATCACTTGCGGTATCAGTGCATGTGCAGTATCTTGCTTGTGCACGCACCATAAGCACGGCCCGATAGGGTGTCAAGCAATATAGTGCATGTATGGTGTTTACCCCGAGGGATGGAATGAACGAGCAAGTCGAGGCGGTGCTGTTGGCACCCGCAGAGATCGCGGAGAGCGAGGAAAAGAATCCACTGCTGGTCGCGCTGGGCGACCGGGTGCGCAACCTGCGCGCCCAACGCGGTCTCACGCGCAAGGCGGTGGCGAAGACAGCCGGCGTGTCGGAGCGGCACCTGGCCAACCTCGAATACGGCACCGGCAACGCATCGATCCTGGTGTTGCAGCAGGTCGCGACCGCACTGCACTGCCCGCTGGCCGAGCTGGTCGGCGACTTCACGACGAGTTCGCCTGAATGGCTGTTGATTCGAGAGCTGCTGGAGCACCGCGACGAGGCCGATCTGCGCCGCGTGCGCGTGGCCATCGGTGAGCTGCTCGGCACCGCGGGCATCGACGCGGCACGGCACCGGCGCATCGCGCTCGTGGGCCTGCGCGGCGCAGGAAAATCCACGCTCGGCCAAATGCTCGCGGACGAGCTGGAACTGCCCTTTGTCGAGCTCAGTCGCGAGGTCGAAAAGCTGGCCGGCTGCAGCGTGCGTGAGATCCACGATTTGTACGGCACCAACGCCTATCGCCGCTACGAGCGGCGTGCGCTGGAAGAGGCGATCCAGATCTACGGCGAGGTGGTCATCGCGACGCCGGGCGGCATCGTGTCGGATCCGGCCACCTTCAATGAACTGCTGGCGCACTGCACCACCGTGTGGCTGCAGGCCGCGCCCGAAGAGCATATGGGCCGGGTGGTCGCGCAGGGCGACACGCGGCCCATGGCGGCCAGCAAGGAAGCGATGCAGGACCTCAAGCGCATCCTCGACGGACGGGCGGCTTTCTATTCGAAAGCCGACCTGACGATCGACACGCACGGCCAGACGCTGCAGCAAAGTTTCGACGCGCTGCGCAGCGCGGTGCTGCCTGTGGTCGGCGCGCAAAACGGCACCTGAGGCCGATTCTGAAATAAAGCATTCCAGTCGTCGGGCGGTCTTGACTCGCTCCGTTGCATGCACGATCATGCATGCGATCGGAGAAAGACGGCGCAGAGACATGCACTATCTTTCATGTTTGCCAAAGCCTTCAGGAGATAACCCACCATGAGCGACCTTTCTCAGCCCCTGCAGCCCCACCTGGCTCCGCAATCGCCCCGCGTCGATTACCGGACCGACCCCACCCAGTACCGCCACTGGAAGCTGGACGTCGAAGGCGCCGTGGCCCGCCTGTCGCTCGACATCGCCGAGGACGGCGGCATCCGCCCCGGCTACAAGCTCAAGCTCAACAGCTACGACCTGGGCGTCGACATCGAACTGAGCGATGCGCTGAACCGCGTGCGCTTCGAGCATCCGCAAGTGAAGTCGGTCATCGTCACCAGCGCCAAGGACCGCATCTTTTGTTCGGGCGCCAACATCTTCATGCTGGGCGTGTCGAGCCATGCCTGGAAGGTCAACTTCTGCAAATTCACCAATGAGACGCGCAACGGCATCGAAGACACGTCGAAGCATTCGGGGCTCAAGTTCCTGGCGGCCGTCAACGGTGCCTGCGCCGGTGGCGGCTATGAACTGGCGCTAGCCTGCGACGAGATCGTGCTGGTCGACGACCGCTCGTCTTCGGTGTCGCTGCCCGAGGTGCCGCTGCTCGGCGTGCTGCCCGGTACCGGCGGCCTGACGCGCGTAACCGACAAGCGCCATGTGCGGCACGACCTGGCCGACATTTTCTGCACCAGCGTCGAAGGCGTGCGCGGCCAGCGCGCGGTCGACTGGCGACTGGTCGATGCGATCGCCAAGCCGGCACAGTTCGCGGCAGCGGTGCAGGAGCGGGCTGCGAAGTTGGGCGAGGGCAGCCTGCGTTCCGGCGTTGCAGGCCAGGGCGTGCTGCTGACCCGCATCGAGCGCACCGACAGCGCCGACGGCATCGCCTACGAGCACGTCACGGTCGTCATCGACCGCACGCGGCGCACCGCGACGCTGACGGTCAAGGCACCGACCGCAGCGCAGCCGACCGACATCGCCGGCATCGAAGCCGCCGGCTCAGCCTGGTGGCCATTGGCGATGTGCCGCCAGCTCGACGACGCGATCCTTAACCTGCGCACCAACGAACTCGACATCGGCACCTGGCTCCTGAAAACCGAAGGCGACGCGCAAGCCGTGCTCGCCAGCGACGCGACATTGCTCGCCCACAAAGACCATTGGCTGGTGCGCGAAACCATCGGTGCGCTGCGTCGTACGCTGGCGCGGCTCGATGTGTCGTCACGCAGCCTGTTCGCTCTGGTCGAGCCGGGCTCATGCTTTGCCGGCACTCTTGCTGAAATCGCATTCGCCGCCGATCGCAGCTACATGCTGGCGCTGCCCGACGATGCCGACAAGGCACCCAAGCTCACGCTCAACGAATTCAACTTCGGCTTCTATCCGATGGTGAACGACCAGAGCCGGCTGCAGCGCCGCTTCTACGAAGAGGCTGCGCCGCTCGAAGCGGTGCGCGGCGCGGCGGGTCAAGCGCTCGATGCCGACGCTGCACTCGCGCTCGGACTGGTCACCGCCGCACCGGACGACATCGACTGGAACGACGAAATCCGCATCGCTATCGAAGAGCGCGCTGCCATGTCGCCCGACTCGCTGACCGGCCTCGAAGCCAACTTGCGTTTCGCCAGCAAGGAGAACATGAACACGCGCATCTTCGGCCGGCTCACCGCCTGGCAGAACTGGATCTTCCAGCGGCCGAACGCCGTCGGCCCCAAGGGCGCGCTGAAGGTCTACGGCACTGGCGAAAAGGCCGGCTTCGACACGACCCGTGTCTGAACTACATCAACACAGACAACCCAAGGAACAACGATGAGCACCGTCAACTACAGTGAGAAGATCCCGAACAACGTCAACCTGGGTGAAGACCGCACGCTGCAGCGCGCGCTCGAAGGCTGGCAACCCAACTTCATCAACTGGTGGGACGACGTCGGCCCGGACGAATCGACCGACCACGATGTGTACCTGCGCACGGCCGTGAGCGTCGACCCGCAGGGCTGGGCGCAGTTCGGCCACGTCAAGATGCGCGACTACCGCTGGGGCATCTTCCTGAACCCGGGCGATGCCAACCGCGAGATCCACTTCGGCGACCACAAGGGCGAGAAGGCCTGGCAGGATGTCCCTGGCGAGCACCGCGCCAACCTGAAACGCATCATCGTGACGCAGGGCGACACCGAGCCCGCATCGGTCGAGCAGCAGCGTCACCTGGGGCTGACCGCGCCGTCGATGTACGACCTGCGCAACCTCTACCAGATCAACGTGGAAGAAGGCCGCCACCTGTGGGCGATGGTCTACCTGCTGCACAAGCACTTCGGCCGCGATGGCCGCGAAGAAGCGGATGCACTTTTGCAGCGCACCTCCGGCGACGTCGACAACCCGCGCATCCTGGGCGCCTTCAACGAGAAGACGCCCGATTGGCTGGCGTTCTTCATGTTCACCTACTTCACCGACCGCGACGGCAAGTTCCAGCTGTCGGCGCTGGCCGAAAGTGCCTTCGATCCGCTGGCACGCACGACCAAGTTCATGCTGACCGAAGAAGCGCACCACATGTTCGTCGGTGAGAGCGGCGTGTCGCGCGTGCTGTCGCGCACTGCCGCCGTCATGAACGAGCTGAAGACCGACGACGCGCAAAAGGTGCGTGCGGCCGGCGCCATCGACCTGGGCACGATCCAGCGCTACCTCAACTTTCATTACAGCGTGACGATCGACCTGTTCGGCGCCGATCAGTCGAGCAACGCCGCCATCTTCTACAGCTCGGGCTTGAAGGGCCGCTACGAGGAAGGCAAGCGCACCGACGACCACGTCCTCAAGGGCCAGAGCTACAAGATCCTCGAAGTGCAGAACGGCCAGCTGCAGGAGAAGGAAGTCCCGATGCTCAACGCACTGAACGAAGTGCTGCGCGACGACTTCATCAAGGACTCGGTGGCCGGTGTCGGCCGCTGGAACAAGGTGCTGGAAAAGGCTGGCATCGCGACGCGACTGGTGGTGCCGCACAAGGCTTTCAACCGGCAAATCGGCGCACTGGCAGGCATCAAGATGTCGCCCCTGGGCGCGGTCGTGAACGAAGTCGAATGGGCTGCCAAGAAAAACGAGTGGCTCCCGACGCCTGATGATTTCGCGTTCGTCGCATCGCTGATGGGCCGCGTTGTCGACCCGGGCAAATTCGCGGGGTGGATCGCGCCGCCGGTGATGGGAGTGAATCGCCAGCCCGTCGACTTCGAGTACGTGCGCTTCAACTGAATCGCCATGAACATGGTCGTTGAAGCCGGCGTCATCAAGCAGCACCTGATCGACCCGGAGATATGCATTCGTTGCAACACCTGCGAAGCGACGTGCCCGATCGGCGCGATCACGCACGACGACAACAACTACGTCGTGCGGGCGGACGTGTGCAACGGTTGCATGGCCTGCATCTCGCCATGCCCGACCGGCTCGATCGACAACTGGCGCACCATGCCGACGGCACGCGCGTACTCGATCGAAGAGCAACTGACTTGGGAAGAGTTGCCAGCAGAAATGTCAGCCGACCAGCTTGCCGCCGAAGGTGTTTCGCCGACCGAAGCCGATGCGGCGGAAATGCCCGCGGTCGTCGTCGCGTTGGACACCGCCGCTTCCCTTTCAGCCGCAGAACCCGGAACCGTGCCCTTCAACTCCTCGGCCTACGGCGCGACGATGCCGCCCTGGTCGGCCGCGCACGCTTACACCAATCTGTTCTCGCCGAAGAAGGCAACCAGTGCGACGGTGGTCGGCAACTTCAATTGCACCGAGGCCGGCTTCGACAGCCAGACGCACCACGTCGTGCTGGACTTCGGAACGATGCCGTTTCCCGTGCTCGAAGGCCAGTCGATCGGCATCGTGCCGCCGGGAACCGACGCGATGGGCCGCGTCCACCAGCCGCGCCAGTACTCGGTCGCGAGTCCGCGCAACGGCGAGCGACCCGGCTACAACAACGTCTCGCTCACGGTGAAGCGCGTCACCGAAGACCACATGGGCAACGCCGTGCGCGGCATCGCGTCCAACTACGTTTGCGACCTGAAAGTCGGTGACAAGGTCACGGTGGTCGGCCCGTTCGGCTCGACCTTCCTGATGCCCAACCATCCCAAGTCGCACATCGTGATGATCTGCACCGGCACCGGCAGCGCGCCGATGCGCGCCATGACCGAATGGCGCCGGCGCCTGCGCAAGAGCGGCAAGTTCGAAGGCGGCAAGCTGCTGCTGTTCTTCGGCGCGCGCACGCAGCAGGAGCTGCCGTACTTCGGCCCGCTGCAGTCGCTGCCGAAAGATTTCATCGACATCAACTTCGCCTTCTCGCGCACGCCTAACCAGCCCAAGCGCTACGTGCAGGACCTGATGCGCGAGCGCGCCGCCGACCTGGTCGCGCTGCTGAAAGACGAGCAGAGCCACTTCTTCGTATGCGGCCTGAAGAACATGGAAGAGGGTGTGGTGCTGGCCCTGCGCGACGTGGCGCAAGAGGCCGGGCTCGACTGGGAAACGGTGGGTGCCGGTCTCAAGCGCGAAGGCCGCCTGCACCTCGAGACCTATTGAGCGTGCCGAAGATCGATCCGCGACAATCCGGCGCATGAAGTTCGCCGAGTTCCACGCAGGCCAGCGCATCGAGGCCGGGCCACATCAGGTGACCGAAGCCGAGGTGTTGTCGTTCGCCACCGCATGGGACCCGCAGTGGTTTCACACCGACGCCGAGGCCGCGGCCGAAGGCCCGTTCGGTGGCCTGATCGCCAGCGGCTGGCATACCTGCGGCATCGCGATGCAACTGGTCGTCGGCGCGGCGCTGGCCGGCTCGGAATCCTTCGCCTCGCCGGGGCTGGCCTACGTGCGCTGGCCGAATCCGGTGCGTCCTGGCGATGCGCTGAAACTCGTCGTCGACGTGATCGAGGTGCGTCGCTCCGAGAGCAAGCCGCGGCTGGGGATCCTGCGCTGGCGCTGGCAACTCTTCAACCAGCGCGGGCTCGAGGTGCTGGACCTCGAAGCGACCAGCCTGTTTCGCCTGAACCCGATGCTGTGAGGCCGATGAAGCGCGCCGTCGCACTGGCGACCTCGCGCCTTCGTCACCGGGCATTCCCGCTGGATTTGCACCAGCTCAGCCGATACGCTCAGGCCCCATGACTGCCCCTTTCGTTCCTCAGATCCGTATCTATCAAAACTGGCTGCGCGACACGCTCGGCATCGCCTTCGATTCGTACGATGCGCTGTGGCGCTGGTCGGTCACTGACCTCGATGCTTTCTGGCAAAGCATCTGGGACTTCAGCCGCATGCAGTCGCCGACGCCGCATACGGCCGTGCTGGCCGAGCGCCGGATGCCGGGTGCCGTCTGGTTCCCCGGCGCCAAGGTCAACTACGCGCGCGAAGTGCTGCGCCACGTCAAGGCGGCGCATGCGGCCGGCATGCCCGCGATGGTCACGGACAACGAGCTCGGCGAAGTGCGCGAGATGTCGTGGCCCGAGCTCCAGCGCCAGGTCGCTTCGGTCGCGCTCACGTTGCGTGGCATGGGCGTGCAGCGCGGCGATCGGGTCGCCGCCTACCTGCCGAACGTGCCCGAAACGATGGTGGCCTTCCTCGCGTGTTCGAGCCTCGGAGCCGTGTGGAGTGTGTGCGCGCCCGACATGGGCACAGCCGCGGTGGTCGACCGCTTTCGACAGATCGAACCCAAGGTGCTGATCGCGGCCGATGGCGTGCACTACGGCGGCAAGCCGATCGACCGCAGCATGGTGGTGCGCGAGTTGCGCGATGCGCTGCCGAGCGTGCAAAGCCTGCTGGTCTTGCGCACGCCGTTCGCGGCCGAGGCGGTCGCGGCAGAAAGCGACTGGGCCACGGCCACGGCGCGCGACGATGCCGAGGTCCACGCCTTCGAGCCCGAGTGGCTGCCCTTCGATCACCCCATCTGGATCCTGTATTCGAGCGGCACCACCGGCCTGCCCAAGCCGATCGTGCATGGCCACGGCGGCATCATCCTCACGATGTACGCGTGCGGCCTGCACAACGATGTCGGCGCCAGTTACAGCGCCAACAACCTGGGTGAGCGCTACCACTGGTACAGCTCGACCGGCTGGGTCATGTGGAACGCGCAGCTGTCGGGGCTCGCCTTCGGCGCGACCATCTGCATCTACGACGGCCATCCGGCCGGCAGCAAGGACAAGCCCGACTGGAGCGTGTTGTGGCGCTTCGTGGTGCGGCACAAGGTCACGTTCTTCGGCGCGGGCGCCGCCTACTACGCCAACTGCATGAAGTCCGGCATCGCACTCAAGGACAGCGGCGACCTGTCACGTGTGCGGGCGCTCGGCAGCACCGGCTCGCCATTGGCCGAAGACGTGCAGCGCTGGGGCACCTCGCAGCTGAAGGCGGCCGGTGCGGAGCACGTGTGGTGGTGCAACATTTCCGGTGGCACGGATTTTTGCGGCGCCTTCGTCGGCAGCCACCGCGAACTGCCCGAAGTGCCCGGCCAGATGCAATGCCGCCAGATCGGCCATGCGGTCGAAGCCTGGAACGAGCAAGGGCTCCCGGTCATCGGCGAGGTCGGCGAGCTGGTCTGCGTGCAACCGATTCCTTCGATGCCGCTCTACCTGTGGGGCGACACCGACAACGCGCGCTACCTGTCGAGCTACTTCGACACCTATCCCGGCGTGTGGCGACATGGCGACTGGCTCAGGATCGGCCTCGATGGCGGCTGCATCATCTATGGCCGCAGCGACGCGACCATCAACCGCCAGGGCCTGCGCATGGGCACCAGCGAGATCTACAGCGCGGTCGAAGGCCTGCCGGAAGTGCTCGATTCGATGGTCGTCGATCTCGAGTACCTGGGCCGCGACAGCTACATGCCGTTGTTCGTCGTGCTGCGCCCCGGCATCGCGCTCGACGATGCGATGCGCGCCAAGCTCAACAACGCGATCAAGACGCAGTTGTCGCCGCGTTTTCTGCCCAACGACATCTTCGAAGTGCCGGAGATTCCGCGCACGCTGTCGGGCAAGAAGCAGGAACTGCCGATCAAGAAGCTGCTGCTCGGCCAGCCGATCGAAAAGGTGGTCAACAAGGAAGCGATGGCCAACCCGGGCAGCCTGGATTGGTACCTGGCGCTCGCGGCGGACGAGCGCATTCAGCGGCTGCGCGCGGTGGCCGCCTGATTGCCCAAAGGAAACCGGTCAGCGTCGCGATGAGCGAAGACGCTGGCTCGGTGCGGCTTTGCCCTTGAACGAACGCCACTGGACTCTCTACTGCGACGGCAGCGCCATGCCCAATCCCGGGCGCATAGGTCTCGGCGCGGTCCTCGCCGGACCTGATGGCACGCGCCACGAACTGTCGGTGGCAACGCACACCATCGGCTGCAACAACGAGGCGGAACTGAAGGCGCTGACGCACGGCCTCGAAGCAGCGAAGGCGCTGGGTGCGACGGACGTGCGTGCCTACAGCGACAACAGCGTGCTCGTCGAGCAGCTCGGTGCGAAGACCGCAGGGGCGGTGAAGCCGATCGCGCGCCTCGCGCACTTGTTTGACGACGCGCGCACCTTGCTCGACTCGTTCGACCACGTAAGCGTCGAATGGATCCCGCGCCATCGCAACGCGCAGGCCGATGCACTCGCGCGTTCAGCCTTGGGGCTGGAGCCCAAGCGCGTGGCGCGCTTCGGCAAACGGGGAGCTGATCGAATTCGCAACAAAGCGAACTCGGTTCAGGGAAAACACTGACTACTTTCGCACGGCAGCGCGTAAAAATGAATCGATAGGAACACAAGCGAACTGTTCGCTTTGTTCACTCAGTGCTCTGTCCAAGGAAAACTCCCATGTCCCGAACCATCAGTAGAACCATGCGTTGGGTGGCTGCAGCGGCCGCCACCGTTGCCATGTCAGGTGCGGCGCTGGCCGCCGATGTCGAGATCCTGCCGAACGGGCTGATGGCGCCGACCACGACAGAGCAAACCAAGCCCGACCAGTTCAAGAAGGCGCCGCCGTGGCGCATCGGCGTGTCGTTCGGCGGTGTGGGCAACACATGGATCGTCCAGATGATCCAGGAGATGAAATACGAAGCATCGCTCCACAAGGAGATCGGCGAGTTCATCTTCGTGGAGGCCAACTGGCAAGCCGCCAAGCAGGTCGCCGACGTGGAAGACCTGCTGACCAAGAAAGTCGACGCCATCATCATCGGGCCAATTTCCGCCGCCATCGGCGCGCCGTTGTCCGCCAAGGCCGTCAAGCAGGGCATCCCGGTCGTTGTCTTCGGTGCTTTTGGTAAGGCGATGCAGTCGACCACCGAGATCGGCGCGGGGGGCGAAGTGTTCGGCCGCCAGGGCGGCGAATTCCTGCGCAAGGAACTCAATGGCAAGGGCAGCGTCTGGGCCTTCCGCGGTGTTGCCGGTGTCGATGAAGAGACGCTTCGCTATGAGGGCTTTCGCAAGTCGCTGGTCGGCTCCGATATCAAGATCACCAACGAGGTATTCGGCGATTGGGGCTATGCCAAGGGCAAGCAGCTCTGCGAGAATCTGGTGTTGTCAGGCAACGCGGTCGACGGTATCTGGTTCTCCGGTGCCGAGATGACCCGGGCCTGTCTGGACGTGTTCAAGGAAAGCGGCAAGGCACTTGTGCCGATGACCGGCGAAGGCAACAACGGTTTTCTGCGGGCCTGGAAGCAGACCGGCGTGAAGAGCGTCGCCCCGCTGTTCACGCCCGGACTCGGCGCCGCGGTGGTGCGTGCGTCCGTCGCCTTGCTCGAAGGCAAGCCGCTCTACAAGTCGTACTTTTCGGCGCCCGCTGCCGTGCAACAGGGCGATCTCGACAAGTTCTACCGGCCCGACCTGAACGACGCCTACTGGCTGCCTTCGACCTTGCCCGAAGCCAAGCTCAAGGAAATGTTCCACCGCTGAGTCAGCGTCATGTCCACGAACACGGCACAGCCGCCGAGGACCGGCGACGGGGCGGTGCGCGACCTGATCGTGGTGCGCGGGGTCTCGAAAGCGTTCGGATCCACCGCGGCACTTCGCGATGTCAGCCTGGTCGGCCGCTCGGCTTCCATCCATGCCATCACCGGCGAGAACGGGGCGGGCAAGTCGACCCTGATGAAACTGCTGGCTGGCGTGCACCGGCCCGATGCGGGGGAGCTCGTGGTCGACGGCCAGTCGCTGCGGTTGAACAGCCCGACCGCTGCGCGCCACGCCGGCATCTCCACCGTCTTCCAGGAGCTGACCGTGTTGCCCAACCTCACGGTCGGCGAGAACCTGATGCTGGGGCGGGAGCCGACGTATTTCGGCATGCTCGACCGCTCCCGCATGCTGCGTGAAGCGCGCGATGTCTTGCGCCGCATCGGCATCGACCTCGAACCGGATCGTCTCTGCGGCAGTCTCACCGTCGGCGAGCAGCAGCTGGTCGAGGTCGCCAAGGGCGTGTCGACCGACGCCAAGGTCTTCATATTCGACGAGCCTACGGCTGCGCTGAACCGGGCCGAGGTCGACAAGCTCGAAGCCCTGCTCACCGACCTGAAGGCGCAGGGGAAACTGGTTTTCTACATCAGCCATCGGCTCGACGAGATCTTCCGACTCTGCGACACCGTGACCGTCCTGAAGGACGGACAACTCGTCGTCACCGAACCCACCGCTGCGCTGACGTCCGAGCGGCTCATCACGTTGATGGTCGGGCGTCCGCTGCAGGCGTTGTTCCCGCCGCATGACGGCAGCGATTCAGGTGCACTCGCGCTCGATGTCCGGTCGCTCAAGCCGCGCGCCGGTGGGCCGGTTGCGCGCTTCGCACTGCGGCATGGTGAGATCGTCGGCTTGGGCGGGCTGGAGGGCCAGGGCCAGCGCGAGATCGTGCGCTCGCTGGCTGGCGTGATGCTCCCGGCGCACAGCGATGTCTGGAGAAGTCGGGCGGGCGAACAGCCGGTGCGCTTCGACCCGCGCGACGGCGTCGTACGCGTCGTGGAAAAGGGCATCGGCCTGATTCCGGAAGACCGAAAACTGGAGGGCCTGTATCTGGAGCTGCCGATCATCGACAACGTCTGGTTGGGTGGGCTGCGCGGCATGGGGTTGATGCGCAAGGCGCCGCGCGATCGCTCGGTCGTGACACGCATCGCCGAGCGCATGCAACTGCGTGCACGCGACCTCGCTCAAGAGGTGGGTGCGCTGTCGGGCGGCAACCAGCAAAAGGTGATGCTCGGACGCTGGCTCGCGGCCGGCGTCGACACCCTGTTGGTCGAGCAGCCGACCCGTGGCGTCGACGTGGGTGCGAAGGCCGAGATCTACGCTCTGCTGCGCGAGTTCGTCCAGCAGGGCGGCGCGGTGCTCGCGGTATCGAGCGACCTGCTCGAACTGATCGGCCTGTGCGACCGGATTCTCATGGTGCGCGCCGGCGAGATCGTCGGCGACGTCCAGGCAGAAGCGGCCACCGAAGAATCGCTGTTGGCGCTCGCGCTTTCCGGTGCGTGCGAGGCGGTCGCATGAGCAAGACGCGCTCCGGCCTCAGCCGCTACACGATCGGCCTGCCGATCCTGCTGTTTATCGTCCTGGCAGTGGCGGTGCCAAATTTCACTGAGACCCGCAACCTGGCCAACATCAGTGCGCAAATCACGGCGCTGCTGATCGTCACGCTGGGGCAGCTCGTGGTGGCGCTCATCGCCGGAATCGATCTGTCGGTTGGCTCGGTGATGAGCCTGGCGAGCTGCATCGTCGCGACGCATGCCGATCCGGTCTGGGGCATCACTCTGGCGTTGGCACTCGGCGTGATCGTGGGCCTCGTCAACGGCATCGGCGTGGCATTCGCCAACATCCACCCGCTGGTGATGACGCTCAGCTCGATGACGTTTTTGCAGGGCCTTGCCTACCTGATCCTCCCGATCCCTGGCGGCCAGGTCGCAGCCGGCCTGGGCGTGCTTGCGAACGGTAGCCTGTGGGGTATTCCTCAATCCCTGTTCTGGTGTGCGCTGTTCACCGCGCTGGTGGCGTGGCTGCTGCATCGTTCGCGACTGGGCCTGCACATCTTCGCCGTGGGCGCCAATGCCCGCAGCGCCAATCTCAACGGGGTGCGGACCCAGGGTGTGGTGGTCGCGGCTTACGTCATCTGCAGCCTGCTCGCCGTGGTCGCGGGCGTGTACCTGGCCGCGCGTGTCGCGTCGGGTGACCCGAGCATGGGCGCCTCTTTCAGCCTGGAGTCGGTGACCGCCATCGCGCTCGGCGGCGTTCAGCTCACGGGCGGCGTCGGCAGCATCGTCGGTGTCGTCACCGGGGCGCTCAGTCTCGGCTTGATCACCAACGGCATCAACCTCTTCGGCATCTCGCCGTTCCTGCGCGGCGCGATCACTGGCGTTCTGTTGCTGGCGGCTGTGTGTTCGCAGCGTCGCACGGCGGTAGGCCTGTGAGCACGCCCGCCGATTCCCTTGCGGGCTTGACGGCGCCGCGCCGTATCGCATCGCGATGGCGCGCCATCGCTGCAGCGATCGTCGCCGTGCCGCCGGCCTATCCTGGCACCGTGATCCTGCTGCTGCTGGCGGCATTCATGCGGCCCCAATTGCTGTCGCTCACGCTGCTCCCGCTGATCGTGCGTCAGGCCGCGCCGCTCGGCCTTGCCGTGATCGGGCAATCGCTGGTGATGCGGTCGCGGTCGATCGACCTGAGCTCCGGCGGCGTGATCGTCGCTGTGTCGTACATCCTTACCAGTGGCTTTTTTCAGGTGCCGGATGCCGTCGCGATGGCGATGTGCGTGGTGCTGGGATTGGGGGTCGGAACAATTAACGGGATCTTGATCGTCCGTGCGAGGGCGTCGTCGATGATCGTGACGCTGTCCGTCGCGATGATCCTGCTCGGCGTGGTGATCGCGTTGTCGCAGTTTCGTGCACCGGGCGAAGCCCCGGAGTCCCTGCGGGCGCTGGCACGAATGCGATTGAGCGGCTTGCCGGTGCCGGTGCTCGTTTGGTTGGCCCTCCTTGTTCCAGCGGCGCTGTTTCTCCGGACGACTGTGTTCGGGCGCTACCTGGACGCCGTCGGCGCCAATCCGCAGGCCGCGGCGCTGTCAGGAATTCCGTACCTGCGCGTGATCTTCGTGGGGCATGTCGCCTCTGCCCTGATCTCGGTGCTGTGCGGCTTCATCCTCGTCGGATTCGTCGGCTTCGGAAGCGTCACGCTCGGGCAGGAACTGGCGCTGAATTCACTCGCCGCGGCGATCCTCGGTGGCGTGAACTTCGGCAATGGCAAAGGCGGCATGGTGGGCCCGGCGGTGGCCGCTTTCATGCTCACCTTCCTGTTCAACTTTCTGACCAGTCTCGGCCTGGGCGAGCCTGGTCGACTGATGTTGCAGGGCGCCATCATTGCGGGCGCCGCGCTGATCTACAGCATCGGAAAACGTTGACCCGGCCTCGACCCGCTTTTTCTTCACCAAAGGCAAACCATGACAGACGAAACCATCCTGGCCGGTGCCGAACCCTTCTTCTTCAAGGGCAACGACATCGGGGTGCTGCTGTGCCACGGCTTCACCGGCACCACGCAAAGCATGCACTATCTCGGCGAGCAGTTGCACGGTGCCGGCTACACCGTCATCGGTCCTCGCCTCAAAGGCCACGGCGTATCGCCGCAGGCGATGGCCAAAACGACGGCGGGTGACTGGATCGATTCGGTCGACGAGGCACTGGTCGAGTTGCGCAAGACGTGCTCGCAGATCTTTATGGCGGGGCTCTCGATGGGCGGCACGCTGACGCTCTACACCGCTGCGAAGCACGCCGATGTCATCAAAGGGGCGATCCCGATCAACGCGGTGGTGCACATCGGCAAAGCCGAGATGGCCGGGGTGGCGTTCGACCGCTCGATGCCCGAGATGCTTCCGGGCATCGGCTCGGATGTGAAGGACCCGAAGGTCACGGAGCTCGCGTACAAGGAGGTGCCGGTGACGGCCTTCAGTCAGGTCTATGCGCTGGCGGCGGTCACGCAAGACCTGCTGCCGCTCATTAAATGTCCGACGCTGGTCATCCAGTCACGCGAGGACCATGTCGTCAATCCGGCCAACGGTCCGCGCATCGTCGGCGGAGTGGGTTCCGGGCGCGCCGAATTGCTGTGGCTGGAAGACTCGTATCACGTCGCCACCATCGACAACGACAAGGACCTGATCGCGCGCGAGACCATTGCCTTCATCCGGTCGATCGCGGGCGACTGACAGGGCCGGTGCGGCTTGCAGCGCGGGTTCGTGAGCAAGATATGAATGCAGGTTTAAACCCGATGGCGTCGATCGAAGCGGCCAGCCCCAAAGACGCCATGCGCCGCGTCTTCGACGTGCAGCGCGCCGCCTTCGCCGCCGACATGGCGCCGTCGTACGCGATGCGGCTCGACCGGCTCGACCGCCTGTTCGCCATGACCGAGCGCATCGCGCCAGCCCTCGAAAGCGCCGCCTCTGCCGACTTCGGCCATCGGCCGGTGCAGGTCACGCGACTGGCCGACGTGATGATGGTGCTGTCCGCCATCAAGCACGCGCGCCGCCATCTCAAATCGTGGATGAAAGTCCACCGCGCGCCGACGGCGATGGCGTTCTGGCCGGGCGCCAACCGCATCGTTGCGCAACCGCTCGGCGTCGTCGGGGTGGTGAGTCCGTGGAACTACCCGTATCAGCTGGCGATGGGACCGGCAATCGCCGCATTGGCAGCCGGCAACCGCGTGATGATCAAGCCATCGGAATTGACGCCGCGCACCTCCGAGCTGATGCGGCAGGCTGTCGCCGAGACCTTCGCGCCCGACGAGATGACCGTCGTCACCGGCGACGCCGACATCGGCAGCGCATTCGTCGCGATGCCGTTCGATCATCTGCTCTTCACCGGCTCCACTGCGGTGGGCCGCCACGTCGCGCTGGCGGCCGCGGCCAACCTCACGCCGGTCACGCTCGAACTCGGCGGCAAGTCGCCGGCGTTGTTGAGCCCCGACGTCGACATGACGTACGCCGCCGCGCGGCTGGTCATGGGCAAGTTGTTCAACGCCGGCCAGACCTGCATCGCGCCCGATTACGTGGCGGTGCATCGACCGGCGATCGACGCGTTCGTGGACGCGATGCGCCTCGCAGTGCCGCTGCAATACCCGACCATCGCCGGCAACGCCGACTACACCGGCATCGTCAGCGAGCGTCACTTCACGCGGCTGCAGGCGCTGGTCGACGATGCGCTTTTGCGCGGCGCTCGCGTGGTGCCGCTGCATCCGGAAGGCCTCGTCGCGCACGCCGACACACGCACCTTTCCGCCAATGCTCATCCTCGGCGCGACCGACGACATGCGGGTCATGCAGGAAGAAATCTTCGGCCCGTTACTCCCCGTGCTGGCCTACGACGCGCTCGACGATGCCATCGGCTACGTCAACCGGCACGAGCGTCCGTTGGCCCTCTACTGGTTTGGCGCCGACAAGGCCGACCGCGACAAGGTGCTGGCTCGCACCATCTCGGGCGGCGTTACGGTCAACGATTGCATGTGGCACTTTGGGCAAGAAGATTTGCCCTTCGGCGGCGTGGGCGCCAGCGGCATGGGGGCGTACCACGGCGAGTACGGCTTTCGCACGTTCAGCATGAACAAGCCCGTGTTCTTTCAGTCGCCGCTGTCGGGCACGCGGCTGCTGTTCCCGCCTTACGGAAAGACATTCGAACGGATGACGCGGCTGCTCAAGATCATCACCTGAGCTTGGCCGGCGAGGCGCGCTGCGCGGCAGCCAGGCAGGGTGACAGCGCTATAGCCAGTTGCCGCCGCTCGGCATCTGGATCGTCGTTTCCGGCGTGCCGCTGTCGACCAGCGAGCCGACCGCGATGCTCAGGATCGAGACGAAGATGCTGGCGAAAAAGGCGGTCCAGAAGCCCGACACCTTGAAGCCGCGCACCAGCGCCGACACCAGCAACACCATCAGCGCGTTGATCACGAGCAGAAAAAGCCCGAAGGTCAGCAGCGTGAGCGGCAAGGTCAGCACGATGAGCAATGGCTTGACCAGCGCGTTGGCCAGGCCGAGCAGCAGGGCGGAGACGACGAGCGCCGAAGTGCTTTCGAACTTCAGGCCCCGAAAAATCAGGCTGGCGACCCAAAGCGAGAGCGCCGTGATGGCCCATTGAACGAGAAAAGGCATCAGGTTTTGCATCGATCGATCATAGGGCGATCAGCCGGTGTGCCACCGTTCAGCGCGCGTCGTGAAAGATCAGCCCCATCGTCTCGCGCCGACCCGATCGCACGCGGCTGACGCCGTGCCGCATCGCCACCCGATAGATGCCGCGCGTCCCCGTCACCGGCCGTTGGTTGACCGCAAAGATCACCGCTTCCCCTTGCGCCAGCGGCACGACCTCGGCGCGCGACTGCATGCGCGGTCGTTGCTCGGTCAGGACGAACTCGCCGCCGCTGAAGCTTTGCGGTGCACTCAGCAACACGGTGAGTTGCAGCGGAAATTGCAGGTCGCCGTACAGATCCTGGTGCAGACAGTTGTAGTCGCCGGCGTCGTAGCGCAGCAGCAGCGGCGTCGGGCGAAGTTGACCGGCGGCATGACACCGTGCGAGGTAGCTGGCGTGGTCGGGCGGATAGTCGGCCGGCAGCTTCATCGCGCTCGCCCAGGCATTGGCGAGCGGCGCGAGGCGCGTGTACATCGCGCTGCGCAACCCGACGATGGCCTCCGGCAGCGGGTTGTCGAAGTACTGGTACTCACCCTGGCCGAAGCCGTAGCGCTGCATGACGACGCGGCTGCGAAACAGCGCGGGGCGGTCGTACAGGGCGGTGAGCGCGTTGCATTCGGCGGCGGTTAGCAAGGGGCCGGTGGCGGCGCAGCCGCGTGCGGCGAGATCGTCGAACAGGCGTGGCCAGTCGAGCCGGTCCAGGCGGTCCGTGGGGGTTTGAGTCATGGGTCGGAGCAGAAAAAGCAGCAGCGTGTGCCGCAGGGAAAGCGGAAAGGGCGGGGTGGCTTTGGTCGATTGCGCAGTCTGCTGCTGCTCGCTGCAAGGTGCACGCCGTTTCCGGACCCGTGTTTGCAGAATAATCGGGGCCGGCAGCAACAAGGAGACAGCATGGGCGCGCAGTGGAAAGCAAAACACAAGGACCTGGCGGCCAACGCCCGAGGTCGGGTCTTCGGCAAATTGGCGAAGGACATCATGATCGCGGCGCGCGGCGGTGCCGACCCGGCCTCGAACGCCCGGCTGCGGCTGGTGGTCGAGCAGGCACGCAAGGTGTCGATGCCCAAGGAAACGCTCGACCGCGCCATCAAGAAGGGCGCCGGCCTGACCGGCGAGGCGGTGCACTTCGATCACGTGATCTACGAAGGCTTTGCGCCGCATCTCGTGCCGTTGATGGTCGAGTGCCTGACCGACAACGTGAACCGCACCGCATCTGAAATGCGCGTGCTGTTTCGCAAGGGCCAGCTCGGATCGTCGGGCTCGGTGGCGTGGGATTTCGACCACGTCGGCATGATCGAGGCCGAGCCTTCGACCAAGGATGCAGACCCGGAAGTGGCCGCCATCGAAGCCGGCGCGCAAGACATGGAACCGGGCGCGGAAGACGGCACGACGATGTTCCTGACCGATCCGGCCGACCTCGATCTGGTGAGCCGTGCGTTGCCGGCGCAAGGCTTTTCGGTGCTGTCGGCCAAGCTCGGCTACAAGGCCAAGAACCCGGTCGACCCCGCCACGTTGAGCGCCGAGCATCTGGAAGAGGTCGAAGCGTTTCTGGCGGCGATCGATGCCAACGACGATGTGCAGAACGTGTTCGCGGGCTTGGCGGGCTAGACCTACAAAGCAGGAACGGCGCGCTGTCCGATTGCCATGTGGCACGGCGGGCGTCAGCATCTTCGCCAGTGCACGTATACCGCGCAACGTAACCCGAACCCAAAGGACATTGCATGGCATCCCCTTCCGACAATTCTCCCGTCTGGTTCATCACCGGCTGCTCCACCGGCTTCGGCCATGAACTCGCCTCGCTCGTGCTCGCGCGCGGTGGACGCGCAGTGGTCACCGCACGCGACAAGGCAAGGCTGGCTCCCTTGATCGAAGGCGCTGGCGATCGCGCACTGGCACTCGATCTCGATGTGACCGATGCGGCGCAGATCGCATCGGCTGTCGCGGCCGCCGAGTCGAAGTTCGGCCGCATCGACGTACTGGTCAACAACGCGGGCTATGGCTATCAATCGTCGGTGGAAGAAGGCGACGAGTCCGAGATCCGCGCGCAGTTCGATGCCAACGTGTTCGGTCTCTTCGCGATGACGCGCGCGGTGCTGCCCGGCATGCGGGCACGGCGCAAGGGCCATGTGCTCAATGTCACCTCGGTGGCAGGCTTCCTCGGCTTTCCGGGCTCCGGCTACTACGCGGCGAGCAAGCACGCGGTCGAAGGTTTCTCGGATGCGCTGGCATTCGAAGGCGAGCCGCTGGGCATCAAGGTGACCTGTGTGGCACCGGGTCCGTTTCGCACCGACTGGGCCGGTCGCTCCCTGAAGCAGACGCCCAACCGCATCTCCGACTACGCCGAGACCGCTGGCGCACGCATGAACACGACCGCGACCAAGACCGGCACGCAGCCGGGCGATCCGGCACGCGCCGCGGCCGCGATGATCCACATCACCGAGATCGACAATCCGCCGCGGCATCTGGTGCTCGGCGCCATCGGTTTCGAGAACGTGACCAAGACGTTGAAGAAGAGCCTGGCGGAAATAGAGCAGTGGAAAGAAACCAGCGTGGGCACCGACTTTCCGAAGTCTTGATGGCGGTTTGACGACAACGCGATCGATGGTTCGTCGATGACTTGAACAAGCAGCCGACCGGCCTGTTATTTTCTCGCCATGCGTCAATACTGGCTGATGAAATCCGAGCCCGACGAGTGCTCGATCGACGATGCGCTCGCCGCGCCCGTTGCCACCGTGTCATGGACCGGTGTGCGCAACTATCAGGCGCGCAACTTCATGCGCGACGCGATGCAGGTCGGCGACGGCGTGCTGTTCTATCACTCGAGTTGCGCCCAGCCCGGCGTTGTTGGCATCGCGCGCGTCGCCTCCGGCACGCGGCCTGACCCGACGCAATTCGATGTGGCATCGCCGTATTTCGACGCGGCCTCGAAGCCCGACGACCCGCGCTGGCTGCTGCTGGATGTGCAGGCGTTGCGCAAGACGCGGGTGCTCGGCTTGCCGGAGCTTCGTGCGGCGCCCTCGCTGGCCGAGATGGTGGTGCTGCGCAGGGGTAACCGGCTGTCGATCACACCTGTGACGACGGCGGAGTGGGCGTTGATCGATGGGACATTGCTTTCGCGATGAGTGCACGTACGCTCTTAGCCTCTTTGCTGTTCGTCACTTGCAATCCATTGGCGGTAGAGAGTGGCGCTCAACCGAAGGTCGACGCCGTCTGCACCGGTGATACCCGCGATGCCGTAAAGAAGGTCAGGAACACCGTAGCCCGCATCCTCAAGAAGCCGCCAGCGCAAATCGATGCGTCGAAATTACTCGTCGAACAAGGCGCCGATGAGTTGGACATCATGGAAGTCGTGCTCGATATCGAAGAAGAGTTCAAGGTTCGAATACCGGACAGTGCCATCGGCAGCACGCCGCACCAGATCGGCAAGGTGCTGACGGTCGAGAAGCTGGTGCAGGTCGTGTCGGGGCTTCCAAGGAAGTAGCGGATAGCGGGCAGCGGAAGCTGCGCAGCGAGCACATCACTCCGGCTGCGCCTGGCCCACCAGCCACTTCCCGAACGACTTCAACAGCGGCCGTTCGTCGCCGCGGTCCGGCATGACCAGGTAGTAGTTGCGTTCCCCGGACAGCGGCCGGGCACACGCAACGACTAGGTCGCCACGACGCAGCTCATCTTCGACCAGCATGGTCGGCATCAGCGCGACACCGAGGCCGTGCGTGGCAGCCCCGGCGAGGATCGAGAACAGCTCGTAGCGCGGGCCACCGCGCGCACTGGGCGCTTCGATTTGATGCGCATCGAACCACTGACGCCAACCGTCGGGCCGCGTGCTGAGTTGCAGCAGCGGCAGCCTGGCGATCGCGGCGGGCGTCACGGCCGTGCCGCGCGGCAGCAGGCGCGGGCTGCAGACCGGCACCACGTCTTCGTGCATCAGCAACAGCGCGCGCGTGCCGGCCCAGTTGGCGACCTGGGTCGGCGTGCCGGCATACAAGGCAGCGTCGAACTCCGTGTCTGCGAATAAAAAAGGCCGCGTGCGAGTTTCGATGTGCACGACCACGTCGGGCTGCAGCCGCGCGAAGTCGGGCAGGCGCGGCACGAGCCAGCGCGTGGCAAAGGTCGGCACTGCGGCCAGCGCCAGGGAGCCGCCCTCGCCCTGGTGCGCCATGGCGTCGAGCGTGTCGCGCTCCATGGCTTCGAGGCGCTTGGTGATCTGGCGTGCGTAGGCAGCACCGCTGGCGGTCAGCGCCACCCCGTGCCGCGTGCGGCGAAAGAGTGCGACGCCGACAAAGGCTTCGAGCGTGGCGATCTGGCGCGAGACCGCGCTTTGCGTCAACGCCAGCTCTTGTGCGGCGCGCGTGTAGCTTTCGTGGCGCGCTGCGGCGTCGAAGCAGACCAGTGTTTGAAGGGGCGGAATCTTGCGGCGCATTCAGGGCTTTCGGCGGTTCATGTATTCCATCGACGCATATCTGACTGAGTATTGCTCGTTTGCGCCAGGCTGCGTGCGTCGCTACGATCAGCCTATTCCCCTCACCTCATTTCCGGAGACAGCCTCATGGCCGCCAAAGCGCAATTTCACTGGGACGACCCGTTTTTGCTCGACCAGCAACTTACCGAAGACGAACGCATGGTGCGTGACGCGGCCAATGCCTACTGCCAGGAACGCCTGCTGCCGCGTGTGGTCGAAGGCTTTCGCTCGGGCGAGACCGACCCGGCGATCTTTCGCGAAATGGGCGCACTGGGCTTGCTTGGTCCGACGATCCCTGAAGAGTACGGCGGCCCCGGCCTCAACTACGTCTGCTATGGCCTGATTGCGCGTGAAGTCGAGCGCGTCGACTCGGGCTACCGCTCGATGGCCAGCGTGCAAAGCTCGCTCGTCATGGTGCCGATCTACGAATTCGGCACTGAGGCGCAAAAGCAGAAGTACCTGCCCAAGCTGGCCACCGGGGAATGGATCGGCTGCTTCGGCCTGACCGAACCCGACCACGGCTCCGACCCCAGCAGCATGGTCACGCGCGCCAAGAAGGTGCCGGGCGGTTATTCGATCAGCGGCGCCAAAATGTGGATCAGCAATTCGCCGATCGCCGATGTCTTCGTGGTGTGGGCCAAAGAGGTGAGCGAGAGCGGCACGGTCGGGCCGATTCGCGGCTTCGTGCTTGAAAAGGGCATGAAGGGTTTGAGCGCTCCCGCCATCCACAGCAAGGTCGGCCTGCGTGCCAGCATCACCGGCGAGATCGTGATGGACGGCGTGTTCTGCCCTGAAGAAAACGCCTTTCCAGAAGTGCAGGGGCTGAAGGGCCCATTCACCTGCTTGAACAGCGCACGCTACGGTATCTCCTGGGGCGCGCTCGGTGCGGCCGAAGACTGCATGCACCGCGCGCGCCAGTACGTGCTGGACCGCAAGCAGTTCGGTCGCCCGCTCGCCGCCAACCAATTGATCCAGAAAAAGCTGGCTGACATGCAGACCGAAATCGCGCTCGGCCTGCAAGGCTGCCTGCGCTTGGGCCGCATGAAGGACGAAGGCACGGCCTCGGTCGAGATCACCTCGATCCTGAAGCGCAACTCGTGTGGCAAGGCACTCGACATCGCCCGCCTGGCGCGCGACATGATGGGCGGCAACGGCATCAGCGACGAGTACGGCGTCGCGCGGCACCTGGTCAATCTCGAAGTGGTGAACACTTACGAAGGCACGCACGACATTCATGCGCTGATCCTCGGCCGCGCGATCACCGGCATTGCTGCTTTCGCGAACTGATCCGACCAGACTTCATTGGGTAGACATGGCGCAAGCAGCCCTCGACGGCATCAAGGTTCTCGATCTTTCGCGCGTGCTCGCGGGCCCGTGGTGCACGCAGATCCTGGCCGACCTGGGGGCTGACGTCGTCAAGATCGAGCGGCCCGGCGTCGGCGACGACACACGCACCTGGGGCCCGCCATTCCTGAAAGACGCGGAAGGCAACACGACCAACCAGTCGACCTACTACACCGCGTGCAACCGCAACAAGCGGTCGGTCACCATCGACATGACGACGGCCGAAGGCCAGGCGCTGTTGAAGCGCATGGCGGCGCAGAGCGACATCCTGGTGGAGAACTTCAAGACAGGTGGCCTCGCGCGGTACGGGCTCGACCAGGAGAGCCTGCGTGCCGCCAATCCACGGCTCATCTACTGCAGCGTGACCGGCTTCGGTCACGATGGCCCGTATGCCACGCGCGCCGGCTACGACCTGATGATCCAGGCGACCAGCGGCATGATGAGCATCACCGGTCGGCCTGACGAAGTGCCCGGCGGTGGACCATTGCGCGTAGGCGTGGCGCTCACCGACCTGTTCACCGGCGTCTATGCCAGCACCGCCATCCTCGCCGCGCTTGAGGTGCGGCACCGTACCGGCGAAGGCCAGCACATCGACATGGCGCTGCTCGATGTCGGCATGGCGATCCTGGCGAACCAGGCGAGTGCGTTCCTGAACACCGGCGTGGCGCCGCATCGACAGGGCAACAGCCATCCGAGCCTGGCGCCGTACCAGGACTTTCATACGCAAGACGGCTCGATGCTGCTGGCGATCGGCAACAACGGCCAGTTCGCGCGCTTCTGCGAGGCCGCCGGCCATGCCGAGTGGGCCAGCGATCCGCGCTACGCCACCAACACGTTGCGCGTGAGACACCGCGAGGTGTTGATCCCCGACATGGAAGCCGTCACGCGCACGCGGACCACCGCCGCGTGGATCGCGCTGCTAGAAGACAAGGCCGTGCCCTGCGGCCCGATCAACGACATCGCGCAAGCCTTCGACGACGAGCAGGTGAAGTCGCGTGGCCTCGCCGTGACGATGCAGCGCGATGCCGGCGACGGCATCGAAAGCATCGTGGGCGTCGCGAGCCCATTGCGCCTGCAGGCCACGCCACCGGTGTTGCGTCATGCGCCGCCCGCGCTAGGTCAGCACACCGACGAGGTGCTGGCCGAACTCGGCATGGGCGCGGCGCAGATCGCGGCACTGCGAACGGCGGGCGTGCTCTGACGCTGCACCGGCGCTCGAGCGAAGAGCGTGCAGAGCGCGCAGCGGCCGTGCCTGCGCCTGATACGCTGACGCCGGCCGATCGCTACGCCGAGCTCTTTGCGGCGGTGCAGGGCGCGCGCGTCTTCGCCGACAGCAAGACTTTCGTCGATTGCGCGCCGCGCATCGATCCTGCAGCGATCCTCGCGGCGTACCGCGCGCAACGCGACCGGGCGGACTTCGATCTGCCGGCTTTCGTCGATGCGCATTTCGAGATGCTGCAGCCGACCCCCAGCGATTACGTGTCGGTGCCGGGCCAGCCCATCGCCGATCACATCGACGACCTGTGGCGCGTACTGACGCGGGAGCCGCTCGACCATCCGCCGCGCGGCTCGTTGCTGCAGGTGCCGCACGCCTACGTGGTCCCGGGCGGCCGCTTCGGCGAGCTGTACTACTGGGATTCGTACTTCACGATGCTGGGCTTGTCGGCGAGCGGCAAGGCCGGGTTGCTGCACGACATGGTCGGCAACTTCGCGCACCTGATCGACACCTATGGCCATGTGCCGAACGGCACGCGCACCTATTACCTGACGCGGTCGCAGCCACCGTTGTTCGCCTTCATGGTCGAGTTGGCGGAACAACTCGACGATGTCGACGGCATTGATTTTTTACGGCAGTTGAAGCGTGAGCACGCGTGGTGGATGAGCGGCAGCGACGCGCTCGAATCGGATCGGACAAGCCAAACTGGCGCGGCGAACCGCCGTGTCGTGCGCTTGCCCGATGGCGCATTACTGAACCGCTATTGGGACGAGCGCGACACGCCGCGCGAAGAAGCCTGGCTCGAAGACGTCACCACCGCCAAGGCCGCGGAAGCGCAGGGGCGCGACGCTTCGGAGGTGTATCGGCACCTGCGCGCGGCGGCCGAATCCGGTTGGGACTTCAGTTCGCGCTGGCTGACCGAGCCGTTGCAGTGCGATGCGGATGCGGCCGTGAAGGGCGGCGCGGCCGACGCCGCATCGCTGGCGGGCATCTGCACCACCGACATCGTGCCGGTCGATCTCAACGCCCTTTTGTACAAGCTCGAATCGGTGATCGCGACCGTGTCTGCACGCGCCGGCGATGCGGTCGGCGCAAGCGACTTCGCGCATCGCGCTTCCGTGCGCAAGGCGGCCGTCGTGAAGTGGCTTTGGGACGATGCGCAGGGCGCGTTCTTCGATCACGACTGGCGGCTCGGCCGTCGCCGCAGTTGCCTGACGGCTGCCGGCATCTCGACGCTGTTCGCCGGCCTCGCCGATCCGGCGCAAGTCGAAGCGATGGCGGCAACCGTTTCGCGCAGCCTGCTGGCCCCCGGCGGCCTGTCGACCACCGCATGCACCAGTGACCAGCAGTGGGACCAACCCAATGGATGGGCCGCGCTCCAGTGGATGGCGATCCAGGGCTTCGCACACTACGGCGAGATGGCACTGGCACGCACCATCGCGCACCGCTGGCTGGCCACCGTGGCCGCGGTGTACGAGCGCGAAGGCAAGCTGGTCGAAAAGTACACGCTGCGCCAGCAAGAACACGACGCATCGGCTGGCGGCGGTGGTGGCGAGTACCCGTTGCAGGACGGCTTCGGCTGGACCAACGGCGTCACGCGGGCGTTGCTGGCAGCGCATCCGGCGCACACCGCCAACGACTGCGTCTCGAACGCACCGGTGCCGAAGCACCGTTAGCCCGCGACCGGAAAGCGGTCTTGCCCACGCGTGGTGTGGGCGACAAATCGCGGCATCCAGGCGTTGGCACGGCCTGGAACGAAGATTGCAGTAAAGGAAGTAATCGACACTTTTGTCGGTATTTTCCCCTGACCCGCAGGCATCGCCGATCCCATGAAAGCCCTCGACCAACTCATTCGCGACGTGCCGCCCGGACGCACGATCGTCGTGCGTGCGCAGGCGCTCGGCTTGAGCGAGGGCGCGTTCGTCAGGTTCGTGAACGAAATCAAGGAAGACGAAGGCATCGACGATTTCGATCTGGTTCAGCTGCACCGTTTGGGCGACAGCGGATGGCAGTCGCTCGACCTGCTGGCCGCGGGTGGCGCTAGCGGCGCAGTCGACGCGGTCTCGCTGCGCCGACGCAAGGCCTAGACGCGGTCGGGCGACTGAGGTCGCCGGGGGGGTCGTCAGGGGATAAGCTGCGCCGGTCTGCTTTTGCGAGTAAACCGAGGAATCCGCCATGTCGAATCGCCCGTCCGTTCCCCTCGCTGAACGCGCGCATGCCGTGGCGCTCCCCAAGTCGGGCCGAATCGCCGGCCTCTACGACGGTGCCTTTCTGGCAGACGCCTTCGCGATTCGCCTGCCGGCCGGCGCAACGCACGACCCGCTCGCACTCGCGCGCTTCGCCCTCGAACGCCCGGCTCCATGGGTCGATCGCCTGATGCGTCTGCGCGACAGGCTGGTGTCGCTGTTCGGCCTCAAAACCGCCAAAGCACTGCGTGCCGACACGTCGACTCGCACGCCGCGCGTCGGCATCTTTCGGATTTACGAAACGCATGCCGATGAAGTCGTGCTCGGCGAGGACGACCGGCATCTGGATTTTCGCGTGTCGGTGCGGCGCGGACCGTCTGCGACGGCGGGTGAGGGCGACGAGCTGGTGGCGGTGACAGTGGTGCATTGCCACAACCTGCTGGGTCGCAACTACATCCGTTTGATCGCGCCGTTCCATCGCATGGTGGTGCGGTCGGCGCTCGACCGCGCGGCGCGATCAGGCTGGCCGATGGCAGTGCCGGCCTGACTTGGGTTGATCACCTGCGCGATGGCCTGCGTGGCCGATCAGCGCACCTTCGACGCGTACCCGCCCTCGATCCAGGCCCCCGCGCTGGCCGACGTCAGCTTGAAGGCCGGTGGCACACGCGCCTCGCCCAGTTGCACGCCGGACTCGTCCTGCGCAGTGAGTACGGCGTAGGGGTTGTCTTCGTCCGGCACGATCTGCAGCGCGACGCGTATGCGCCCCGAGCCGTCGCCGATGTTGACGTGCTTGTTGAGTTGCCCGTGGAGCTGTTGCTCGTGGCGCCGCAGCACTTCGGCAGCCGTTTTGACGAGCGTGTGAAAGGCAGAAGGGTCCAGCGGCTTCGGATTCTTCTTGTCGCGTCCCATGGTCCACGGGCCGACCAGTGCCGGCTCGGGGTCGCCGTGGCGTGTCATCTCGACCGCCCAGCCGTCGTCGTCTTCGTTCTTCACCACCTTGGCGGTCCAGACCTCGTCGCGCCAAAGCCTTGGTTCCTGAATGGGGAGGTTCTCTTCGCTATCGTTGTTGTCGTTCATGCCTGAAGTTTTGCACAAGGAGCCCATCGTGAATCCAATGTCCGATCGTTTGCGGCAGGCGCGCGCCCAATGGCACCACGTGGGCGACGAGCGCCCGGCCTTCGCCACTCCGCCGCAGCCGGGTCAGGAATCGGTCTGGGACTATCCCCGGCCGCCGCGCATCGCGGCTGATGCACGTGAGGTCGTCGTCACATTCGGCGCGCTGGAGATCGCCCGCACGCGGCAAGCTTTGCGGGTGCTCGAAACAGCGAGTCCGCCCACCTTCTACCTGCCGCAAGCGGACGTGCAGATGGCACTGCTCGTTGCGGTCGCTGGCAATTCGTTCTGCGAGTGGAAGGGCGATGCGCGTTACTGGTCGGTGGTGGCCGGCGCCGATCGCCTCGACGCGGTCGGTTGGTCGTACCCAGCGCCGTTCGATGAGTTCGACGCGCTGCGCGACCACATCGCTTTCTATCCGCAGCAGCTGGTGTGCACCGTCGATGGCGTGCGGGCACAGCCGCAACCGGGTCGCTTCTACGCCGGCTGGATCACGCCGGAAGTGGTCGGGCCGTTCAAGGGCGAGCCGGGCTCGGGCGGCTGGTGATGCGACGCGCTGCCTGAAAAGTCAGAACACCGACAACCCCGTCTTGGCGACGAACAGTTCCAGCGCCTTCATGCCGAGCAGGGAGTTACCGGTGGCGTCGAGCGCCGGCGACCACACCGCGAGCGTGAGCCGGTCGGGCACCACCGCGACGATGCCGCCGCCCACGCCGCTCTTGCAGGGCAGGCCGATGTTGAAGGCCACGTCGCCGGCCGCGTCGTAGGTGCCGCAGGTCAGCATCAGCGCGTTGATGCGCCGCGTTTGCCGCTCGTTGGTGACCTCGGAATCCTGCTCGAACGGATGCGCGCCATCGCAGCACAGGAAGCCGGCGGCGCGCGCCAGTTGCTGACAATTCATGCGAATGGCGCACTGGTGAAAGTAGGTGTCGAGCACTGCCTCCACGTCGTTGTCGAGCTTGCCGAAGCTCTTCATGAAGTTGGCCAGCGCGATGTTGCGGTAACCGGTCGCGGCCTCTGAAGCCGCCACTTCCGCATCGAACTCGATCGGCTCGCCGCACAGGCTGGACACCAGCGCCAGGATGTCCGCCTTGGCGCTGCCGCGGTTTCCCTTGCCCTGGACGTGGCTCACCAGCCGGTCTGCCACTGCGATGGCACCGGCATTGATGAACGGGTTGCGCGGCTTGCCCTGTTCGTTCTCGAGCTGCACCAGCGAGTTGAAAGCGCTGCCCGAAGGCTCGCGGCCGATGCGCTCCCACAGCGCGTCGCCGAGGCGCTGCATGGCAAGTGTGAGCGTGAACACCTTGGACACGCTCTGGATCGAGAACGGTGTCGCGCTGTCGCCGGCCGCGGCTTCTTCGCCGTTGCACGTATGCAGCGCGATGCCGAGTTGCTTCGGGTCGATGCACGCGAGCGCCGGTATGTAGCTGGCCACCTTGCCGTCCGCCCCGAGAAAGGGGCGCAGCGTGGTCACGATGTCTTCGAGCACGGCTTGGTAGTTCATCGCAGCGATCTCCGGTTCACCAGCACGATGCCCGCCGCCACGCCCACCAGTGCGAGCACCAGTTGCAGCGTCAACGCTTCGCCGAGCAACACCACGCCGAACACCAGTGCGAAGAGCGGCGTCAAAAAGCTGAACGACGACATTTGCGTGGCGGGGTAGTGCCGCAGCATCCACATCCACGCCAGGTAGGTCGCGAAGGCGCCGACGATGGTCTGCACTGCAATGGAACTCCAGGCCCATGTCGAATAGCTCAGGCTCCAGTGCTCACCGAGCGCCATCGAGACGATAGGGCACACGATGGCCGCTACGCCGACTTGATAGAACAGCGTCTTCTCGGGGCTTGCGGTTGCGAGCTTCGTCGTGCGCAGCGCCAGCGTCGTCAGACCCCACAGCATGCCGGCTGCAAGGCCCAGCGCGTCGCCCCGCAACTGGGCCGATGTGCTGTGGCCGAAGCTCTCGCTGAAAGCCAGCACGACGCCCGCGAATGCGATGGCCAGCCCGGTCCATTGCAGCGCGCGCATGCGCTCTGACGGCACCCAGCGCGGCAGCAGCAAGGCGACCCAGAACGGCGCTGTATAGAGGAACACGGTAAGGCGGGAGGCAGAGGTGTTCTGCAGCCCGATGTAGATGCCGATGAACTCGCCGGTGAAGAGCAAGCCTGCCAGCAGGCCCGCGCCCAGGGTGCCGTCGCGCCGGAACAGCGGTACGCCGCGCCACCGGCACCAGAGCCATAACAGCAGTACGGCGCCGGACGTGCGGATCGAGGCTTGCCACAACGGCGGGACTTCCGCGACGGTCGTCTTGATGAGAATCTGCTGCCCGCCCCACGTGGCGCAGCAGACGATGAGCAGAGTGATGGCGAGGGTGTCTAGGTGGGTTTTGCGTTCGATCATTCGGAGGGGCGGGTCGCTGTCTGGAAACGTGAAGATAAACCCATCGGCATGGGGCTCCGCGGGGTATGCACGCCGAGCGTGCGTCTCGACTGGGCATAGGCCACCGAGCAGTTGGGGGCTAGAGTGGGCCGGAATGCATCCTTCACCTCAACCACCTGATCAATCATGACCCCTCTGCCCTTGTTAGCCATCCCCGGCCTGATGAACGACGAACGCGTCTGGAAGCACCAGCAGGAGGCCCTCGCGCCGGACCGCGAAGTGTGCATCGCCGACATCACGGCGTACGGCAGCGTGCACGAGATGGCCTCTGCTGCTCTGGCGAGCGCCCCCGGTCCGCGCTTTGCACTGGCGGGGTTTTCGCTCGGCGGTTATGTCGCTCTGGAGATGCTCCGGCAGGCACCCGACCGGATCGCAGCGCTGGCGTTGGTCGACACGGGCGCCCGTTCGGACACGCCGGAATCGACCGACATGCGTCGGCGAATGATCGCTGCCGTGGGCGCTGCGCCGGCCAACTTTGGCGCGGTGACGGCGGCCTTTCTCCCTCGCGTCATCCACCCTTCGCGGGCGCACGATGACGAACTGATCGACCTGTTCACGGACATGGCTCGGGCCGTCGGCGTCGAAGGATTCGTGCGGCAGCAACAAGCGGCCATGCTGCGCATCGACAGCCGGCCCACGCTCCCAGATATTCGGTGCCCTGTTCTGGTGATGTGCGGTCGCGAAGATCTGACCACGCCCCTCGCGCTCAGCGAGGAAATGGCCGCAATGATTCCCGGCGCCCGGCTGGTCGTGATCGAGACGTGCGGGCATATGGCACCGCTGGAGCGACCTGACGAGGTGACGCAGGCCATGGTCGATTGGTTGGGTAGGGCGCAGTAGGCCGGGCCCCGGCATCGGCCAGACCAGTCCAAACCTGCCCTATGCCCAGGCCGCGCGCCACCAGCCTGCGCTGGCTAAAGAGGGTGCTCGGTATAGAAGCGCCCGCCGTGATACAGCAACGGCGACGCGCCCACGTTGTGCGTGCAGCGCTCCACTTCGCCGACGAAGATGATGTGATCGCCTTCGTCGTAGCGGCTGCGGTTGAAGCATTCGAAGCTCGCTGCCGCACCCACCAGCACGGGGGCGCCACTCAGCCCTTCGGTGAACGCGACATCGGCCCAGCGGTCGATATTCTTGGTCGCGAAGCGTTGGGCCAGCGCCTTCTGATTCGCCGCGAGGATGTTGATGGTGTAGTGCGATCCGGCGCTGATGGCCGGCATCGACGATGCGCTCAGCGCCAGGCTCCAGAGCACCAGCGGCGGATCGAGCGAGACCGAGTTGAAGCTGTTGGCCGTGAGCCCGACCAGCGTGCCGTTGGCCGCGCGCGCGGTGACGATGGTTACGCCGGTGGCGAACATGCCCAGCGCGTTCCGGAACTCGTCGACCGAGAAAGAGGGCGCTTGCGCCTGGGCGGGGAGGGTCACTGGCATCACTGGCTGAGCAGTCGTCGAAAAGAAGAGAGCTATTCTGGCCGATCGCATGGCGCCTCGCTGTCGTCGAAGCGCCTGTTCGCACGCAAAGGCGACTAGCCGAAGAACCAGTAGCAGACCGCGATCGCCGCGACCACGCCGGCCAGTTCCGCCAGCAGTGCACAAGCCACCGCATGGCGCGCGCGTTGGATGCCGACCGCGCCGAAGTACACCGCCAGCACGTAGAACGTGGTCTCGGTGCTGCCCTGAATGGTTGCGGCGACCAGCGCCGGAAAGCTGTCGACGCCCTGGCTTTTCATGGTCTCGATCAGCATCGCCCGTGCCGCGCTGCCTGAAAAAGGCTTGACCAGCGCGGTCGGCAGCGCATCGACGAAGCGTGCGTCCAGGCCGCCGGCCGTCACCAGCCAGCGCAGCCCGCCGAGCACGATGTCGAGCGCGCCCGAGGCACGCAGCACCCCTACGGCGCACAGCATGGCGACCAGGTAAGGCAGCAGGTTCTTCGCGATGTCGAAGCCTTCTTTCGCGCCTTCGACAAAACATTCGTAGACCTTCACACGACGCAGCGCCCCGGCCACGACGAAGATCAGGATGATGCAGAACAGCACGAGGTTGCCGAGCAGCGACGACAGCGACGCGATGGCCGCCGCCGAAAGCGTGCCGAGCAGCGCCATGAAGCCGCCCAGCAGCAGCGCGCCCGGCAACAGATAGGCCAGCACCACCGGATCCCACAGCCGCAGGCGCTGCACCACTGCGACCGACAGCAGGCCGACCAGCGTCGATGCGCTCGTGGCCAGCAAGATCGGCAAAAAGACCATCGTCGGGTCGGCCGCGCCCTGCTGCGCGCGGTACATGAAGATCGTTACCGGCAGCAGCGTGAGTGACGATGCGTTCAGCACCAGGAACAGGATCTGCGCATTGCTGGCCGTGGTCGTGCTCGGGTTGAGCGTCTGTAACTCGCGCATCGCCTTCAGGCCGATCGGCGTGGCCGCGTTGTCCAGGCCGAGCGCGTTGGCCGCGAAGTTCATCGTGATGAGTCCCAGCGCCGGATGGCCTGCCGGCACTTCCGGCATGAGCCTCCGGAACAGCGGCCCGAGCGCGCGGGCCAGTGCAGCGACCAGCCCCGCTGCCTCGGCGATGCGCAAGAAGCCGAGCCACAAGGTCAGCGTACCGAACAGCAGCACCATCACCTCGACCGACAACCGCGCCATCGCGAACAGGCTCTCGACCAGCGCTGCGAACACGGCCGCATCGCCGCCGATGAGCCAGCGCCCGAAGGCGGCCAGCGCCGCCACCACGAAAAACCCCAGCCACAACCCGTTGAGCACGCGCGTCCTTCTCGATGCCGGCCGATGATAGAGGCGGCCCGAGCCAGACCCAGAGATGTTCACGGCGGACTCAGGAGAAGGAATTCAAGACGATTGAGGGTGACTCGATGGCGGCGCGCACAGGCCGCAGTTCCTCACTACAGTTCGCCCATGCAGTTTTCCCCACGACATTTCGCCAGTGGCCTCCTTGCGCTGGCGACCCTTTTGCTCGGCGGGTGCTTCACGCTGCCGCCAGCCGTGCCGAACACACCGAGCTACGCCATCACCGACGTCGCGAAGACGACGCTTGCCAAGCTGGCGGCGCAAGGAGCACCCCCCGTGGCGCCCGACGGCTCGCCGTTCTCCGGGTTCCGCCTGTTGCCCGAGGCGGCCTTCGCTTTCGACGCGCGCATCTCGCTGGCGCGCAATGCGGAGAAGTCGCTCGACGTTCAGTATTACCTCATCAACAACGACGACGTCGGACTGCTCCTGCTGAGAGAGCTGCGCGAGGCGGCGGAGCGGGGCGTGCGCGTGCGGCTGTTGATCGACGACCTCTACACCGGCGGAGAAGACGAGTTGTTCGCTTCGTTCGCTGCGTTCCCCAATGTCGAGGTGCGGTTGTTCAATCCGTTGCCGTCGCGGGTGAGTTCGCTGCCGGCCCGGCTGGCCTTGTCGATCTTCGATTTCGACCGCATCAACCATCGCATGCACAACAAGCTGCTGGTGGCCGACAACAGCTTCGCTGTGTCGGGCGGTCGCAATATCGCCAACGAGTACTTCATGCGCAGCACCGAGGCGAACTTCATCGACATGGACGTGGTGTCGAGCGGGCCGATCGTGCACGACATGTCGAAGGCGTTCGACATGTACTGGAACAGCTCGCACGTTTGGCCGATCGAGACCATCGCCCCGCTCACCGTCTCGAAAGACGAGGCGCAGCACCGCTTCGACGAACTGGCGCGCACCGCTGTGCCCGACGTGCCGCTGCGGCCGCGCGACGTGCTCGAGAAATCGCCATTGGGCGAAGAACTGCTGACCGGCAGGATCGATCGCCGCAGGGCCACGGCGCATCTCTTCGCGGACAACCCCGACAAGATCACGCGCGACCGTAACGCGGCGTTTCGCGGCAGCGTGACCGAAGGGGCGTTGGGCGTGATCGACACCGCGAAGAAGAAAGTGGTCATTGCTTCGCCGTACTTCATTCCCGGGCCGATCGGCATGGCGATGATGCGCAAGCAGATCGACGCCAACGTCAGCGTGGTGGTGGTCACCAACTCGCTCGGCTCGACCGACGAGCCGCTGGCCTACGCGGGCTACGAGCGATACCGGGCCGACATGCTGAAGGTCGGCGTGACGATCTACGAGATCGCGCCGCGCTACACCTTCAACAAGCGCTTCGGTGATTTCGGCAAATCGATCAGCCGGCTGCACGCCAAGCTCGCGATGATCGACGACTCGCGCATGTTCGTGGGCTCGATGAATCTCGACCATCGATCCGCCGCGGTCAACACCGAACTCGGGCTGGTCATCGACAGCCCGCCGATGGTCGAGGAGTACAACAAGCTCGTGACCGGCCCGCGCACCGACGACCTCGGCTACCGCCTGCGCCTGACGCCCGATGGCCGCCGCGCGCAGTGGGTCGAGTACGACGACCAGGGCGGCGACATCGTTCATGAAGACGTGCCGGGCGAGTTCCTGTGGCTGCGCTTCAAGAACTGGCTGTTGCTGCCGATCGTGGGGGAAGACCTGCTTTAGGCGCTTCGTTTCGCCTGCTTTTCACAATTCGCGGCGCCGCACAATCCGGGCGATGAATTTGCGCCGTCGTGATTTGAATCGGGCCGCTCTCTGGCTGGCCCTGGGCGCTTGGGGAGTGCGGCCGAAGACAACACGTGCGGCAGGCGCGGTGAGTGCGCCGCGCTGGCAGGGCAATCCGTTTTCGCTCGGCGTGGCGAGCGGCCAGCCGCGGCCCGACAGCGTCGTTTTGTGGACACGCTTGCTACCGGATGCGGCAACCGAATCCGGCTGGAATGCCGAAGCCGAGTGCCCGGTGCGCTACGAAATCTTCGGCGACGAGGCGCTTCGGCAACCGATGCGAAGCGGCGAGGTCATGGCCTGGCCGTCACGAGCGCACAGCGTGCATGTGCGCGCCGACGGGCTCGCGCCGGGGCGCAGTTACTGGTACCGCTTCACATGCGGCAATGCGGTGAGCACGGTCGGGCGTACCTGCACTGCGCCGGCAGCCGATGCCGAGGTGCAACGCCTCCGTTTCGCCCTGGCCTCGTGCCAGCATTGGGAGCAAGGTTTCTTCGCGGCGCACCGCGAGATCGCGCAGCGCGATCTCGACTTCGTGATGTTCGTCGGCGACTACATCTACGAGGGCAGCAGCCCGGCCTACACCGTGCGGCAGCACGGCAGCTGGACGCCGCACACGCTGCCCCAATACCGGGCGCGGCATGCGCTCTACAAAAGCGACGCCGACCTGCAGGCGTCGCACGCCGCGCATCCGTGGATCGTGACGCTGGACGATCACGAGGTGGTCAACGACTACGCCGACGATCGCGATCCGGCGTACACCGATCCCGCGCAGTTTTTGCAGCGTCGGGCTGCGGCCTATCGCGCTTACTTCGAACACATGCCGCTGTCGGTTCCGCCGCAGGGCGCGGCCATGCAGATCCACGACCGGTTTACATGGGGCCGGCTGGCCGACATCTGGACGCTCGATTCCCGCCAGCACCGCAGCCACCACGCTTGCCCCGATTCGCATCGCGACAACGGCCGCAGCGTGACCGGCTGCGCCGAGCTCGAAGACGCGTCACGCACCATGCTCGGCGCTGAGCAGGAGCAATGGCTGGCGGCTGGCCTCGCGGGGGCGGCGCGTCGCTGGAAGCTGATCGGACAGCAGACGCAGATCAGCGCCACGAGCGCCGACACGCCGCAAGGCCGCAGCGTCTGGACCGACGGCTGGGATGGATATCCGGCGGCGCGCCGCCGCTTGCTGCAGGGCATCGCGGAGGCCGGCGTGCGCAATGTCGTCGCGCTCGGCGGCGACGTGCATCGCCATGCTGCCGCCAACCTGCGCGTGGTGCCTAACGATTCAGCCTCGCCGATCGTCGCGACCGAGTTCGTCGGCGGCTCGTTGACCTCACGCGGAGCCAGCCAGGCCGCCATGGCGCGCATGCGCCGCGACAACCCGGACGTGCTGCATGCCCGCGGCGACGAGCGTGGCTGGGCATTGCTCGATTTGCGTCCCGATGCGTTGCAATGCGAGTTCAGGGCGACCGCACATCCGGTGGCGGCCGATGCGGTGTTCAGCCGGCAGGCGGCGTTCACTGTGCTGGCAGACCGTGCCGGGATCGAAGCGGCTTAACGAGGCTGCTTGGGCACGGTGATCAGCATGTCCGGTCGAAACGCATCCTGCTCCCCCTTGCTTCGGTAACCCAGGGGATTGGCGACCACCCGGCAGCCGTCCTCGACGTAGTCGAAAGCGCAGTGCAGATGCCCGTGCAGCCAGAGGTCGGTGAGCGGCAACAGTCCATCCAGGGAATTGCAGAAGCCAGCGGTGCCGGGTGCGAGGCCATAACGCGGGTCGGCGCTGGCGAGCGTCGGCGCGAAGTGGGTGACAGCGACCGTGGGGCCGTCAAACGGTCCAGACAAGGCTTTGCGCAGCCAAGCTTGACACGTAAGTGAGTGCTCTCTCAACAGGCCGGACATGAAGGGCTGACCGCCGCGCGTAGTGGCGGCCTTTCTCAAGTAGAAGTCGGCAGCGCGCATCGCTTTGCCTCGCTTCTTGAGCGCCTGAGCCAGGCCGTCCGACGGTTCGACCAAGGCATCGAAATCAGCCCAGAGGGTGGTGCCGACAAAACGAACGCCATCGATCACCAAAGTTTCGCGCTCGAGCCACTGGATGCCGAGTACCCCGCAAAGTTCGCGCAGCCGCGCATGCGTGGCGTCGAAATCGGCGTTGTCGTATTCGTGGTTGCCAGGCACATACAAGACAGGCACCGGCCAGCCATGCAGCGGAGAAAAGCGTGTGAGCCCGAAGTCCGGCGCGGTCAGCCGCGAGCCTTCCTGGTACGAGCCGACATCGCCGGCCAACACGAGCAGGTCGGCGCCCGGCGCCGGTGCAATCTGGAGGCGGGGGTGGGACTCGATGTGCAAATCTGAGAGCAACTGCAGTTTCATCGTCGATCGGTTTCCATGATGCTATGCAGAGCGCGCATAAGGTCGCTCTGGATATCTAAGGGATAACCCTTATCATTCTTCTCTATCTACTCAAGCGCCGCCCCAGGCCGCGCAATGTCATGTTTAGTCTATTTGCCTTTTCAGCCACGTTCGTTCGTTCGCTCCTCCAAACCAGCGCCAGCGCTGCGCCCGAAAGCCTGGCTGCCGTGTTGATGGAAAGCGCTGGCAGCCGTGCCGGTAGCGACGCCCGCCAGGCACAAGAGCTGCGCGTCGCAGCTAGCGCCTGGCTCAGCGTCGTCCGCTGAGTACCGATGTTGCGAACGCCGCTGCGGCCGACCGCAACAAAGCATCCCGCAGCCACTCGTGCGCATGGATGTGCTGCGCGCGCCGATGCCACACCGCATCGACATGCACCAGCGGCTGGTCGAACGGCAGGTCGCGCATCACCAATCGCTCGTCCACCCCGGTGACGTTGACGAAGTGGCGCGGTAGCACCGTCAGCAAATCGGAGCCTGCGACGACACGACCCGCGGTAAAGAACTGGTTCACCGTGACGGCGATGCGTCGTTCGCGGCCCAGGGCGCCCAACGTCTGGTCGACGAATCCGTACGGCCGGCCCGAGAAACTCACCAGCAGATGCCGTGCGGCACAGTAGGCGTCCAGCGTGAGCGGGCTGGCGGCCAGCGGATGGTCGCGCCGCATCACGCACACGTATTGACCCACATAGAGCCGTTGCGTTTCGAACGGCACGCCGACGCCCGACTGGCTGCGCGCCGCCAGGCTGGCGGTGACCGCCGGAAAATAGCCGATCGCCATGTCGGCCTCCTCGTGCTCAAGCAAGCCCCGCGGGTCGCGCGTCGTGAGCGGCAACACCCGCAATGAGATGCCGGGCGCTTCCAGTTCCGCGATCCGCACCAGGCCCGGCATGAGCTCGGCGGCGGTGGCGTCGGCCATGGCCAGCAGAAATGTGGTGTCGGATGTGCTGCTGTCGAATTCGCCCGGTGCGAGTGTGTGTTGCAGCTGACGCAATGCATCGCGCACGGTGGGCCACAGCGCCAGGGCGCGAGCCGTTGGTTCCACTCCGGCACCGGAGCGACGCACCAGCTCGTCGCCGAGCACGTCGCGCAGGCGCCGGAGCGAGTTGCTGACGGCCGGCTGGGTGATGGCGAGGTTGCGGGCCGCTCGCGTGAGGTTGCGCTCCGCCATCACTTCGTCGAAAACGCGAAGCAAGTTCAGATCGAGTGTGCGGAAGTTAACGTCCATCAGTGGCGTGAATGATAAACATCAAGAAGATAAAGTGGCGAAGCAGTAGGGCAAACCCTAATATCAATGCATCGGCTCACGCCACACCCGTTCCTTAGGAGGAGCACCATGACTTCTTTCGTCCATGTCGACCAACCCTCGCAGCACGCCGGCCTGAACCGCGCTACCGCCGCCTTCGATAACATCCGCAATGCCGGCCAAGGCGTGACGCGCTTCGGCCTTGCCTTTCGCTTGTTGATCGCTGCCGGCGTCGTGCTGCTCGCTGTGTCTACCCAACTCACCACGCACGAATTCGATGCCGGCTGGATGGCCGCCTGGATCTCGCTGTGCGCCATCGCTTTTGGCGTGATCGCGTTGAGCGCCAACAAGATCGGCCCGACGACGAGCCGCATCGCCACCGCCTGGCGCGGTATGGCTCAGCGCCGCGCCAGCGCTCTGGCCGATGAGCGCTTTCTGGCGCATGCCTCGTACGACCCCCGCGTACTGAAGGAACTGCAAGCTGCCATCACGCGCCAGCAGGCCGACGGAGAGCTGCCATTGGTAGCATCCGCAAAGGTCGACGCCGTGGTTCGCGCCCAGCAAACCCGCCGCACGCCGTCGCTGCACCAGGTTCTGGTCAGCCATAACCTGTCGCGCTACTACTGAGACAGGCATACGCCGGGCACTTCGGCGTTTCGCTTCCTGTGCCAACGAAGAAAAAGCCGCCCGAGGGCGGCTTTTTCTATGGGCTAACGAGTGATCACGCCGCCAGCCGCTTTTCGATCGCTGCCTTGGTCGCCGGCAATTCCGCAGGCAGATGGTGCGCCAGCTGGGTGAACAGCTCATCGTGCAGCTTCAGCTCCGCAAGCCAGGCGGCCTTGTCGATGCTGGTCACGGTGTCGAACTGCGCGGCGCTGAAATCGAGCCCAGTCCAGTTCAGGTCTTCGTAGCGCGGGCTCACCCCTGTGATGTGCGCCACGCCTTCCCCTGCCTTGCCTTCGATGCGGTCGATCATCCACTTAAGCACGCGCATGTTCTCGCCGTAGCCGGGCCAGACGAACTTGCCGTCTGCGCCTTTGCGGAACCAATTGGTCGTGTAGATTTTCGGCAACGATGCCCCCGATGCTTTGAGCTTTTTGCCCAGATCGAGCCAATGCTGGAAGTAGTCGCTCATGTTGTAGCCCATGAACGGCAGCATCGCGAATGGGTCGCGGCGCACCACGCCGGCCTGGCCGGTCGCTGCGGCCGTGGTTTCCGAACCCATCGTGGCAGCCATGTACACGCCTTCCACCCAGTTGCGCGCTTCGGTCACCAGCGGCACCGTCGTCGAGCGACGGCCGCCGAAGATGAAGGCGTCGATCGGCACGCCCTTCGGGTCGTCCCAAGCTTCGTCGAGCGCAGGGTTGTTGGTCGCGGCGACAGTGAAGCGCGCATTCGGATGCGCAGCGGGCTTGAGCTTGCCACCGACACCGGTTTCCGTTGCGATGGCGGGCGTCCAGTCCTTGCCCTGCCAGTCGATCAGGTGCGCCGGCAACGCCTTGCCGGGCGCGTCCTGCTCCAGGCCTTCCCACCACACGTCGCCATCGTCGGTCAGCGCGACGTTCGTGAAGATCACGCCGTCGTTCAGGCTGCGCATGCAGTTGGGATTGGTCAGCATGTTGGTGCCCGGGGCCACGCCGAAATAGCCGGCTTCAGGGTTGATGGCGCGCAGTGAGCCGTCTGCCTGGGGCTTGATCCAGGCGATGTCGTCGCCGATGGTCGTGACCTTCCAGCCTTCGAAGCCGGCGGGCGGCACCAGCATCGAAAAGTTGGTCTTGCCGCACGCACTGGGGAAGGCCGCGGCCACGTGGTACTTCTTGCCCTCGGGATTCGTCACGCCAAGAATGAGCATGTGTTCAGCCAACCATCCTTCCTCGCGGCCCATGGTCGAAGCGATGCGCAGCGCGAAGCATTTCTTGCCGAGCAACGCATTGCCGCCGTAGCCCGAGCCGTAGCTCCAGATCTCGCGTGTCTCGGGGTAATGAACGATGTACTTGGTCGTGTTGCAGGGCCAGGCCACGTCCTTCTGCCCGGCTTGGAGCGGCGCGCCTACCGTGTGCACGCAGGGAACGAACTCGCCATCGGCACCCAGCACGTCGTACACGGCCTTGCCCATGCGCGTCATGATCTTCATGTTGACCGCGACATAGGGCGAGTCGGACAGCTCGATGCCGATATGCGCAATCGGCGAACCCAAAGGGCCCATCGAGAACGGCACGACGTACATCGTGCGGCCCTTCATGCAGCCGTCGAATAGCGGTTGCAGCGTCGTGCGCATTTCAGCCGGTGCCATCCAGTTATTGGTCGGGCCGGCTTCTTCCTTTTTGGCCGAGCAGATGTAGGTGCGGTCTTCGACACGGGCCACATCGACCGGGTCGGAGTTGGCGAGGAAAGAGTTGGGCCGTTTGGCGGGGTTGAGTTTCTTGAAGGTGCCGGCGTCGACCAGTTGCTGGCAGAGGCGGTCGTATTCTTCTTTGCTGCCGTCGCACCAGTGAATGGCGTCTGGCTTGCACAAGGTGGCCATGTCGGCGACCCAGGCGATTAGCTTGGCGTTTTTTACGTACGAGGGTGCCTGAGTATTCAGGCCCTGCATCACGGGTGCGTTCATCGGAAGTCTCCTAAGTTGAAAATCGTCTTTTCGAACGGGACTTGGCGAGGCGCATCAACAGAAGGCACCGGCGCAAAAACCGTCTGAGAAAACGTTTCTTTTTTTAAGAGTGCATCGACGCGGGCCGCACCGCCCGCAGACAACAGCGCGAAGCGCTGTCAGGCCAGGAAGACGGCGATGGACGCCAGCAGCAGCATCAGCACGGCGCCGGCAAGCGGCAGCACGATGGGCATCATCGGCACGATCGACTCGACAGCGTCGTGTTCGACGGCGGCCGCGTGGCCTGGATCGACAGGGGTGGGGGTGGACATTGAATTACCTCGGAGGACCTAAAAACTGGTCCCATTTTACCGGCGACGGGCCTTTATGCGGTGTAGGTGCTTGCCAGCGCCTGCACCTTCGCGACACCTGCTTGTCGCGCATAGCGAAGACGCTCAGTGCTGCTCTTCGGCCTCGAAACCGGCCGCATGGAGTGCATCGAGCACGCTGGCCAGGTGAGGCCGACCGCGGGTCTGCAACACCAGTTCGACATCGACGTTCTGCGCCGCCTGCATGGTGAAGGCGCGTTGGTGATGCACTTCGTCGACGTTAGCACCCGCTTCCGCGACAGTGGCCGTGATCTCGGCAAGCGATCCCGGCACATCGCGTGCGCTCACCCGCACACGAGCGAGTCGACCGGCGCGCACCATGCCGCGTTCGATGATGGCCGCCAGCAGCAGCGGATCGATATTGCCGCCCGACAGCACCAGCCCGACGCGCTTGCCCTTGAAGCGCTCCGGATGCCGGATCATCGCGGCCAACCCTGCAGCGCCCGCGCCTTCGACCAGTGTCTTTTCGATTTCGAGCAGCATCAGCACGGCTTGCTCGATGTCGCCTTCGTCGACCAGCAGCAAGTCGTCGACATGCGTTGCGACAATCGCTTGCGTCAGCACGCCGGGCGTACCCACCGCGATGCCCTCGGCGATCGTGCTCCTGCCCTGCGCGTAGTGCGTGCCCTGGATCGCGTTGACCATGGCCGGGAAGCGTGTCGTCTGCACGCCGACGATCTCGATCCCGGGCTGGATCGCCTTGGCCGCCACCGCCATGCCGGCAATGAGCCCGCCGCCGCCGACCGAGATGACCAGCATGTCGAGGTCTGGCACGGATGCCAGCATTTCGAGTGCCACCGTGCCCTGGCCCGCGATGATGGCTTCGTCGTCGTACGGATGCACGAACGACAGGCCTTCGCTTTCCGCCAACTCGTAAGCATGGGCCCGAGCTGCCTCGAGCGTGTCGCCGTGCAGCACGACTTCAGCGCCGAAACCCCGCGTGCGCTCGATTTTCACGCCCGGCGTAAAGCGCGGCATGACGATCAATGCGCGCATCCCGAGCCGCTGCGCGTGGTACGCCACGCCCTGCGCATGATTGCCGGCCGACATCGCCACCACGCCCCTTACGCCGCTGTCGGACAGGTCGACCAGCTTGTTGCAGGCGCCCCGCTCCTTGAACGATGAAGTGAACTGCAGATTCTCGAACTTGAGAAACACCTGCGCGCCGACGATCTCCGACAACGTGCGTGACTCGACGCACGGGGTGTCGAGCAATTGTCCTTGCAGGCGCGCCGCAGCTCGCCGGATGTCTTCGATGCCAACCATGTGAGAGATTGTGGACGGGATCGCAAACGCTAGGGTTTTTACTCTTCCCAAGTCTTCCCCAATCCGGAGGTCTGCGTTATGGTTTGCGTGGGTTTCCTTTTGCTAGCTGGAGATTGTCCGATGGTCAAGCGTTCCGGGGTCGATGTGGTGGCTGCTGCCGTGCGCGGGCAGGCATTGCCGTCCCCCGGGCTAAAGGAAGCGCCGGTGCTGGAGCTGATGTGCTCGCATTTCGTGCTCACGCTCGCGGCCAAGCAGGGACCGCGTTTCAACGTGCGGCGCGACCTCAATGGACTGCTTTCGCTGACCGGTCGCCACTTGGTCTGGCCCGAAACGGTGCTCAAGCGCCTGGGCGAATTTCTGGGCCGACGCTGCGCCGGCAACGAAGCCTGGAAGGGCGTCGAAACGCTCGATGGGCGAACGCTGCTCGAACGCCACGGCATGTGGCGCGGCCCCTACGAAGAAGGCACGCTCTTCTTCTATCTCGACGAATACGCAAAGGACCAGCCGAAGGATCTGCTGTCGGTGCTGTCGGTCACGCGCGACTGGCTGACGCATGCGTTGCGCAAGCAATCGACGCTGGTCGAGAAAAACATCGAGGCGCTGGCCGGCCTGCTGCAACTGAACAAGGCCGAGCGCGCCCTGCTGCTCTACGGCACCTTGGCACGTTATCAGCGCGACCTGCGCTCGCTGCTCGTCGAGTTCAAGGTCAACAATGCGCCCGAGGCCTATGCCGCCATCGCCGACATCGCGGGCGTGAGCGCCAGCGACGTGGGCGAGGCGTTGCGCGCGGGCTCACGGCTGGAGCGCATCGGGCTGGTCGAAAACCTGATCTCCGAACACAACATCACCGACCTGGCCGACCTGATGAAGGTCAGCGAAAAGCTGCCGCCGGTATTGATGCGCGAGTACCGCGACCACAACGAACTGATGGCGGTGTTCACCCGGCCATCGTCCAAAAGCACTCTCACGCCGCACGACTTTTCTTTCGTGCAGGAAGACGCGCAGATGCTCGTTACGCTGCTGCAGGCTGCCGTTGCGCGCAAGGAGCCCGGCGTGAACGTGCTGCTCTACGGGCCGCCCGGCACCGGCAAGACCGAGCTGGCCAAGGTCGTGGCGCAGGCTGCGGGGCTCGAACTCTTCGAAGTCGAGTACGCCGACCGCGACGGCAATTCGTTGAGCGGCCGCGACCGCTATCGGTCGCTGCAGATTGCGCAGGTCTTTCTCAAGGGCAGCGCGCAGGCCGCCTTGCTGTTCGACGAAGTCGAAGACGTATTCCCGCCCATCAGCACCGAGGCCGCGCAGTTCATGGCGCGCGCCGAGCAAGTGTCGTCGTCCACCAGCGGCAGCGTCAGCGGCAAAGCCTGGGTCAACCAGATCCTCGAGTCGAACCCGGTGCCGACGCTGTGGGTCACCAACCGCATCGAGCAGATCGACCCGGCCTTTCGGCGCCGCTTTGCGTACCACCTCGAGCTCAAGTCGCCACCGCCCGGCGCGCGTGAGCAACTCATCAAAAAGACGCTGGAAGGCGTGATCGTCTCTGAAGCCTTCACCGCCAAACTGGCCGAGCGCAAGGGTCTCACGCCAGCGCAGATTCGCACCGCAGTGCGCTTTGCAGGCCTCGCCAAAACCGGCGATGCCTCGGTCGAATCGTTGATCGAACGCCAGCTGAAAAATGCAGACCTCGCATTGGGCACGCTCGACAAATCACTTGGCAACCGGCGCAGCGTGACCACGTACGACCTCGACATGCTGAATGTCGAAACCCGGTTCGAGATCCCGCGCATCGTCGAGGCATTGAAGGCGCGGGGCCACGGCACGATGTGCTTCTACGGCGCGCCGGGCACCGGCAAGACGGCGCTGGCCGAGCACCTCGCCAAGACGATCGGCCGGCCGCTCATCATCAAGCAGGCCAGTGACCTGATGAGCAAGTACGTCGGTGAAACCGAGCAGAACATGGCGGCCATGTTCAAAGAGGCCGAGGCTGAAAAGGCCGTACTGCTGCTAGACGAGGCCGACAGCTTTTTGCAAGATCGGCGCGGCGCGCAACGGACTTATGAAGTGACGGAAGTCAACGAAATGCTGCAGGGCATGGAGCGCTTCGATGGCATCTTCGTGTGCACGACCAACCTGCTCGAAAGGCTCGACCAGGCGGCGTTGCGGCGCTTCACCTTCAAGATCAAGTTCATGCCGCTGACGGCAACGCAGCGGGAGCGCATGTTCGTGACCGAGGCGCTCGCCGGCGATGCGTCGCTGATGACGCCGGAGATCCACAAGCGCCTTGCGCACCTCACGCAGTTGTGTCCGGGTGACTTCGCGGCGATCAAGCGGCAGACCGAGATCTTGGCGGCTGAGTTTTCAGCCGCTGAGTTTCTGGATCAGCTCGAAGCGGAGCACCGCATCAAGCCTGAAGTGCGTGAATCTCGGGGTATCGGATTTGTGCAGTAAGGCAAAAGTTTTCTGAAAATCTGCGACCGCCGTTTAGGCGCGCGGACAGGGTCACAACCAACCGTTGTAGCCGCCCTACTTGAAATCGTGTTTGCACGGGAGTTCGTGTTCTTTTGCACGAGCATGCCGAGCCAATCAACGCGCTGACGCCCCGGCCAATGGGTGCAAGCCCGAGCATCGGCGCAGCACGGCAACGCAGTCTGCGTGGCCGGCTCTCAAGAAAAATATTCAGGGAAATCACAATGAAACATTCGTTTCGCCTCGCGGCGCTGGCCGCTGCATTCGTCTCTCTAAGCGCTTCGGCCCAATTCAGCAATGTCGTCGTCGACGATGGCGCCGCAGCAACGACCTATGGGTCCACCAACGCGACGCCTGGCGTTACTTCGGGCACGCCACAAGTGCAAACCGCGGTGTTGGGGGCGGGCGGGCTCAGCGTCGTCACGACGACAGCTGCGTTTACGCGAGCAGATCATCTGCAGATCAATGGCGACGTGACGTCCATGTCGTTGGGCGCTTCTGGGGGCAGCGTCTCTTATACGAACAACGCGACCAACACGATCTCGCACTTTCAGGCTCTGCCTTCAGGCACCTTTGTCGGCGTGTCCGATGGCACGACGTTCATGGCGACGACCGGGCTGTTTTCTGATGGCACGACAGGACAAAACACGTTCCTCGGTCTGACCAATGCGGCAGGAATCGCGAACGTCGGTGGCATGACGAACGCCGGTGGCTTCAACAATGGTGGCAGCGGCATCACCAACGCCGGTGCCATCTCGGGCGTCACTTCGCTCATCGCAAGCGGGCTGGTGTCTGCTGGCAGCCTGAGCGTGAGCGGCGCGACAGCGACCAACGGCATCACCAACAACGGCAATCTCTCGACGACCACGCTCGGCACCACGGGGAACGCCACCATCGGCGGAAATTTGAGCGTGGCGGGCGTCACGTCGACCAGCGGCATCAACAACAACAACAACGTCATCAGTGGCGTTGCAGCGGGTGTGGCGAGTACCGATGCAGCCAACGTAAGTCAGCTCAAGCAAATCTCCGATGCGCAGGCGACGGTCAACGTCAACCAGGCCACGACGAATGCCAGCCAGTCGACGTTCAATACGAATCAGGCCAACATCAATGCGGTCCAGGCGCAGACAAATGCGTTGCAGTCCGGCACCAATGCAAGGGTGCAGCAGCAACTCGTCGACAACCGAAAGGTCGCGAGTTCAGGGGTGGCATCTGCAGTGGCTGCAGCTTCGATTCCAGCACTCGAGCGTGACAAGAAGGTGGGCGTCGGCCTGGGTGTCGGCAACTACGACGGCAGCTCTGCATTTGCGCTCGGCGTCGCGGCGCGTGTCTCCGAATCTTTGCAACTGAAGTTCACGGTCGGTAGCGGCAATGGCGGCCGTGTGTCGGCCGGCGCGGGCGGCATGTTTTCCTGGTGAGAATCCGAAGCGGCGTGCAGTCGTTTCAAGCCCGGAAGGCAATTGCCTTGCCGGGCTTTTTTGCGTTCGCCGCGCCGCTCAGTGGTCGGCCACGACCCGCAGCACATCCGCCCCATACGCTTCCAGCTTCTTCGCCCCGATGCCGCTGAGCCCCTGCAGGTCTTCCAGGGTCGCAGGCGCGCACTCCGCGATGGCGGCGAGCGTGGCGTCGTGAAAGATCACGTAGGCTGGCAGGTTGTGTTCGCGCGCCACTTCGGCGCGCCAGGCCTTCAACGCGGTGAAACGCGATTGCCCCGCTTCGTCGAGCTTGGCTGCGGCCGGCGAGGGCGCGCCGCGCGGTGTCTTCTCGCGACGTGATTTGCCGGAACCTCCGGCGCTGCTTCGCGCTACCGGTGACGACACCGACTCCCGCAACATCACCGTCGCCTCGCCCTTCAACACAGCACGCGATCCATCGGTCAGCTGCAGGGTGTTGAAAGCCTGCGAGTCGACCGCCAGTGCGCCGGTTGCGATCAGTTGCCGCAGCACGCCGCGCAACTGCACTTCACTGAAATCACTGCCGATGCCAAAGGTGCTGACCGACGCGTGGCCGAACTGCGTCACCTTGTCGGTGGCCTTGCCGCGCAGGATGTCCATGATGTGGCCGGCACCGAAACTGATGCCGCTCATCTGCTGTACGCGGTAGATGGTGCTGAGCAGCTTGCGCGCGGCGTCCGTGCCGTCCCACACCTGCGGCGGCGTCAGGCAGTTGTCGCAGTTGCCGCAGGGCGTGCTCTGCTCGCCGAAGTAGCCGAGCAGGCGCACACGGCGGCAGTCGCTGGCTTCGGCCAGCGACAGCAGCGCATCCAGCTTGCCGCGCATCACCTGCTTGAACTCTTCGCCGGCCGGGCTCTCGTCGATCATGCGGCGCTGGTTCACCACGTCTTGCAGGCCGTAGGTCATCCAGGCATCGGCGGCCGCACCGTCGCGACCGGCGCGTCCGGTTTCCTGGTAGTAGCCCTCGATGTTCTTGGGCATGTCGAGGTGCGCGACGAAGCGCACGTCGGGCTTGTCGATGCCCATGCCGAAGGCGATGGTCGCAGTCATGACGACGCCTTCTTCGCGCAGAAATCGGTCCTGATGTTTTTGCCTGATCGAAGCGTCGAGGCCTGCGTGGTACGGCAGCGCGTTGATGCCCGCCGCCTGCAGCGCGACCGCCACGTCTTCGACGCGCTTGCGTGACTGGCAATACACCACGCCGGCATCGCCTTCGTGTTCGCGCTCGATAAAGCGCAGCAACTGCGTGGTCGCTTCTTTCTTCTCGACGATGGTGTAGCGGATGTTTGGCCGGTCGAAGCTGGAGACGAACTGGCGCGCTTCTTCGAGTTGCAGCCGCTCGACGATGTCGGCCCGGGTCAGGTCGTCGGCCGTGGCGGTGAGGGCAATGCGCGGCACGCCGGCATAGCGCTCGTGCAACACGGTGAGTGAGCGGTACTCGGGCCGGAAATCGTGACCCCACTGGCTCACGCAATGCGCCTCGTCGATGGCGAAGAGCGACAGCTTGCCGCGCTGATGCAACGAGTCGAGCTGCTGCAAAAAGCGCGGCGTGTTGACGCGCTCGGGTGCGGCGTAGAGCAACGTGATCTCGCCGCTCAGCATGCGACGCTCGACGTCTTGCGTCTGCTCCCAGTCGAGCGTCGAATTCAGAAAGGCCGCGTTGACGCCGGCCTCGTGCAACGCTCCGACCTGGTCGTGCATCAGCGCGATGAGTGGCGACACCACGATCGACACGCCGTGGCCCGCGCGCTGCCGTGCGATCGCCGGGATCTGGTAGCAGAGCGACTTGCCGCCGCCAGTGGGCATCAGCACCAGCGCGTCGCCGCCATGCACGACGTGGTCGACGATCTCGGCCTGCGCCCCTCGAAAGTGCTCGTAGCCAAAGATTTCGTGGAGGATCTGCGCTGGGTCGGCGGAAAGAATGTCGGAGGGCAGTGCGGACAAAACGGGCAAGCTGAAGTGACGCGCACCCTGCGGCGCGCAAGCCACCATTGTCGCCGTTCGGTCGCGGCTCGGCGCCTCAGTGCCCGAACTGTTCCGCCCAGGCAAGCGCCTGCAGATGCGTGTCGATCATGTGGCTCGACGCGATGCGGTTGCGCACAGAAAGAATTTCCAGAAGCGCTTCGTCGGTGTGCTCGCAGGCCTTGGCGATGGCGAGGTATTGCGCGAACGGTCCGTCGCCCGACAGGATCGCATCGGTGATGGCCTTCGGCAGATTCACCAGCGCTAGCGCGTCCTCGAGCGGCATACCGAGCAACACATCGAGCATCGAGAACATGCCGGTGACGAAGGCCAGGTCGGCGTCGGCCGTGGGCATCGTTTCGAGCGCCAGCAGCTCCATCAGCCTTCCGCGAACGATGGCCCGCGTGCCCGCAGCCGGCGCCACGCTGCCCGGCGGCGTGTTGGTGATGAGCAGCGCCGTCCAGCGAAACAGTTTCTTCAGGCCGACCGTCAGCACCGCGTGCCGGAACGAGGTGATCTCGATGTTGGAGCCGAAGCCGACCGAGTTGATGTGCCGCAAGAGCTTGTACGCCAGCGTCGGCTCGTGTTTGAGCAGCTCTTCGATTTCCGTGGAGTCGGCTTCGCGCATCACCATGTTCAACAGCTTGATCAGGCCGGCGTACGACAGCTGGATCGACTTGTCGGTTCTGACGGGCGGCTGCGCGTACCAATGGCCTTCGAACATCTGCACGCCGGCGTCGGCCAGCGTTTCGTATTCAGCCGAAGTGCGTACCTGGGCGGCCATCGGCACCGCCCTGGTGCTGGAGCGGATGCCGCGTGCCAGCGCCGCGGCACGGTCTAGCTCCATGACACCCATTTCGAGAATGATGTAGGAGGCCAGGGAGACGAATCCCGCGTACTCCTTCTTCAACAGGCGCGCATCGAACGCCAGCTTGAAGCCCTTGGCCCGGGCCTCCTTGAGCACGGCTTCGTCGAGCCCGCCGCCGCCTTCAGGGCCGCCGGGGTCGCTGTCGGCACCGTCGCGTATTTCGAGCACCACGGTTTTCGGGTCGAGCTTGTCGAGCTGGCCATTCATGAGGTCGCGGCAGGTGCAACGGATGAAGGTCGGCTTGGCGAGGCGCGTCGCACTCTCGGCCGATCTGGCGGTGCCCGCATCGTCGAAACACGCGCCGGCCGTTTTGGGCGCTGCCACGGAGGGGACGAGTTGATAGCCACTGACCACGCGCTTCTCGTCCACGAGCATGCGCCGCGCCCGGGGCGGTGCGGGCACAGGGACGAAGTCGTCTTGCTGCATCAGCGGCATCGGCTGGCTGTTTGCAGCGGCGCGAGGCGCGCTGGCAGTGGTGGTGAACATCGCAATCTCCTCTTTCTCAGGTCCGGAGGCTCATCCGGAGGTTCGTATTTGTTATCGGCGTGCCGATGGCGAACTTGAGCAGCGGGTGGATCGTCGCGTTGGCATACGCCTTGCAAACGGGGTCCGGCATTCGCCTCAAAACGACCTGTATAGACAGCAATCTGGTGCATCGGTCACGTCTACTGCACCAATAGCGCAAAGGCGCTGGCACTTTCCGTGCACGTTGTCTCGGGGTTACCTTGTATATACAGGCTGGACGCAGGCGGATGACACTGTTCCCAACTTGTTCGACGCTTCACCCATCCACAGGAGAGCCGCATGGCCATCACAGTTGCTACCCTTCCTAGCCTCAAAAAATTCGCCCGCTCGCTGATGGCGGCCGGTGTTTGCGTCGCAGCCGGAACTGCGTCGATCGGCGCCAGTGCGCAGACCACTATCGCGCTCGGCATGTCGGGCTGGACCGGCTTCGCGCCACTGTCGCTGGCCGACAAGGCCGGCATCTTCAAGAAGAACGGTCTGGACGTCGAACTGAAGATGATTCCGCAAAAAGATCGCCACCTGGCGCTGGCGTCCGGTGCGATCCAGTGCGCGGCCACGACGGTCGAAACACACGTGTCGTGGAACGCGAACGGCGTGCCGATCACCCAGATCTTCCAGATGGACAAGTCCTATGGCGCCGACGGCCTGGCCGTGCGCAACGACGTCAAGACCTTCGCCGATCTCAAGGGCAAGGCCATCGGCGTCGATGCGCCGGGCACCGCGCCTTACTTCGGCCTGGCCTGGATGCTCAACAAGAACGGCATGACCCTGAAAGACGTCAAGGTCGTGACGCTGGCTCCGCAGGCTTCGGCGCAGGCTTTCGTCGCCGGCCAGAACGATGCCGCGATGACGTACGAGCCGTACCTGTCGACCGTGCGTGCCAACCCCGCCGCCGGCAAGATCCTGGCGACCACGCTCGACTACCCGATGGTGATGGACACGGTCGGCTGCGCGCCGACCTGGCTCAAAACCAACGCCAAGGCGGCGCAGGCGCTGACCGACTCGTACTTCGAAGCGCTCGAAATGATCAAGGCGGACCCGACCAAGGCCAACGAGATCATGGGCTCGGCGGTCAAGCAAGACGGCGCAGCCTTCGCCAAGTCGTCCGCCTACCTGCGCTGGCAAGACAAGGCCGCCAACCAGAAGTTCTTTGCGGGTGAGCTCACGCAGTTCATGAAAGAGTCGGTGCCGATCCTGCTCGAAGCCGGCGTGATTCGCAAAGCGCCGGACGACTTGGCCGTGACCTTCGACGCAAGCTACATCAAGTGATGCGCATGGCGCCGCTGGAGCCGGTGGGCGCGCGTGCGCGATGGGTGCTCGGCGTCGGCTTCTTCGTGCTCTTCGTTTGCGCGTGGAGCTTTTTCACGCTGGGCGGCTTCGTCTCGCCGACTTTTCTGGCGAGCCCGCCGACGATGGTCAAGGAGGCGTACCTGCTCTTCGTGGAGTACGGCTTCATCCGCGACATCGGCATGACGGTGTGGCGCGTGTTCGGCGGCTTCCTGCTGGCCGCGATCGTCGCGGTGCCGCTCGGCATCGCGATGGGTGCGTACAAGCCGGTCGAAGCTCTCCTTGAGCCCTTCGTATCGTTCTGCCGCTACCTGCCGGCCTCCGCTTTCATTCCGTTGCTGATTCTTTGGGCCGGCATCGGCGAAGCGCAGAAGCTGCTGGTCATCTTCATCGGCTCGGTGTTCCAGATCATCCTCATGGTCGCGGTCATCGTCGGCGGTGCGCGGCGCGACCTGGTCGAGGCGGCCTACACGCTCGGCGCCGACAGCAACGGCATCGTCAAGCGGGTGCTCATTCCGGGCGCGGCGCCGGGCATCGCGGAGACGCTGCGGCTGGTGCTGGGCTGGGCCTGGACCTACGTGATCGTGGCCGAACTCATCGGCTCGTCGTCGGGCATCGGCCACATGATCACCGACAGCCAGGCGCTGCTCAACACCGGGCAAATCATCTTTGGGATCATCGTCATCGGAATCATCGGGCTGGTGTCGGACTTCGCGTTCAAGGCCCTCAATCGCCGCCTCTTCGCGTGGAGTGCCATCTGATGAGCCAGCTTTCCATCCAGGCGGTCACTCGCGTTTTCGAAGGCACCAAAGGCCAGCGCACGCAGGCGCTGCAACCGATCGATTTTGAGGTCAAGGAGAACGACTTCGTGACCATCCTCGGCCCCTCGGGCTGCGGCAAGTCGACACTGTTGCGCATCGTCGCGGGACTCGGTCGTCCGAGCAGTGGCCAGGTGCTGCTCAACGGTCAGAAAGTCATCGGCCCCGGCGCCGATCGCGGCATGGTGTTCCAGAGCTACACGCTCTTTCCGTGGCTCGATGTCGAGCAGAACATCCGCTTCGGCCTGCGCGAGCGCGGCATGCCCGAGGCACAGCAGAAAGAACGCGCCGCTTATTTCATTGCCAAGGTCGGCCTGCGCAGCTTCGAGAAGCATTTCCCCAAGCAGCTTTCAGGCGGCATGCAGCAACGCACAGCCATCGCGCGTGCGCTCGCCAACGACCCCAAGATCCTGCTCATGGACGAGCCCTTCGGCGCGCTGGACAACCAGACGCGCGTGCTGATGCAGGAGCTGTTGCTCGGCATCTGGGAGGCCGAGCGCAAGACGGTGCTCTTCGTGACGCACGACATCGACGAGGCCATCTTCATGGCGAATCGCGTGGCCGTGTTCAGCGCGCGACCCGGCCGCATCAAGGCCGAGCTGGCCGTCGATTTGCCGCACCCGCGGCACTACACCGTCAAGACCACGCCCGAGTTCATGGCCCTGAAGGCGCGGCTGACCGAAGAGATCCGCGCCGAGTCCATGGCTTCGGTCGAGCACTGACACCATGAAGCGCGACTTGCCGTCCCTCGCCCTCTACGAGCAGGTCAAGGAGCACATCGTCCGCAAGATCCAGGACGGCTCGTGGCCCGCGGGGCACCGGCTGCCTTCGGAGCACGAGCTGGTTGTGCAGTTCGGCATCTCGCGCATGACGGCCAACCGCGCGCTGCGCGAGCTGGTGACACAGGGACGTGTGGTGCGCGTGGCAGGCGTCGGCAGTTTCGTGGCCGAGAACAAGCCGCAATCGACATTGCTGCAGATCGCCAACATCGCCAGCGAAATCCGCGCGCGCGGCCACGACTATGGCTATCAGCTCATTGCCGCAGAGCGCATCGCGTCGCCCGCCGATGTGTCGGCCTGGCTCGACCTGCGCTTGGGCGAGTCGGTGTTTCACAGCGTCTGCCTGCACCTCGAAAACGGCGTGCCCGTGCAGCTCGAAGACCGCTACGTCAACCCGCGTGTGGTGCCCGACTACCTCGACCTGGACCTTTCCAACCTGCAGCCCAGCGAGTACCTCGTGCGCAACGTGCCGTTCGACCAGATCGAGCATCTGGTCGACGCGGTGCTGCCCACCGCCGAGCAGGCGGTGCGGCTCGCGATGCCCGCGGCCGAGCCTTGTTTGTTGCTCACGCGTCGCACCTGGACGCGTACGGTGCCGGTCACGCTGGTGCGCTGCCTGCACCCGGCGTCGCGCTATCGGTTGGGCAGTCGTTTCAGTGCCGACGGCAACCCGCGTTCCGGATGAATCACATGCCGAATTCCATGCCAATAGAACCCACTCTCCTGTTGCCAGGCCACGTCGATCTCGCACTGCTGCGCCGCATCCACGCCGGCCGCGACATTAGGCTGGCGCTCGACCCATCGACCGCACACGGGATGGCGGCCGCGCAGGCGGCGGTGCAGCGCATCGTCGATAACGACGAAGTGGTCTACGGCATCAATACCGGCTTCGGCAAGCTGGCCAGCACGCGCATCGGCAACGACCATCTGGCCGAGTTGCAACGCAACCTGGTGCTGTCGCACAGCGTGGGCACCGGCGAGCCGCTGGCGCCGGCGGTGGTGCGGCTGGTGCTGGCGACCAAGGCGGTCAGCCTGGCGCGCGGCCACTCGGGCGTGCGGCCGGCGCTGGTCGAGGCGCTGCTCGCGCTCTTCAATGCCGACGTCATGCCGCACATCCCGGCCAAGGGTTCCGTCGGCGCATCGGGCGACCTGGCGCCGCTCGCGCACATGGCTTGCGTGCTCATCGGCGAAGGCAAGGCAACGATGCCTGACGGCAGTATCGTCAGCGGCGCCGAAGCGATGAAGCGCACCGGCCTCGATTCCTTCGTGCTCGGCCCGAAAGAAGGGCTGGCGCTGCTGAATGGCACGCAGGTCTCGACTGCGCTAGCGCTGGCCGGCCTGTTCGGCGCCGAGAGCGTTTTCGCGTCTGCGCTGATGTCCGGTGCGTTGTCGCTCGAAGCCATTCAAGGCTCGATCAAACCCTTCGATGCGCGAATCCATGCAGCGCGCGGACAACCGGGACAAATCGCCGTGGCGGCAGCGGTGCGTACGCTCCTCGATGGCAGCGAGATCGTGCCGTCGCATGCCGATTGCGGCCGGGTGCAAGACCCGTACTCGGTGCGCTGCATTCCGCAAGTGATGGGCGCCTGCCTCGATAACCTGACGCATGCGGCGCGCGTGCTGGTCATCGAAGCCAACGCGGCATCGGACAACCCGCTGGTGTTCGTGGACACCGGAGAAGTCATCTCGGGCGGCAACTTTCACGCAGAACCCGTCGCGTTCGCTGCGGACATCATCGCGCTCGCTATTGCCGAGATCGGCGCCATTGCCGAGCGCCGCATCGCGCTGCTGCTCGACACCGGCCTGTCGGGCCTGCCGCCGTTCCTCGTGCGCGTTGGCGGGCTCAACTCCGGCTTCATGATCGCGCAGGTCACGGCCGCGGCGCTCGCGTCGGAGAACAAATCGCTCGCGCATCCAGCCAGCGTCGACAGCTTGCCGACCTCGGCCAATCAGGAAGACCATGTGTCGATGGCGACCTTCGCGGCGCGCCGGCTGGGCGACATGGTGACCCACACGGCGGTCGTCGTCGGCATCGAGGCGATGTGTGCTGCGCAGGGCATCGAGTTGAAGCGACCCGACAGCGGGCTCAAGAGTTCGCCGCTGGTCGAAGCCGAGTTCGCAAAGATTCGTACCCAGGTCGCCTTTCTCGAACGCGATCGTTACCTCGCGTCCGACATCGAAGCCATGCGCCTGTGGGCGCTCGCGGCCGACTTGCCGCCCGCCTTGACCGACATCCTCCCCAGTCACCGAAAGGAGCCGACACCATGAATGCGCCCGACAAATTCATCGCCACTGAATCAGCTTCGCCCGACGCCAAAGCCGATCCGCGTCACGACCCGACCCGCGTGATCCGCGCCCCGCGCGGCAGCACGCTCACCTGCAAGAGCTGGTTGACCGAAGCGCCGTTTCGCATGCTGCAGAACAACCTCGACGCCGAGGTCGCCGAGCGACCGCAAGACCTCGTGGTGTACGGCGGCATCGGTCGCGCCGCCCGCAACTGGGCCTGCTACGACCAGATCCTCGAGTCGCTCAAGGTACTGGAAGACGACGAGTCGCTGTTGATCCAGTCGGGCAAGCCGGTCGGCGTCTTCAAGACGCACGAGAACGCGCCGCGCGTGTTGATCGCCAACTCCAACCTCGTGCCCAAGTGGGCGACGTGGGAAAAGTTCAACGAGCTCGACCGTGCCGGCCTCTTCATGTACGGCCAGATGACGGCGGGCAGCTGGATCTACATCGGTGCGCAAGGCATCGTGCAAGGTACTTTCGAGACCTTCGTCGAAGCCGGCCGCCAGCACTATGGCAACGACCTCGCCGGCAGGTGGATCCTGACCGCCGGCCTCGGTGGCATGGGCGGCGCGCAGACACTCGCGGGCGTGCTGGCCGGTGCCTGCGTGCTGGCCATCGAATGCCAGCAGTCGAGCATCGACTTCCGGTTGCGCACGCGTTATGTCGACAAGCAGGCCAAGGACATCGACGACGCACTGGCACTCATCGCGCACCACACGTCGAAGAAGGAAGCGATCTCGATCGCGCTGCTTGGCAACGCCGCCGAGATCGTGCCGGAATTGGTCAGGCGCGCGAAGGCCGGCACCGCCATCAAGCCCGACCTGGTGACCGACCAAACATCGGCGCACGATCTGATTCACGGATATCTTCCCGCAGGCTGGAGCGTGCCGCAGTGGCAGGCCGCCATGAAGGACGACGCGCAACATGCAGCGCTCACCGCCGCCGCCGCCGCATCGTGCACGGTGCACGTGCAGGCCATGCTCGACTTCCAGTCGATGGGCGTGCCGACGGTCGACTACGGCAACAACATCCGCCAGGTCGCTTTCGATCAGGGCCTGAAGAACGCGTTCGACTTTCCGGGCTTCGTGCCGGCGTACATCCGGCCGCTGTTTTGCGAAGGCAAAGGCCCGTTTCGCTGGGTCGCCTTGTCGGGCGACCCGGAAGACATCTACAAGACCGACGCCAAGATCAAGGAACTGTTCCCCGACAACAAGCACACGCACCGCTGGCTCGACATGGCGCGCGAGCGCATCGCCTTCCAGGGCTTGCCGGCGCGCATCTGCTGGCTCGGCCTCGGCGAGCGCCACATCGCCGGACTTGCTTTCAACGAGATGGTGAAGAGCGGAGAGCTGAAGGCGCCGATCGTGATCGGTCGCGACCATCTGGACACCGGCTCGGTCGCCAGCCCGAACCGCGAAACCGAAAGCATGAAAGACGGCACCGATGCAGTCAGCGACTGGCCGCTGCTCAACGCCCTGCTCAACACCGCGGGTGGCGCAACCTGGGTCAGCATCCACCACGGCGGCGGGGTCGGCATGGGCTACTCGCAGCATGCCGGCATGGTCATCGTGTGCGACGGCACCGACGCAGCCGCAAAACGCATTGGCAACGTGCTGTGGAACGACCCGGCCAGCGGCGTGATGCGTCATGCGGATGCGGGCTACGACATCGCGATCGCTACGGCGAAAAAGCATGCGTTGAAGCTGCCGATGATCGAGTAGTTTCCTTTTCTTTTCGTCATCTTCCATTGAAAGCTTCCATGCCCATTCGCCGTCAGTTTCTCGCTGTCGCAACGACAGCCCTCGCCACGCTCGGCTTTGCCTCCGCGCTGCATGCGCAAACCGGCGACACCATCACCGTCGGCACGGACGCTACCTTTCCGCCGATGGAGTTCGTCGACAACGGCAAACGCACCGGTTTCGACATCGAACTGGTCGAGGCCATCGGCAAGACGCTGGGCAAGAAGATCGAGTGGACCGACATCGACTTCAAGGGGCTCATCCCCGGTTTGATCTCCAAGCGCTTCGACATGGCGGTGTCGGCCATCTACATCACCGACGAGCGCAAGAAGGTCGTCGACTTCACCGTGCCCTACTACGCTGGCGGCCTCGTCGCGATGGTCAGGGCCGACAACACCAGCATCAAGACGCCCGCCGACTTGAACGGCAAGAAGGTCAGCGTGCAGGTTGGTACCAAATCGGTCACGTACGTGAAGGAGAAGTACCCGCAAGTGCAGCTGATGGAGGTCGAGAAAAACCAGGAGATGTTTAACCTGGTCGACATCGGCCGCAGCGACGCTGCCGTCACGGGCAAGCCCGCCGCCTATCAATACGTGCGCATGCGATCGGGCCTGAAGGTGCTCGACGAGCAACTCACGACAGAGGAGTACGGCATGGCGATCCGCAAGGACACGCCTGAACTGACGAAGGCGGTGAACGGCGCGATCGAGAAGATGAAGGCGGATGGCACGTATGCGGCCATCGTGAAGAAGTGGTTCAGCAACACGGCGAAGTGATGCCGGCTGACCAGCCCCATGGATCTTGATTTTTCCCCCGTCTGGCAAGGCTGGTCTGCCCTTTTGCAGGGCGCGCTCGTCACGGTCGAGCTCACGGCGTGCGCGCTGCTGCTCGGCTGCGTGCTCGGCCTCCTGGTTGGCATCGGCCGGCTGAATCCGAAGCGCCGCTGGCTCTATTCGGTGTGCACGGCTTATGTGGCGGTTATTCGGGGCACGCCGTTGCTGGTGCAGCTCTTCATCCTCTTCTTCGGGCTGCCGCACTTCGGCATCCTGCTGCCGGCATTCTTGTGCGGCGTGCTCGGCATGGGCGTGTACTCGGGCGCGTACGTGTCGGAGATCGTGCGGGGCGCCATCCAGTCGATCGACCGTGGCCAGACCCTGGCGGCTGAATCGCTGGGCATGACGCCGGCTGTCGCGATGCGACAGGTGATCCTGCCGCAAGCTATCGTGCGCATGATCCCGCCACTGGGCAACGAGTTCATCGCGCTGATCAAGAACTCGGCGCTCGTGTCCTTGCTCACCATTCACGACGTGATGCATGAAGGGCAGAAAATCATCAGCGTGTCGTACCGCTCGCTGGAGGTGTACCTTGCGATAGCGCTCGTGTACTTCGTGCTGACCGGTGCTGTCACGTTGGTGCTGCGCCATTTCGAACAACGACTTCGCCAAGGTGGACTGCTGAGATGACCCTGCAACGTTTCGCTCGCAACGCACTGCGCTCGACCCCGTGGAAAAACGGCGGCGGTACCACGCAAGAGATTGCGGCCTGGCCCCTGGGGGCCGAGTTCAACACGTTCGATTGGCGCGTGAGCATCGGCACCGTCGCGGCGAGCGGACCGTTCTCGGTGTTCCCTGACATGGACCGCACCATCGTGCTGCTCGACGGCGAAGGCATGCGCCTGCGTTCCGGCGATGGCAGCGTCGTGCACCGGCTCGACGAGCCGCACGAGCCCTTCGCGTTCAGCGGCGACGTCGATGTCGAATGCACGTTGATCGGCGGCCCGTCGAGCGACTTCAACGTGATGACGCGGCGGTCTGCATGGGTCGTCGATGTGCGGGTATTCGAAGAAGGCCTGACTCTCGGCGCTGCCGAGCACGGCGTGCTGATGAGCCTCGACGGCCACTGGCAGGTCGGCGAGCAGAAGTTGAATCAGGGCGAAGGCATCTGGTGGGCCGATCTCCGGACCGAGTGGCGGCTGGCGCCGTTGAGCCGCAGCGCGAAGCTGGTGGCTGTGCGATGGAAGCCGAGCGCGCTATGACGCCGTCTTAGCGCCCGTTCGCTCGTACCGCGGTCTTCATTGCTGCAATGCCTATCCGCGAAGGCACAGCCATCCCACCAGCAATGTGGCGCTGATCCATGCGGCTCGGCGAAGAAAGTATTGCATATGGTCGCGCCATGACAACGGCACCGGGTTGAGCGCGTGCCGGAGTACGTCGCGGTCCTCGCGACGCTGCATTCTTTGGCGCTGCCGGATCGTTTGCTGACTCAAATTGCAATCTGTCATGACGCGTCGAAAATTTTCCACTGAATGGCTGGCGTTGCACGAGAGGAGATTCCTCGGCGTAGCGACGATTGATTCTGTGGATTTGGGGGCGACGCCGGAATGCCGAAAGGCGTCATCACGATCACCGTTGGCGATCGTGTCGCTCAGGGAATTCGAAAAAGCGTCAGCCCGCCGGGCCAACCAGCCGCGCGTATGAAACGAACATGCTGGTCAACGTGCTGGCAAGCGGCGTGAGCGGAACGCTGTGTCTATGCACCAGGCAGATTTCATACCTGGGAAGTTGCTCCGCGAGAGGAATGGCGACCAACTTGCCGTCCATGATGCCGGCGGTCAAGATCATGCGAGGCAGCGGCGCGAGGAGGTCGGTCTCCGAAAGAATCGTCAAACTGTCGAACATCGAATTGCTCGTGACAGCGATCCTCGGACTGCCCAAGCCGCACGCGGCAAACAAGTCGACGACACTGCCTTTTGGAGCGCCAAAGGATTCGGGCGAACCGAGGACGAGCCATTCGCTTTCGGCGAGTTCGCGGATGGACCTGGCCCGTGCCATTGGATGGTCTTTTCTAGCCACTACCACGGGCTCGCTTTTGAACAGCTTGGTAACCACCAGATCTTCGGTTTCGATGTCTGCGGGCAAGGGCACGATCGCAAAGTCGAGGCGACCTTCACGCACAGCCGGAAGAAGCGAGTGCGACAGGCCGCTGGTCAGTTGGACCATCACATCCGGATTGCGTTTGCGAAAGTCGGCGAGCACCGTCGGTGCGAGCAGCAGTGATGGCGCCGTCGAAACGCCGAATGCAACGCTTCCCATACCAAGGCCGCGCAATTGTTGGATCGCCGTCTCCGCCTGATCGCATTCACGCAAGATCGCTTGCGCGCGCACGAACAGCGCGTCGGCGTAGCGGGTCAGCGTGATGCCACGCGTGGTGCGATGCAACAGGCTGACCTGCAACGAACTTTCGAGGTTTTGCAGGCTCTTGGTGAGGCCTGACTGGGAAGTCTGCAGTGAGCGCGCCGCGGCGCGAACGCTTCCCTGCTGGACCACGGCTACAAAATCTCGCAGTTGTTGAAGTGTCATGGCGTGATCGCTGAAGGTGATCTTGATGCTGTATTGCGACCTTACGCTGTTCAGCACCGCCCTACAGAATGGATCGGGCGATCGACCCGCTGGAGCCTTCATCGAATGTCGCGCAAAAAAAGAATGCCCGACGATGAAGACTGCGCCAGCCGACCGCCCGAACATCATTTTCATTGTCGCCGATGACCTCGGATATGCCGACCTGGGTTGCTACGGCGGCCGGGCGCCGGTCTCGCCGGTGCTCGACGCTCTTGCCGAGCGGGGCATTCGCTTCGACCAGGGATACGCCAACTCACCCGTGTGCTCGCCGACGCGCTTCGCGTTGATGACAGTCCGGTATCAGTACCACCTCCGGGGCGCTGCAGAGGAGCCCATCAACAGCAAGAGCCGCGGCAGCGCGGAGCTCGGCTTGCCAGCCGACTGCCCGACGCTCCCGTCACGATTGCGGGCTGCCGGCTATCGAACTGCATTGGTAGGCAAGTGGCACCTGGGCTATCCGCCAACCTTCGGCCCTCTCAAGTCCGGGTACGACGAGTTCTTCGGGCCGATGTCCGGTGGTGTCGATTACTTCACCCATTGCGACACCGGCGGCACCCACGACCTTTGGCAGAGCAGCGAACCAGTTACAGAAGACGGCTACCTCACCGACCTTTTCTCCAGGAAGGCCGTGGACTTTATCGAGCGTGCTGCGCCTGCGGCCGATGCGACGCCCTTCTTCCTCAGTCTCCACTACACGGCGCCACACTGGCCTTGGGAGACGCGAGACGACCAAGACATGGCAATGAGCCAGGAGCTGCGCGCCAACCTCTTTCATCACGGCGGCGGCAACATCCATGCGTATCGCAAGATGATTCATCACATGGACGAGGGCATCGGCTGGATCGTCGATGCTTTGAAAAAGAAGGGGCTGCTGGACAACACGCTGATCGTCTTCACGAGCGACAACGGGGGCGAGAGATTTTCAGACAATTGGCCTCTTGTTGGCGGCAAGCTTGACCTGACGGAAGGTGGCATCCGCGTGCCATGGATCGCGCATTGGCCAGCCGTCATCGCAGCTGGCCGACAAAGCGCCCAGCAATGCCTGACGATGGACTGGTCCGCCACGATGCTGGACGCGGCTGGCATCTTGCCCGGTGGCGCGAATGGTGCGAGTAGTGCAATCGACGAGTCAGAGACCCCGATCGATCCAGACTTCCCGTTGGACGGCGTATCGCTGCTGGCGGTGCTGCGTGGCACGGAGCCGCCGTTTCGCAGGCGGATGCATTGGCGCATGAATCATCGCGGGCAAAGGGCACTGCGCGACGGGGATTGGAAATACTTGCGTGTCGACGGGCATGACTATCTCTTCAATCTGGCCGAGGACGAACGCGAGCGCGCCAATCGCGCGACCCATCAACCGCTGTTGCTCGACGCGATGCGCGCGGACTGGGAAGCTTGGAACGTGACCATGCCCGAGATCCCTGCCGATGCCAGCGTGTTGCCCGGTTATTCGGCCAAAGACATGCCGCAGCGCTGAATCGATTTGTCTATCAATGGAAAGCGAAAGAAACATGAAATCCAACTTGCTGCACCTGCTCGTCATCGCGAGCTTCACGGTGCTTCCGTTCGGGTCCATTGCGCAAGAGGCGTATCCCGCCAAGCCCATCCGCATCGTTGTTCCCTACCCAGCCGGAGGTGTGCCGGACGTTCTCACCAGAGTCGTGGCAGAGAAAGTGGCGGCGTCCTGGGGTCAGCCATTCGTGATCGAGGCCAAGCCGGGCGCCAGCGGCAACATTGCGGCACTGGCGGTAAAAGGCGCCCCGCCCGATGGATATACGTTGATGGTTGCAGCCCCTTTTCTGACGATCAATCCGCTGCTCGACACCAACACCAAGTTTGCGGCCAAGGACTTCGTGCCTGCTGTCCTGCTGGCCAATTCACCGAACCTTCTCGTGGTGCCGGCAACGCTTCCCGTCAACACGCTGAAGGAGTTCGTTGCCTACGCCAAGTCTCGTCCGGGAAAGCTCAATACCGCCAACCACGGAACCGGAACGTCCAATCACATGGGCACCGAAGTGTTCATGTCGGTTGCGGATCTCGATATGGTCATGATTGGCTACAAAGGGCAGGTCCAGTCGGTGCCTGACCTGCTTAGCGGGCAGATCGATTTCATGTTCTTGGCCTCGGCGCAGGCTGCGCCTTTTCTCAAGTCCGGCAAGCTGAAGGCGCTTGCTGTCAGTGCCGACAAGCGGCTCGAGTCGCTGCCCGACGTCCCGACTGTCGGCCAGGCAGGCTACCCCGACGCCGTTGTGCTCCCATGGTACGGACTGGTAGCACCCGCAGGCACGCCGACGGCGATCGTCGCGCGCATCAATGCCGCGTTCACCGAAGCGCTGAAAGACCCGGAGGTCGCCAAGCGCCTGCACAGCCTGTACGCCGAGCCCATGGGTGGCTCACCCGCAGACTTTCAGCGTCTTCTGACCTCTGAAAACACGCGCTGGGCCGATGTCATCAAGAAGCGGAACATCCAGCCCAAGAAGTGAAGTCTTACACTGGCTCTTCGCCGGCAAAACATGCCGGCAAGTCTTCGGTGACCCATGACGATTTCGTTTGACTCGTATCCTTCCGCAGACGGCCTCTGGATCGATCTTCGGTTGCCATTCCAGCCTGGAACCAACGTAGCGATCGTCGTCGAGCATGGCATCGTTCGCTGGATTGGGTCGCCTGATTCGGTGCCGAAAGACTTCTTGGGGTTGCCGACGCATGAGGGCGGAGATGCGCTCGTCACACCCGGCCTCGTCGATTGCCACACGCACCTGGTCTACGGTGGCCAGCGCGCCAACGAGTTCGCGATGCGGCTGGCCGGCGCGAGTTACGAAGAGGTCGCGAAGGCAGGCGGCGGTATCGTCGCGAGCGTGCGCGCCACACGCGCGGCTAGCGAAGACGAACTGTTCTCGAGCGCATCGCATCGATTGCAAAGCCTGTTGTCCGAAGGCGTCTGCGCGATCGAGATCAAGTCGGGCTACGGCCTGGCGCTGGAACATGAGCGCAAGCAGTTGCGTGTGGCACGGCGACTGGCCCGAGCACATGGCGTGACGGTACGCACCACCTTCCTCGGCGCGCATGCGTTGCCGCCCGAGTACGCCGGCCGACCGCACGGCAGTCGCGACTACATCGACCTCGTGTGCAACGAGATGCTGCCCGCGCTGGCAGCCGAAGGACTCGTCGATGCGGTCGATGTTTTCTGCGAGCGCATTGCGTTTTCTCTGGCTGAAACCGAGCAGGTCTTCAAGGCGGCGCGAGCGCTCGGCTTGCCGATCAAGCTGCATGCCGAACAACTCTCCGACATGGGTGGCGCCGCGCTCGCCGCACGCTACGACGCGCTGTCGTGCGACCACATCGAGCACCTGTCGCAAGCCGGCATCGACGCCATGCGCGAGGCCGGCACCGTCGCCGTGCTGTTGCCCGGCGCGTTCTATACATTGCGCGACACGCAACTGCCGCCGATCGCCGCGTTGCGTGCGGCCGGCGTGCCGATGGCGGTGTCGACCGATCACAACCCCGGCACCTCGCCCGTGCTGAGTCTGCTGCTGATGGTGAACATGGCATGCACCTTGTTTCGGCTGACCGTTCCCGAGGCGATCGATGGCGTGACGGTGCATGCGGCACGTGCGTTGGGACTGCAGGAAACGCATGGCACGTTGGCGGTCGGGCGGCCGGCGAACTTCGTTTTGTGGGACTTGCAGGATGCTGCCGAGCTGGCTTATTGGTTCGGTCAGCGGCCGGTGAGGACTGTGGTGCGGCAGGGGAAGATTGCTGTGGGAAGCAACAGAACGTGAACCATGCGCTTTTCGCCGCAGATGCCCTGCTCCCCGGAGGATGGACACGCAACGTCCGTCTGACATGGGATGCGGCCGGTGACATTGCGCACGTGGAGCACGACGCCAAGCCTGTAGCGGGTGACCCGGTCGCCAACGGCCCGCTCATCCCCGGCATGGTCAACCTTCATTCGCATGCCTTTCAGCGCGCCATCGCCGGCCTTACTGAATTCCGCGGCCGGAGCGTCGACGGACAGCAAGACAGCTTCTGGAGCTGGCGCACCTTGATGTACCGTTTCGCGCTGCGGCTCGACCCGGCACAAATGGAAGCCATCGCGCTCGGCCTCTACGTCGAAATGATCGAGGCCGGCTACACGTCGGTCTGCGAGTTTCACTATGTGCACCACGACGCCGATGGCCGTCCGTATGCCGACGACGCCACGCTCGCGCTGGCCCTCATGCGTGCCGCGCACCGCGCCGGCATCGGCCTGACTTTGCTGCCCGTGCTGTACCAAACCAGCGGCTTCGGCGGCACCGCACCGGGCGACGGCCAGCGGCGCTTCATCCGCTCGACCGACTCGATGCTGCGACTGCTCGAACGCCTCAAGCCACTGTGCGATGCGCAAGGCGCACGGCTCGGCCTCGCGCCGCATTCGCTGCGCGCCGTGCCGCCCGAAGGCTTGCGCCAAGCGCTTGCCGGACTCGACGCGATCGATGCCACCGCGCCCATTCACATCCACATCGCCGAGCAGACCAAAGAGGTCGACGACTGCATCGCCTGGAGCCGGCAACGGCCAGTCGCCTGGCTGCTCGATCACGCTGACGTGAATGCGCGCTGGTGCCTCGTGCATGCGACGCACATGGACACCGACGAGTACGCGCGGGCGGCCCGAAGCGGGGCCGTCGCGGGGCTGTGCCCGACGACCGAAGCCAACCTTGGCGACGGCATCTTCGACCTGCCCGCGTGGCGCGCAGCCGGTGGTGTGTGGGGCGTCGGCTCCGACAGCCACATCTGCGTCAACGCCGCGGAGGAATTGCTGATGCTCGAATACAGCCAGCGCCTCGCGACGCGCCAGCGCAACGTCGTTGCCGACAGGGGACAACCGCATGTCGCCACGGCGATGACGCTCGCCGCAGTGCAGGGCGGCGCGCAGGCGGCTGGCCGCCTGGACCCCGGATGCGTCGCCGGCCTCGCGATCGGTCAGCGCGCCGACTTCGTCGTGCTCGATGCAGCGCAGCCAGCGCTTGCGGGATTGAATGCGGAGGACATGCTCTCGTCGCACGTATTCGCGAGCCACCGCACCAGCGCCATAGACGCTGTGTGGGTCCGTGGCGAACAGCGCGCGAGTGGCGGCCGGCACCTTCTTCACGACAGCGCAGCAGCAGGCTTCGTCGCTGCGCGCACGCAACTGCTTTCGACCACATGACCTTCGTCACCGACCAACCCCCATTCCGCTTTCGCCAGGGCACGCGCCCGTTGCTGATCTCCATGCCGCATGTCGGCACTTACGTTCCCCCGGCATTGGCAGTTCGCCTGACAGAAGAAGCGCGCCATGTGCCCGATACCGACTGGCACCTCGAACGGCTCTACGACTTCGCCCATGAACTTGGCGCGTCGGTGCTCGTTGCCACGCATTCGCGCTACGTCATCGACCTCAATCGTGCGCCGGATGGCGCCAGCCTCTATCCCGGCCAGAGCGTGACCGGCCTGTGCCCGATCGACACCTTCGACGACACGCCGATCTACACCGCAGGTGATGTGCCCGACGCCGCCGAAATCGCCGCGCGTCGCGATGCGGTCTGGCATCCATACCACCGGCAGTTGCAAGCTGAACTCGCCCGAATGAAGGCGGCGCACACCACCGTCGTCTTGTGGGACGCGCATTCGATCCGCTCGCGACTGCCGCGCTTCTTCGAAGGCAAGCTGCCCGACCTGAATCTGGGCACCGCCAACGGCGCGAGCTGCAGCGAAGCGCTTGCATCGACACTGCTGGCCATTGCGCAGTCGGCGCCGTCCTACGCGGGCGTGTTGAACGGCCGCTTCAAGGGCGGCTACATCACGCGCGAATATGGCGATGCGGCCGCGGGCGTTCACGCGGTGCAACTCGAGATGACCCAGTCCAGCTACATGCAGGAAGCGCTGCCGTTCAACTACTTGCCCGAAGCAGCGGCCGGCGTCTTGCCTCAAGTTCGGCAGATGCTCAACGCGGCGCTGGAGTTCGCCCAGAAACGCTAGGGACATCGAGGCGGCAGCAGAAGCAGGGAGGTGGCGCGAGATACCGTCCGATTGTCCAAACACCCCACAGGAAGAAATGTATGCCGATGATCAAGGTTGCCACCGAGGCGCATCACCCCGTCGAACTTCACTATGAGGACTATGGTGTCGGCAAGCCTGTGGTCTTGATTCATGGGTGGCCGTTGAGCGGTCGTTCCTGGGAGGCGCAGGTGCCTGCGCTGATCAAGGCCGGCTATCGCGTCATCACCTACGACCGACGCGGCTTCGGTACCTCCTCGCAGCCGTGGGCCGGCTACGACTACGACACGTTCGCCGCGGACCTGGATGCACTGCTGACGCAGCTCGAGCTGCACGGCGTAACGCTGGTCGGCTTTTCAATGGGCGGCGGTGAAGTTGCCCGTTACATCGCGAAGTTCGGCACCGCAAGAATTGCCAAGGCAGTGTTTGCTTCCGCTGTGACGCCGTACCTTTACAAGTCGACGGACAATCCTGAAGGCGGCCTGGACGATGCAACGATTGCGGGATTTCAAGGCGGTGTCGAAAGTGATCGGCTCGCCTTCCTGGACGCCTTCACCGAAAACTTCTTCAAGGCCGGCGACAAGGTGCAAGTCAGCGAGAGCCAGCGGGTGTATGCGCGCAACATCGCGGCTTTTGCCTCACCCAAGGGAACGCTGGATTGCGTGGCCGCCTTCGGTCGCACGGACTTCAGGGCCGACCTGGAAAAGATCAAGGTGCCCACGTTGGTCATTCACGGCGATGCCGATGCAATCGTGCCGTTCGAAGTGAGCGGTGCGCGCACGCACAAGGCGATTGCAGGCAGTCACCTCACCCTGATAAAGGGTGGCCCGCACGGGGTGAACCTCTCGCACGCTGCCGAATTCAACAAGGCCTTGCTGGAGTTCCTGGCCGTCTGAGTTCCGGGCGCTTCGGGGTTATTCGCCGGGCATCCGAAGTCCCGGTTTCTACAATCGGAAGCATGAAGCCTCTCGTCTACACCCGCGGCCAGGCGTTGCCTGGCATCCTCGCCCAGCGCATCGCCATCCTCGACGGCGCGATGGGCACGATGATCCAGCGCTTCAAACTCAACGAAGCGCAGTACCGGGGCGATCGCTTTAAAGACTTCGAGCGCGACGTCAAAGGCAACAACGAGCTGCTCTCGCTCACCCGCCCCGATGTCATTCAGGACATCCACGAAAGCTATCTGGCCGCCGGTGCCGATCTGATCGAGACCAATACCTTCGGCGCCACCACGATCGCGCAGGAAGACTACAGGATGGCGCATCTGGCACGCGAGATGAACGTCGAGTCCGCCAAGTTGGCTCGCGCAGCCTGCGACAAATTCAGCACGCCCGACAAGCCACGCTTTGTGGTCGGCGCGCTCGGCCCAACGCCCAAGACCGCGAGCATCAGCCCGGATGTGAACGACCCGGGCGCGCGCAACGTCGACTTCGAATCGCTGCGGGCGGCCTACTACGAGCAGACCGAGGCACTGGTCGAAGGCGGCTCCGACGTCATCCTGGTCGAGACGATCTTCGACACGCTCAATGCCAAGGCCGCGCTGTTCGCGGTCGAGGAGTATTTCGACAACAGCGGCGAGCGGCTGCCACTGATCATCAGCGGCACCGTGACCGACGCATCGGGCCGCATCCTGAGCGGCCAGACCGTGACCGCGTTCTGGCACAGCATCCGGCATGCACAGCCGCTGGCCGTCGGCCTCAACTGCGCGCTCGGCGCGGCGCTGATGCGGCCGTACATCCAGGAGCTGGCCAAGGTCGCGGGCGACACTTTCATCAGCTGCTACCCCAACGCCGGACTGCCCAATCCAATGAGTGAGACCGGCTTCGACGAGACGCCCGAAGTCACATCGCGGCTGCTGCACGAGTTCGCCGCCGAAGGGTTGGTCAACATCGTTGGTGGTTGTTGCGGCACCACGCCCGACCACATCGCCGCCATCGGGCGGGCAGTGGCGCCGCTGCACGGACGCGTGCTGCGCAATGCGTTCTATCGCGAAGCCGCCTGATCGGAAGCGTCGCAATCTGCGTTCGATCGGCGACTCTGCGAGTCTTCACTTTCAGCAAATTTGTGAAGCGCAGATGAAGCTTGCGCTCCAAACGCAACGAGCGTGCACGCGGACGCTTCATGCCGCGTTGTTCGACAAGGCCAGGCCGGCACAGACGAGGTTAAGGCCGATTGACAACGCTTCAGACCGCGGCCTACCCTGACCTCGCACAAGGACTCAACATGAACAAGACAAATGCTCAGCGATGGATCGGCATCGGCGCCCTCGCGCTGATTCTTCCGGTCGCCGCCGCTGCACAGCAGGCCTTCACGCGCGGGCCCGTCAACTTGCGCGCCGGTCCCTCGGGCGACTACCCGACGGTGGCGCGGCTCGGTCCGGGCCAGCCGCTCGACGTCATCGGATGCACCAACGGCTACGGCTGGTGCGACGTCGTGTTGCCCGACGAACTGCGTGGGTGGGTCGCAGCTCAAAGCCTCGACTACGCCTACGAAGACCAGCGTGTGCCGTTGGCCACCTACGGCGCCAGCATCGGCATCCCGATCGTCGGCTTCGCAATCGGCAACTACTGGGCCGATAACTACCGCGATCGCTCCTGGTACGGCGACCGTCGCTACTGGGGCAATCGGCAACCGCCGCCCGTACAGGGTTGGCGACCGGAACGGCCGCCTGAACCGGGCTGGCGGCCGAATCCGTTTCCAGGTGGCGGTGGCGGAGGTGGCTATGGCCCGGGCTATGGTCCCGGCTACGGCCCCGGCTATGGCCCCGGTCGCCCCGGCAATCCCAATTTCGGCGGGCCCGGTGGCGGTCAGCCTCCCGGCTACCGGCCACCACCCGGCGGGAACTTCAACCCGCCGCAGCAGGGGTTTCGTCCCCAACCGATGCCGCAGCCCGGCTTTCGTCCGCTGCCGGGCGTCGGGCTCCAGCCGTCGCCGCCGCCAGCGCCTTCCAACACACCGCCGCGCAGCAATGGCTTCCAGAAGGACGGTCCCTGACCTGACCCACAGCGACTTCGCTCGCTGCTCACCCGCGGCGTCGCATCAGGTCGACGAAGCGGCTGGCGCCCAGCCCGAGCGGCCGCTCTTTCGACCACACGACGTCGACCCATAGGTCGAGTCCGTTGCTGAGGTTCTCAAAAGGAATTTCGACCAGCGCGCCAGCGGCTATGTGCGGTAGCACCACGTTGCGCGGCAACCAGCCCCAACCCAGGCCCGCCGCGATCAGGCTCAGTGCTGCGAGCGCGTTGTCGGTGCGCCAGGTGTCCCGCGCATAGACGAAGCGCGGATCGCTCGTCGCCAGATCACGCCCAGCGACGACGATCTGCCGCGTCGTGATGAGGTGTTGTTCACGCAGTTTGCCGGCGGCCTGTGCGAGCACGGGGTGCGCTGGCGCGATGACCGCGACCATCGTCTCGCTGCTCACTTCCTGAAAGCCTTCGCGACCGTCCAGGCTTGGCCGCTCGAACACGAGCGCCAGTTGCGCGCGACCGGTGTGCAGCATGTCGAGCGCATCGGCCTGCGGCGCCGCCAGCACCTCGACTTCGAGCAGGGGATGCTCTTGCGCCAGTGTGGCGAGCGCGGCGCTCCACGGTGCCGCCAGCAACTCAGGCGCGATGGCGAGCGTGAGTCGATGTTCCAGGCCCTGTGTCAGCGAAAGCGCTTGAACCTGCAACTGCCGCAACTGCGTTGCCAGCAACCTCGCTTGCGGCTCCAGCGAGCGCGCGGCGGCATTGGGTCGCGGCTCGCGGCCGGCGCGGTCGAACAGCGGCAAATCGAGTTCCGCTTCGAGGTTGGCGATTGCCATGCTGACCGCCGAAGGCACGCGGCCCAGCGCCCGAGCGGCGGCCGAGAACGAGCCTTTGTCGATGACAGAGAGAAAGACTTCGACGCTGTCGCTCGACCAAGCCATGCCGTCTTACCTATCAGTTAGATTGAAAGTAGATAACTTTATATGTCAGCACGCCAAACATAAAGTCGCCTCATGCAAGGTATCAAACGCCGCGTCGTCTACATCACCCTCTACGAAGGCATCGCCATCGTGGCCGCCAGCGTCGGGCTCGCGCTGATGTCGGGGCAGGGCCTCGGTCATTCGGGGGCGTTGGCCGTGGTCGCCTCGGTCATCGCCGTGCTCTGGAACCTGGCCTTCAACGCGCTCTTCGAGCGCTGGGAATCGCGGCAAGCCGTGCGTGGCCGCAGCGTCAAGCGCCGCATCGCGCATGCAGTCGGCTTCGAGGGCGGGTTGATCGCCTTTCTGGTGCCGGTGTTCGCCTGGGCGCTGGGCGTGAGCCTTCTGGAGGCGCTGGTGATGGACCTCGGCCTGGTCGTGTTCTTCCTGGTCTACACCTTCGTTTTCAATTGGGGCTTCGACACCGTTTTCGGTCTGCCCACATCGGCTGCAACGCCTTCCACGAGCGCTGCTCAGCCGGCCTGAACCAGCGCCGCACTGCGGCATGCAACACTCGCTCGATGTCATCTTTGGAATGGGCCGCGTCGGCCTTGCAGGCGTTCGACGGGGCTGTGGCCGCGAGCAAGGGATTTCGCAGTCGCGAAGGGCAGCGGCGCATGGCCGAACACGTGGCGCGCACGCTGAGCGTTGCCACGCTCGGCAAGGCTGAAAAGTCGAATCTTTCGCAAGAGTCGCAAATCGGCGCCGTCAGCGGCGCCGATGAGCCGGTCCGCGCGATTGCCGTGATCCAGGCAGGGACTGGCGTCGGCAAGTCGCTCGCCTATTGCGCACCTGCCATCGCGCTGGCCCTGGCGCGCAACACGCGCGTGGTGATTTCCACCGCTACGGTCGCGCTGCAAGAGCAGTTGGTGAACAAGGACTTGCCGGCGCTCGCCGCGCTGCTGCCCGAGCCGTTTCGCTTCGCGCTCGCCAAGGGCCGCGGTCGCTACGTGTGCAAGCTGAAGCTCGAACGCCTGACCGGCATGGCGGCGGATGGCGCCGACGCAGAGCACGGAAGCCACGGCGAAGAGGGCGACAACTTCGAAGACGACCTGTTCGCCGACGAAGAGGCCGGCGAGGGCGCGTCGCGCGCCGTGCGGCCACCGCATGAGGTCGCCGCGCGCCTCCAGTTCCATACCGGTATCGCGCAAGCGCTTAACCGCGGGGCATGGGACGGCGACCGTGATTCGCTCGACGCCCAGCCCGCCGCCGACCTCTGGGCACCGATGGCGGCCGACGCTGCGTCGTGCACCGGCAAGCATTGCCCATCGTTCAACGGCTGCGTCTACTACGAGCGCCGCAAGACGCTGGTCGGCGCGCAGGTGATCGTGGTCAACCACGACCTGCTGCTGTCGTCGCTCAACAACCGCTTGCTGCCCGAGCTCGACAACTGCCTGCTGATCCTCGACGAGGCGCACCATTTGCCGGCCACCGCGCTCTCGCAATTTGCCTGCCGCATGGACCTGGGCCGCCACGTGTGGGCCGAGCGGCTGGCCCAGCGTGCGGTGCGCGTTGGCGTGCGGCTGGAGGTGACCGAGGTGGCCGACATTCCGATGCATGCCTCGCAGATGCGACAGGCGCTACAACAGGTCGAGCGGCTGGTGATGGAACTGTACGGAGAAGCTCTCCAGACCGGCCTCGCGAACGCCTTCAACGCAACGGGTCGCAACACATCCCGGGCACGTTTGCCGCTCGGTGAACTGCCGGAATCGCTGCAGGGACCACTCGGTCGGGTGGCGCACCATGCTTCCGGATTTCTGGACGCGTTGCGTGTCATCGCGAGCGCGTTGCGAGCCGAAATGCGCGACCAGCCAGCACTCGCCCGCCGGCTGTCCGCCATGTATGCCCAACTCGGCGCGCTGGCGCCACGGCTCGAACAGACACTCGACACCGCTCAATTGCTGTTGCGCGACGCAACGCCCGGTGCAGCGCCGGCCGCCAAATGGTTCACGCTGGAAGTCGATGGCGACCTGGCCACGCTGCAAGCCCACGCGAGTCCGTTGCTGCCTGGAGCGACGCTGCGCAACAACCTGTGGAACAAGGTGCGCGGCGCAGTGCTCACATCGGCCACGTTGACCAGCTGCGGACGCTTTGATTTTTTCTTGCGCGAGTCGGGCCTGCACGGTTTGCACGAGGAAGGCGTCGCGACCACGCTCGAAGTGCCCAGCCCGTTCGACTACGCCAAGCAAGGCAAGCTCATCGCGGTCGAGACCCGAGCCGATCCTCGCGAAGCTGCCGCCTATGTCGCCGAGATGGTGAAAGCATTGATGCGCGATCTGGCCGATGTGCGGCACGGTGCGCTCGTGCTGTTCACCTCGCGGGAGCAATTGCGCATGGCCGTCGAGGCGCTGACGTCCCGCCTGAAGCCCATCGTGCTGCTGCAGACGGCGATGCCGCGCCAGCAGTTGATGGCCACGCACCGCCACCGCGTCGCCGAAGGCCTACCGTCGATCATCTTCGGCATGCAGTCGTTTGGCGAAGGGCTGGACCTGCCGGGCAAGCTGTGCGAATCGGTCTTCATCGCCAAGCTGCCGTTCGCATCACCCGACGATCCGGTGAGCGAAGCCCGCGCCGAGTGGCTGCGTACCGTCGGCCGCGATCCTTTCACCGAGTTGGTGGTGCCGGCGACGGCGATTCGTTTGGCGCAGTGGGTCGGTCGCGCGATCCGCAGCGAGGACGATCGGGCGAGCGTGTATTGCTATGACCGGCGGCTGGTTCGTACGTCTTATGGGCAACGGTTGCTGCAGGGCTTGCCGGCGTTTGCGCTGACGACTGTGCGTGCGTCGGAGGTGGCGGTGGTCGTTTGACCAAACCCTCACGCGGCATCGACGATCCGAAAGCCGCCTAAAATTAAGCCTCTCGAGGAGCGTTGCAGCGTTGACCGGTCTTTCTCAAGACCCGGTCACGTCAGGCTCGGGATCGCAACGACGCTCACCTGATTTCAAAAATCTACAGGTGAGCCCGTGTCCCAGATGTCCCCGAACTCCGAGTCCCCAGAGACCTCAGGTACTCCGATTCTTCCGCCGCTGATGCTCTCGGGCCTCGAACCGGTCACGATCGGCGAGGGCGCCTTGTTCGTCAACATCGGCGAGCGCACCAACGTCACAGGTTCGAAAGCATTTGCCCGGATGATCCTGAATGATCAGTTCGAGGAGGCGCTCGCGGTAGCACGCCAGCAAGTCGAGAACGGCGCGCAGGTAATCGACATCAACATGGACGAGGCCATGCTCGACAGCAAGGCTGCCATGGTCCGGTTTCTCAACCTGATCGCCAGCGAGCCCGACATCGCGCGCATGCCGATCATGGTCGACAGCTCCAAGTGGGACGTCATCGAAGCCGGTCTGCGCTGCATCCAGGGCAAGGGCATCGTCAACTCGATTTCGATGAAAGAAGGCGTCGACGGCTTCAAGCGGCAGGCCAAGCTGGTGCGGCGTTACGGCGCTGCAGCGGTGGTCATGGCGTTCGACGAAAAGGGCCAGGCCGACACCTACCAGCGCAAGATCGAAATCTGCGAACGGGCCTATCGCATCCTGGTCGACGAGGTCGGCTTTCCGCCGGAAGACATCATCTTCGACCCGAACATCTTCGCCATCGCGACCGGCATCGAAGAGCACAACAACTACGCGGTCGACTTCATCAACGCGACGCGCTGGATCAAGCAAAACCTGCCGGGCGCCCGCGTGTCGGGTGGCGTGTCGAACGTGAGCTTCAGCTTTCGCGGCAATGACCCGGTGCGCGAAGCCATCCACACCGTGTTCCTGTACCACGCCATCAAGGCGGGCATGGACATGGGCATCGTGAATGCCGGCATGGTCGGCGTGTACGACGACCTCGAGCCGGTGCTGCGCGAGCGGGTGGAAGACGTGGTGCTCAACCGCCGCGAAGACGCTGGCGAGCGCCTCGTCGAAGTGGCCGAGACGGCCAAGAGCGGCGCCAAGGACGAGAGCAAGAAGCTCGAATGGCGCGGCACGCCGGAGCACCCGGTGGCGGTCGACCAGCGCCTGTCGCATGCGATGGTGCACGGCATCACCGACTTCATCGTCGACGACACCGAGGAGGCCTACCAGATCATTTTGGCGAAAGGCGGCCGGCCGCTGCATGTGATCGAAGGGCCGCTCATGGCCGGCATGAACGTCGTGGGCGATCTGTTCGGCCAGGGCAAGATGTTCTTGCCGCAGGTGGTCAAATCGGCACGCGTGATGAAGTCGGCCGTGGCGCATTTGCTGCCCTACATCGAGGCGGAAAAACTGCTCGACGAAGCCGCGGGGCGCGATGTGCGCACCAAGGGAAAGATCATCATCGCGACGGTCAAGGGCGACGTGCACGACATCGGCAAGAACATCGTCACCGTCGTGCTTCAGTGCAACAACTTCGAAGTGGTGAACATGGGCGTGATGGTCCCGTGCCACGAAATTCTGGCGCGCGCCAAGGTCGAGGGCGCCGACATCGTGGGGCTCTCGGGCCTCATCACGCCGAGCCTCGAAGAGATGCAGTATGTCGCCGGCGAGATGCAGCGCGACGACCATTTCCGCATCAAGAAAATCCCGCTGATGATCGGCGGCGCGACCACCAGTCGCGTGCATACGGCCGTCAAGATCGCGCCGCACTACGAGGGCCCGGTCGTCTACGTGCCCGATGCCTCACGCAGCGTGAGTGTGGCGCAGAGCCTCCTTTCGGACAACGCCACCAAGTACATCGACGAACTCAACGCCGACTACGAAAAGGTGCGACTGCAGCACGCCAACAAGAAGCAGATACCGATGTGGTCGCTGGCGAAATCGCGGGCCAACAAGACGCCGATCGACTGGGCGAACTACACGCCGCCGGTGCCCAAGTTCATCGGTCGCCGCGTGTTCAAGAACTACGACCTGACCGAGCTCGCCAAGTACATCGACTGGGGCCCGTTCTTCCAGACCTGGGACCTCGCGGGTCCGTTTCCCGCCATCCTGAAAGACGAGGTGGTCGGAACCGAAGCCGTGCGCGTGTATGCCGACGGTCAGCGCATGTTGAAGCGCCTGATCGAAGGCCGTTGGCTCAGCGCCAGCGGCATCGTCGGTTTCTGGCCCGCCAACACGGTGAACGACGACGACATCGAGTTCTATACCGACGAGAGCCGCACCGAGGTCGCCATGACTTGGTATGGCATGCGCCAGCAGACCGAGAAACAGATGATCGATGGCGTGATGCGACCGAGCCGCTGCCTGGCCGACTTCGTCGCGCCGAAAGACAGCGGCCTGAAAGACTATGTCGGCATGTTCGCTGTTACCGCGGGCCTGGGCGTCGAGAAGAAGGAGAAGTACTTCGTCGACGACCTGGACGACTACTCGGCCATCATGCTGAAGGCGCTGGCCGACCGGCTGGCCGAGGCCTTTGCCGAATCGCTGCATCACCGCGTGCGCACCGACCTCTGGGGCTATGCGCCGCACGAAGGCCTGAGCAACGAGGACATGATCGCCGAGAAGTACCGCGGCATTCGTCCGGCGCCCGGCTATCCGGCCTGCCCCGACCACAGCGTCAAGCGCGAGATGTTCGAAGTCATGCAGTGCCAGGACATCGGCATGACGCTAACCGAAAGCCTTGCGATGACGCCCGCCGCCAGCGTCAGCGGCTTCCATTTGAGCCATCCTCATTCGACGTACTTCAACGTCGGCAAAATCGGGCATGACCAGTTGCAGGACCAGGCGGCGCGCAGGAAACAAAGCGAGGCCGAGTTGGAGCGGCTGCTGGCCCCGAATCTATAACCCGTCGGCCGGTGCGTCCGTGGCCGGCGACCGGGAGTTTCTATTTTCCAGAAGTTGATTTTTGCAGCGGCGCACTACGCGGCGCTGGCGGTGTTCGTCGTGAGCTGTTGGGGCTACGGGCGCGCCGTGTTGTCCCGCATCGGCGCGCCCACGCCGGCCGACGTTTGGCTCGAAGCCGGTATGACCGCCACGCTCGGGGTCGGCCTGTTCATCTGCGCGTTTCAGGCATTGGCCATCGCGGGATTGTTCGGCGTGACGGGCGTTCTCGTGCTGGTCGCTATCGGCATCGGCGCTGCGGCGCTGCAAGTGCCGGCATGGCGGCGGCAATTGCGTGAGCGTGCCGCGGCTGCTACCTTTCCTTCCTCCTGGGGCGCCGACGCGCCGATGTCGTGGCTCGACAAAGCCGCACTCGCCGCGCTCGCGCTGATCGCTCTTCCGGCGCTGGTCGCACCGCTCGCACCGCCCGCCGTCTTCGACGAACTGATGTACCACCTGCCGTACGCGCGCATGCTGGCGCAGACCGGCGCGCTCGGCATCCACGACTGGCTGCGCTACCCCTGGTTTCCGTACAACTACAACCTGCTCTATGCCGCCGCGCTGCTGGTCGGCGACGACGTGCTGCCGCACTTCCTGAGCGCGCTCGCGGGCGCGCTGTCGGTAGGGATGGTCTATCGGCTCGGACGACAGCACACCAGCCGCACGCTCGCGCTCGCCGGCGCCGCCATCTGGCTCGGCCTGGGCGACTACGCCAGTGCGCTGATCGACATGGGCGTCGCACTGTTCGTGCTGGCCGGCTGCGTCGCGCTGTGGTGGTGGCGCGAGGCGCAGGATGCGAAGAGTCCGCAAGCGCCGCGCTGGCTGGTCGTGGCGACATTTTTCTTCGGCGTGGCGGCAGGGTGCAAGTACCAAGCGCTGACTTTTCTTCCGTTGGTCGCGGTGTTCGTGCTGTGGCGCGAGCGTCGGCCCAAGGTGTTGGCGCTCGCGCTGTTGAGCTTCTTGCTGCCGTGCATCTACTGGTACGCGCGCAACGCCATCACGACGGGCGACCCGTTCAACCCGATCGGCGCGCGCCTGTTCGGCTTCACCAACTGGAACGCCGCCGACTATCAGAACCAGTTCGACGACGTGAAGGCGCACGCGGCATGGCCGAACCTGGCGATCTGGGGCGTCGTGCTGGCGCCTTTGAGCCCATGGTTCAGGCGGTCTGCGGCGGTGCGCGCGGCGGTCGTGTTCTGCGCCTACTCGCTGGTCGTCTGGCTCGTGACGTCGCGCTATCCGCGCTACATGACGGCGTCGTACCCGTTGGTCGCGCTCATGTCTGCGCTGGGCTGGGCCGTGTTCTTCAAGGCGATCGCTTCGGGCGTTCGCAAGGCCGCACCGGCGTTCGCGGCGTGGTCACGATGGTCGACGGTCGGCGTTTGGGTCGGTGGGCTGTTGATCGTCACGCTCGCCGCCATGTCGGTGCAACAGACATTCAAGAGAGGCGCCATGGTCTCGCTCACGCAGGACACGCGCGATGCCTTCCTGCGCGTGAACGTGCCGGGCTATGAAGTGATGCGCTACCTGCGCGAGCATCCGCACGGCAAGCTCTATCAGGTGGCGCTGAGCGAGGCGATCTACTACGGCCCCGACGAGGTTTGGGGCGACATGCTCGGGCCGTGGCGCTACGCCGATTTTCTGGCTGCGCCGCCAGCCGAGATGGCGCGCAAGTTCATGTCGCTGGGCTTCGGTTCTCTGGTCGTCGCCTCGCCCTATGTGGCGGGCCTCAGCAGCAAGCCCGGCTTCGACAAGCACTTCGTTCCACTGTTCGAAAAGGACGGTGCCAAGGCCTACCGTATCCTCGCGGACGCGCCATGACCGAACTCTCCTTACTTTCCCTGCGCATCGCCGCCGTCATCCCGTGCTTCAACGAAGCGCTCGCCATCGCCCAGGTGATCGCCGAATTCAGGGCTGTCCTGCCCGAAGCGCAGGTCCACGTTTTCGACAACCACTCGACCGACGACACCGCCGCAGTGGCACGCGCCAGCGGGGCGCGCGTCACGCACGTGGCGCTGGCCGGCAAGGGCAACGTCACGCGGCGTATGTTCGCGGATGTCGAGGCCGACGTGTACGTGATGGTCGATGGGGACGCGACCTACGATCTGGACGGCGTGCGCCCGATGATCGATGCGCTGGTGGCAGGCAACCTTGACATGGTGGTCGGCTATCGCGTCGACGACGGCGCCGATGCCGAGACCTACCGGGCTGGCCACCGGCTCGGCAATCGCATGTTGACCGGCGCTGTCGTCGGACTCTTCGGCGGCCACCTCACCGACATGCTGTCGGGCTACCGGGTGTTCTCGCGCCGCTATGCCAAGTCGTTCCCGGCCGTGTCGGCGGGCTTCGAGATCGAGACCGAACTGACGGTGCACGCGCTCGAACTGCGCATGCCCTTCGCCGAACTGCCGGTGCGCTATCGCTCGCGGCCCGAGGGCTCGCACAGCAAGCTGTCGACCTACCGCGACGGCTGGCGCATCCTGAAGACGATCTGCAAGCTGTTCGTGAGCGAACGGCCGCTGCAGTTCTTTGCCAGCATCGCAGGGATGCTGGCGCTCGTGTCGCTGCTCGCCGCCCTGCCGCTAGCGCTCACTTACGTCCAAACTGGTCTGGTGCCGCGCTTGCCGACGGCCGTGCTGCTCACCGGCAGCATGCTGACCGCCATGCTCGCCTTCGTTTGCGGCGTGGTGCTGCACACGGTGACCATCGGCCGGCGGGAAGCCAAGCGGCTGCGCTACCTCGCGATTCCGGGCGTGCGACACGCTGTCGAGCCTTGAAGCATCCATCGATGTGCAGTGATCCGGCGATCAAAGCGCGATGAAGCTCGGTCGTGAATTCCTGACCTTCGCTGCGGTGGGCATCGTCGGCCTGGGAGTCGACGTCGGCGTGCTGTACCTCGCTGCGCCGGTGCTCGGCTGGTATGCAGCACGCGTCATGTCGTTTCTGGCCGCGGCCAGCACGACGTGGGCGCTCAACCGGCGCTACACCTTCGCGGCGCGGTCGTCAGACACGTCGATCGTGCGTGAGTACCTCGGCTATCTGGTGACGATGCTGGGCGGCGCCGTCATCAACTACGCGGTCTACGTCGCGACCCTGCACTGGATCGACGGTCGCTGGGCACCCGCGCTCGGCGTGGCGCTCGGCAGCTGCGCCGGCCTCACGCTGAACTTCCTGTCGGCGCGGCAGCTGGTGTTCAAGGCCCGGCGCGGTCCCTGACTGCGAACCGCGGCGCTACGCAGGGTAGGGCAGGGCAGGCTAGTCGAGCAGCGGCTCGAGCCCCGACGCGCTGTCGATTTCGGTGGGCTTGTAGAGCTTGTGCGCCGCCGCCGGGCCGGGGACATCGGTGACGACGACCAGGCGCCATTGGTCTGTCGTCTTGGCGCACGCGCGCTCTTGCGCCGAGAGCTGAAAGCTGGCCATCCCCGCCGCTGTGCCTTTCACCGCGAGCTTGAGCAACGTGGCGCCCTTCTTGTCCTTCACCTCGATGTCGTAGCCGAGGTTCTGGCCGACCACGTTCTCAGGCTTGTATCCGTAGCCCGCGAAGTGGCGCGTCAGATACTCCAGCGCGGCCGTCTGCAGCTCTTCGCGGGAGGCGACGACCACCACGACTTCCGGCGGCGGCACCGGAACGCCGCCCCGCGCACGTGCGGCCTGCATGTCTTCGTCGGTGGGCAGCCAGCCGCGCGCGCCGCGCACCAGCACTGCGACCTTCAGGTCGGCATCCCACGAAGCGACGTGCCATTCCTGCTCGTCTGGGACACGTGTCGAGACTTTGGCCGCCTTGTCCGTTTCCAGGTCTGCAATCTCGATGCGGTTCGTCTGCAATACGGCCCGCACGCCTTGGCCCGCGTCGAGCGACCGCTTGAGCAAAGTCAGACGGTCTTTGGCGCGCTGAATCTGCTGGGCGCTTCGCTCCCCGCCGTCCAGCCGGCGCTGCGCATCCAGCGACTCGAGATAGAACCAGCGCCCATCGCCGGAGATGCTGACCAGCTCCGCCCAGACGGTGGCGATCACGTTGTCGCCGGTCGCCAGCCAGGCGTGGTCGCCGGCTTTGTCGCGCGCTTCGAACACGCCCATGCGGGCAATGATTTCGACAGGCGTGCGTTTTTCGCCCGTGAGGCGCTTTTCGTTGATGAGGGCCAGGACGGCGGGTTCGACTTCTTTTTCCATGCGGGAGGGAATCTGCGGGTTGTGACCGTCTCAAGTATGCCGCGAAGCGCTCTGGCCATTGTCGGGTGGCTCGCGCAGAATTCGTTTCGGGTTCGGCTTCGCTCAATTTTCAGGAGATACGAAATGACCCCTAAAAACACGATTTGTATTTGGTACGACGGCACCGCGTTGGACGCCGCCACCTTCTACGCCAAGACGTTCCCTGACAGCGCGGTGGGCGCCGTCCACCATGCACCGGGCGACTATCCCGATGGCAAGCAGGGCGATGTGATGCTGGTCGAGTTCACCGTTGCGAGCATCCCCTGCATCGGTCTGAACGGGGGCCCGCATTTCAAGCACAGCGAGGCGTTCTCGTTCCAGATCGCGACCGACGACCAAGCCGAGACCGATCGCTTGTGGAATGCGATCGTCGGCAACGGCGGTCAGGAAAGCGAGTGCGGATGGTGCAAGGACCAATGGGGATTGTCCTGGCAGATCACGCCGCGCGTACTGATGGCTGCCATCGCGGACCCCGATCGCACGGCGGCCAAGCGCGTGTTCGACGCGATGATGACCATGAAGAAGATCGACGTCGTTGCGATCGAGGCGGCGCGGCGGGGCTGAACGGTCGCCGGGCCGATGCCCGACAACGCGGGGCGCTGGTGGCGCTCAGTGCGCGCCGGAAACTACCGTCGGCACCTCGGTCGCAGGCGGTGTATTGCGACTCCGGCCGCAACGCACGATGCCGTCGATCATCACCATGCCGACGCCGGGAATGTCGCCGATCTGCACGCTCTCCAGCAGGCCCGACGCGGGCGAATGCTGCGCCCTGTCCATGAACACGAAGTCGGCATCGCGGCCGACTTCGATCAGGCCGCTGTTCAGATTGCGGATGCGCGCCGTGTTGCCGGTCGCAAAGCAGAACACCTGCTCTGCCGGAATGTTGGCGAAGGCCGAGATGAACGACACCATGCGCAGGATGCCGAGCGGTTGCACACCCGAGCCTGCAGGGCCGTCGGTGCCGAGGATCACGCGGTGCGGGCACTTCAGTTCCATGGCGGCGCGGGCCGCGGCGATGGCGGTTTTCTCGTTGCCGTTGTGCACGATCTCAATGGCGCGCGAACTCTTCTCGCACAGCTCGCACACATGCGCTTCGGGCAGCGAGGTGTGGCCGCCGTTGATGTGGCCGATGATGTCGGCGTCGGCTTCGAGCACTACGTCCTTGTCGATGTAGCCCGAGCCCGGCACCGAAGGGCCGCCCGTGTGGATGGTGCTCTGGATGCCGTACTTGCGGGCCCACGCGACCATCTCCTTGGCTTCGTACCCGGCCTTGACCGTGCCCAGTCCCACTTCGCCCAGCAGTCCGACGCCGGCTTCGGCCAGTTCCTTGAAGTCGCTCTCGACCATGCCTTTTTCGATGACCGGCGCACCGGCCAGCACCTTCACGCCGGCCGGGCGAAAGTTGTCGAACGCGCGTTGCGCCGTGATGGCGAGCGCCTTCAATCCGACGATGTCCTTCGGCCGACCTGGCAAGTGCACTTCCCCGGCCGAGATCATGGTCGTCACGCCGCCGTTCATGCTCGACTCGATCCAGCCGAGCTGGCTCTGACGCGGCGTCCAGTCGCCGAACACCGGGTGCACGTGGCTGTCGATGAGACCGGGCGCCACGGTGGTCTGGTGGCAGTCGATGACGGTCTTGGCACCCTCGACGTCCAGGTCCTTGTACTTGCCGACCGCGACGATCAAACCGTCGTTCACCACGATGGTGTCGGCATCGAGAATGGGCTTGTCGATGTCGCCCGAAAGTAGCAGGCCTATGTTCTGGATGACGACTTTGCCCGACTTGCCGCCGGTTGCGATTTCTGCCATTTCTTGACCTCGTGGGGGACTGTTGTTGGTTCATCGGGGACGCCGGCATCGACCGTGCGCAGCACGGTCTCGATGACGAAGTCTTCCCAGTGCGACACCGCTTCGGGCGTTTCGAGCGGCTCGCCCAGAAACGCAGTGAGCGTGTGTCGGTTCGACGTATAGAAGTAGCCGGTCGATGCGATCAGCAGATACAGATCGCGGGCGGCGACGTCGGCACGAAAGAGCCCTTGCGCCACGCCACTGGTGAGCAACTGCTGGATGATGGCGATGGCCTGCGAGGAGTACTCGCGCGCTCGCAGCGACTTGGCGATGTGCCGGCCCTTGTGCAGGTTCTCGGTGTTGAGCAGCGTGACGAACTCGGGGTTCTTGCGGTAGTAGCCGAGCACGAAGCGGATTACCGCGGTGAGCGATTCGACGGGCCGCGTGGCATCGAGTTCGATCGAGGCCTCGGCCTCGTCCATGCGCCGATAGATGCCTTCGAGCACCGCGATGAAGAGGCCCTCTTTGCTGCCGAAGTAGTAATAGATCATCCGGTCGAACGACTTGGCGGCTTTCGAGATTTTCTCGACACTGCCGCCGTCGTAGCCGTACTTGGCGAAGACCTTGGTGGCGGCCTTCAAGATCGAATCGCGCGTGGCCTGCGCCGCAGCCTCGCGCACGCCGGTGCGGCGTGTGGGCTTGGCGGCGGCCTTGCGCTCCATTATTTTTCAGCGAAGGCGCGTTCGATGACGAAGTCGCCGGGCGTCGAAGTATTTCCTTCTTTGAAACCCTTCGCTTCGAGCATGTGCTTTAGATCGACCAGCAGGCCGGGGCTGCCGCACAGCATGACCCGGTCTTCGGCGGCGTTGATCGGCGGCAATCCCAGGTCGTCGGTCAGCTTGTTGCTCTCGATGAGCTCGGTGATGCGGCCCATGTTGCGGAACTCTTCGCGCGTCACGGTCGGGTAGTAGAGCAACTGCTTTTCGATCATCTCGCCCAGGATTTCGTGCTTGGGCAAATGATCGGTCACGAGGTCGTGGTACGCCAGCTCGTCGATCTGGCGCACGCCGTGCACCAGGATGACCTTCTCGAACTTCTCGTACGTTTCCGGGTCGCGGATGATGCTCATGAACGGTGCGAGGCCGGTGCCGGTGCCGAACAGATAGAGCCGCTTGCCGGGCAGCGTGTAGTCGATCAGCAGCGTGCCCGTGGGCTTGCGACCCACGATGATGGTGTCGCCCGGCTGGATATGCTGCAGCTTCGAGGTGAGAGGGCCGTCTTCGACCTTGATGCTCAGGAACTCCAGGTGCTCTTCGTAGTTGGGGCTCACGATGCTGTAGGCGCGCAACAACGGCTTGTTGTTCACCTTGAGGCCGATCATGGTGAAGTGGCCGTTCGAGAAGCGCAGGGAAGGATCGCGCGTGGTGGTGAAGGTGAACAGCCGGTCGGTCCAGTGGTGGACGGTAAGGACACGTTCTTCGCTGAATGCACTCATACGGGATTCGATGTTGGTTGTGAACAGAAGTCGGTCATCCGATTGTCCTAGGTTGCCAAAAGCCTTGCGAACCCGCTTTGGAAACGCCGCTCGAAAACACCATTGCAAGCCTTGGGCCCGTTTGCTACATTGACCATGAATGTAGTGAACGCCACATGAAAGTGTAGGGAATGCTACACAAATGTCAGACGCCGGACAAGCGCGGCTGTCGGCACGTTTGTTGCACGCAGCGGGAATACGCGTCCAGAAGAATCCTCACGAGATCGCCACGATGACCGAACACACCAAGACAGACGGATTGCCCGGCATGGACATGCCGGTGCCGGCCAGCCGCGAAGACAGCGCCGTCGCCAAGCCGGCCAAGATCGAGTGCAACGCCTGTCCCGTGCTGTGTCAGATCTCCGATGGCCGCACCGGCGCCTGCGATCGGTACGCCAACCGCGACGGCGTACTGGTGCGCGTCGATCCCGTGGTGCTGCTGCGTCGTGAGCTGTCGAGCGCCTCGCCCGCACTCGTACCCTTCGACCGACCGGCAGCAGAGACCGCCGATGGCATCGACCCCGACTGGAACGGCGACCTGCTGCATTCCGACGAAGTCTTCGTTACCGGCGTTGGCTCGTCGACGACGTACCCCGACTACAAACCAGCGCCCTTTATCGTGGCGTCGAAGGCGCGCGGCGTGGACATGATCACCGTCGTGACCGAAGGCATCTTCAGCTACTGCAGCCTGAAGGTGAAGATCGACACCGATCGTTTTCTGGGCGCCGAGCAGGCCAACGTGCGCTACCGAGGCGAAGTCGTGGGGCACGTCACCACGGCGGAGTACGGTTCGCAGATGCTGTCGCTCGGGGGTGTGCATCACCTGACTGGTGGCAGCAAGAAAGAAGGCCGTATGACGGTCGAGCTGATGCAGTTGCTCGGCAACAAGAAGCCGGTCGAATGCACCATCGACGGCGGCGCCAGCATGGTGATCCAGGCCGGCAAGGCGCCGATCGTCAACGGCGTCGAAGAGCAGCGCATGCGTGTCGGTTGCGGCTCGGCAGCCGTCGGCATCTTCGCGCGTCAGTTCGCCAGCGTGGCCGACGAGGTGGTGGTGGTCGACGACCACATTACCGGCGTGCTCACCGAACACCAGGCCGGCAAATGCCTCGATATGCCGAAGTCGGGGGTGCAGATGCGCGGCCGCAAATCGACGCCCGGCCGTTACTTTCAGGTGGCCAATCCGGGCAATGGCTGGGGCGGCACCGACATCGACGATCCGCTGTCCATCATCGAAGGCTGGGAAGAGGGTGTGGCCAAGCCCGGCTTGCGACTGCTGATGACATCGACCACCGGCGAGCACGCGCAGTGGTACGTGCTGGACGACGCGCTGCGGCCCGTCGAGCAGCCGATGCCGTCCGAGGTGCGCCGCATCGTCGAGCGCATCGGCGAGAACTGCGAACCATCGCTGTGCACGGTGTTGTTTCTCGGCGGCGCCGGCGGCAGCCTGCGCGCCGGCGTCACGGAAAACCCGGTGCTGCTGACGCGTGCCATCAAGCGGGCGCTGGTCAACGTGACCTGCGGCGGCGCGCCGGCCTATGTATGGCCCGGCGGCGGCATCACGGTCATGGCGGATGTCATGCGCATGCCCGACAACAGTTTCGGCACCGTGCCGACGCCGGCCATCGTGGCGCCGATCGAGTTCAGCATGCGGCGGGACGACTACGCCGCCCTCGGTGGCCACATGGACAGCATCTTTTCGCTGGAGCAGGCGCTCACGCGCGGGGCCTGGCAAGACGATGGCGCCCCGCTCGCGCGCCAGTGGCTGACGCTCGACGAGGCCAATCCGTGGCCACTGGGTCAACCGCCCATGCTGGGTTAAGGCACTGCCGAAAATGACGGCACAACGCAACCGGCTCGACGCGGACCGCTGGCATTTCAGCCACGGGCCCATCGACGTCATTGCCGAGGCACATGGCGATGCAGCGGTCGTTGCCGCGGCGCATGAGGCCGCGTGGCAGCGCTTCGCCTGCGTGCTCGACGAACTGGTGGGCGAGCTGCGCGAACTGCGTCGACCGATTCAAACAGTGCAAGCGACGCACACGCTGCGCGGCCCCATCGCACGCCGCATGTGGTCGGCCTGCGCACCCTTCAGTGCTGGCTTCATTACCCCGATGGCGGCCGTCGCCGGCTCGGTCGCGCAAGAGCTCGTTGCCTGCTATCTGCGCGCCGGCATCGAACGTGCCTGGATCAACAATGGCGGTGACATCGCGCTGCACCTCGCGCCGGGCGCGCAGGTACGCATCGGCCTGCTGGCGGACATCGGGGCCTTCGATTGGCGCGGCGCCGGCCCGCTCCTGACCGACGGCCAATTCGACATCACTGCCGACATGCCGGTGCGCGGTGTCGCGACCAGCGGCTGGCGCGGCCGCAGCTTGTCGCTCGGCATCGCGGACAGCGTCTCCGTGCTGGCGGCCACCGCAGCCGAGGCCGATGCGGCGGCAACGGTGATCGCCAACGCGGTCGATGTCGACGACGTGGGCATTCGACGCAAACCGGCCAGCGAATGCAAGGACGACAGCGACCTCGGTGACATCCCTGTGACGGTCGATGTCGCGACGCTGGATTCCGTGCAGGTGCGGCGTGCGCTGGACGCGGGATCAGCCTGCGCGCAGGCGCTGCAAGCGGCCGGCCGCATCCATGCCGCTGTGCTGGTTTGCCAGAAGCAATGGCGCGTCGTCGAGCCCTTATGCTCGGACGCACTGCGTGTCGCGCAGCCCGTCGGGCGCGTCGCGATGTCTGCAGTTGGTTCAGTATTTGCTTAACGAAAAGCAAGGCAACTTTCAATGATCGCAATGATCGATATCCGTCGCGTCTTCACCCATGTCGAGCACATCCACCACGAGTTCGGGCCGCGCGCCGAGACGCCGTTGGTGCGTGGCGCCGTCGGCGTGGTGATGACCAATCCATTCGCCGGCCGCTACGAGCCCGACATCCTGCCGATGATGGCCTTGCTCGATCCGGTCGGGGTCGACATGGCGCACCGGTTGCATGCCGCGATGGACGTGCCCCTCGACCAGATCGCCACGTACGGCAAGGGCGCCATCGTCGGCGCTGCCGGGGAGCTGGAGCACGGTGCGCTGTGGCATGTGCCCGGCGGCTATGCGATGCGCGAGCTGCTCGGCTGGAAGGGCGACCGCGCTGCATATACCGCTGGCAAGGCGGAAGCCAAGGCCGGCCAACCTGCCAATGCTCTGTCGATCGTGCCGTCGACCAAGAAAGTCGGCCCGCCCGGCGCCGCACTCGACGTGCCGCTGACCAACATCAATGCCAGCTACGTGCGCGGCCAGTTCGATGCGATCGAAGTCCGCGTGCCTGGTGCGCCGGCTGCGGACGAAATTGTCTTCATCCTGGCGATGAGCACGGGCTATCGCATCCATGCACGTGTGGGTGGACTGCTCGCCAAGGACATCAGCAAATGGGATGGTTTGCGATGAACGCGGCACCCACGAAGCATACAAAGACAAGGAAAAATTCATGAGCGCCAACATCAGAAAACTCGTCGTCCAGGTGGATGAAGTCCGCAAGGAAATGGGCCAGACCATCGATCCGCCGACGCGCCGTGCCGTCGCCATCGCTGTCATCGAGAACCCGTATGCCGGCCGCTACAGCGAGAACCTCGACGAGCTGATCGCCATCGGCGAAGAGCTCGGCGCACTGCTCGGGCAAAAGGCCGTCGCCGCGTTGGGCATTGCGCCCGGCGACGTCGAGAGTTACGGCAAGGCGGCCATCGTCGGCGAAGCCGGCGAGCTCGAACATGCGGCCGCCATCCTGCATCCGAAGCTGGGCGCTCCGTTGCGTGCCGCAGTCGAAAAAGGCGCCGCACTGGTGCCGTCGAGCAAGAAGCGCGGCACGCTCGGCACCGCCATCGACGTGCCGCTCGGTCACAAGGACGCCGCATTCGTGCGCAGCCACTTCGACGCGATCGAAGCGCGCGTGTCCGATGCGCCGCGCGCCAACGAGATCGTCGTTGCCGTGGCCGTTACCGACAGCGGCCGTCCGCTGCCTCGCATCGGTGGCTTGAAGGCCAGCGAGATCAAAGGCGAAGACGGCCTTCGCTGAACATGAGAACACCCCCAGCCTTCGCGCACTTCGTGTCGCTTCACCAACCCCCTTGCAGGGGGCAACACCAGCTTCCGGGCAAAGCCCGTTCCGCGGTGTTCCCGGCGAAGAGCTACTCATTCGTTACTTGTCACCATCCCCAAGGAGTTTCCCGATGAACCCATTGCGTCATGTCTTCAGCGCCGCGGCTCTCGCCGTGTTCGCCATCGCCGTCGTGCCCGCCCATGCGCAGGGCGTGATCAAGATCGGCGAAGTCAACAGCTACAAGGCGCAGCCCGCCTTCCTCGAGCCCTACAAGAAGGGGATGGAACTCGCAGTCGACGAGATCAACGCCAAGGGCGGCGTCAACGGCAAGAAGGTCGAGCTCATCACGCGTGACGACAACGCGAACCCCGGCGACGCCGTGCGCGTGGCCGAAGAACTGGTGGCGCGCGAAAAGATCGACGTGCTGACCGGCACCTTCCTGTCGAACACCGGCCTGGCCGTGGCCGACTTCGCCAAGCAAAAGAAAATCTTCTTTCTGGCCGGTGAACCGCTGACCGACAAGATGACCTGGCAAGGCGGCAACGAGTACACCTTCCGTCTGCGCCCCGGTACCTACATGCAGGCCGCGATGCTGGTGCCTGAAGCCGTCAAGCTCAACAAGAAGCGCTGGGCCGTCGTGTACCCCAACTACGAATACGGCCAGTCGGCGGTCGCTGCGTTCAAGACGCTGCTGAAGGCGGCACAGCCCGATGTCGAGTTCGTGGCCGAGCAGGCGCCGCCGCTGGGCAAGGTCGACGCCGGTGCCGTCGCGCAAGCGCTGGCCGATGCCAAGCCCGACGCCATCTTCAACGTGCTGTTCGGCGCCGACCTGTCGAAGTTCGTGCGCGAAGGCAATACGCGCGGCCTCTTCAAAGACCGCGCGGTCGTCAGCGTGCTGACCGGTGAGCCCGAGTATCTCGATCCGCTCAAGGAAGAAACGCCCAACGGCTGGATCGTCACCGGCTACCCGTGGTACGGCATTCAGACGCCCGAGCACAAGGCCTTCTTCCTGGCCTATCACGCCAAGTACAACGACTACCCGCGCCTCGGCTCGGTGGTCGGATACACCATGATCAAGTCGGTCGCAGCAGGCATCGCCAAGGCCAAGAGCACCGAGCCGCTGAAGCTGGTCGCCGCCTTCAAGGGCCTGCCGGTCGATACCCCGTTCGGCAAGATCACCTACCGCGCCGAAGACCATCAATCGACGATGGGTGCGTTCGTCGGCAAGACGAAGAACGAAAACGGCAAGGGCGTGATGGTCGACTACACGTACTTCGACGGCGCCAAGTTCCAGCCGAGCGCCGCCGACGTCAAGAAGTCGCGCGCCGCAGACTGATCGTTCTTTTTTTCGACCGCTAGCTTTCGACTGCCCGCCTCATGAGCCTCTCGTCCCTGCTGCTGCAGTTCCTCACCGGGCTGTCATCGGCTTCTTCGTTGTTCCTCGTGGGCGCGGGTCTGTCGTTGATCTTCGGGGTCACGCGCATCGTCAACTTCGCGCACGGCTCCTTCTTCATGGTGGGCATCTACATTGCCTACACGCTGGTCGACCGGCTCGGCACCGGGCTCGGTTTCTGGCCGGCCATCGTCATCGCGGCGCTGGCGGTCGGGGTGCTCGGCGCGTTGATCGAAATGGTGCTGCTGCGGCGCATCTACAAATCGCCGGAACTGTTCCAGTTGCTAGCCACCTTCGCACTCGTCCTGGTCATCAAGGACGCGGTGCTCTATCTCTGGGGGCCCGACGAATTGCTCGGCCCTCGCGCGCCGGGCCTGTCGGGCGCGGTTGAAATCCTCGGGCGGCAGTTCCCGACCTACGACCTGTTTCTGATCGTCGTCGGCCCGGTCGTTCTCGGCCTCATGTGGTTGCTGCTGACACGCACGCGCTTCGGCACGCTGGTGCGCGCCGCCACGCAAGACCGCGAGATGGTCAGTGCGCTGGGCGTCAACCAGGCGTGGCTCTTTACGGCGGTGTTCGCGCTGGGCGCCATGCTCGCGGGACTCGGTGGCGCGCTGCAACTGCCGCGCGAGCCGGCCACGCTGGCGATGGACTTGAACACCATCGGTGCCGCCTTTGTGGTGGTGGTGGTCGGCGGCATGGGCTCGATCCCCGGTGCCTACGTCGCCGCGCTGCTCATCTCCGAGATCAAGGCGGTCTGCATCTGGCTCGGCGTGGTGGAACTCTTCGGCTACAGCGTCTCGTTCTCCAAGCTCACGCTGGTGGTCGACTTCATCGTGATGGCGATCGTGCTGGTGTGGCGCCCGTGGGGCCTGTTCGGTCGGCCGCAGGCGCCGAGCCGCTATGTCGGTATGGCTGAAGAACCATTGCGTCGCGCCAGCAAGGGCTATCTGTGGGCCGTTGCCGTGCTCGGCGTACTGCTGATGGCGATGCCGCTGCTCACGGTCGACTCGCCCTACACCACGGTGCTGATGATCGACCTGCTGATCGCCGCGCTGTTCGCTGCCAGCCTGCACTTCATCATGGGTCCGGCCGGCATGCATTCGTTCGGCCACGCCGCGTATTTCGGCCTGGGTGCCTACGGCGCTGCGCTGCTGGTCAAGGCCAGCGGCCTGCCGATGGAACTCGCGCTGATCGTGGCGCCGCTGGTCGCAGCCATCGGCGCTTTCGTCTACGGCTGGTTCGCGGTGCGGCTGTCGGGGGTCTATCTGGCGATGCTGACGCTGGCCTTCGCGCAGATCACCTGGGCCATCGTCTACCAGTGGGATTCGTTTACCGGCGGCAGCAACGGGCTCACCGGCGTCTGGCCGTCGGAATGGCTGTCGGACAAGCGCATGTACTACTGGCTCACGCTGAGCCTGGTGGCGGCCGGCGTGCTGCTGCTGCGCCGCGTGCTGTTCTCGCCCTTCGGCTACGCGCTGCGCGCCGGGCGTGACTCGGTGCTGCGTGCCGACGCCATCGGCATCGACGTCAAGCGCATGCAATGGACGGCGTTCGTCATCGCCGGCACCGCAGCCGGTCTCGCGGGCTCGCTCTATGCGTTCTCCAAAGGCAGCATTTCGCCAGAGAGCCTGAGCGTCGACAAGTCGGTCGACGGGCTCGTCATGGTGTTGTTAGGCGGTGTCCAGACTCTGGCGGGCCCGGTCGTCGGTGCCGTCACCTTCAGCTGGTTGCACGACACGGTGGCGCGCAATACCGACTACTGGCGCGCGATGCTGGGTGCGATTATTTTGATTCTGGTGCTGCTGTTCCCGCAGGGCATCGCGGGGTTTTCCAAGCAGATGTTCGACAAGCTGAAACGCAAGACTGTAATGGCGGGGGATGCCCCCATCCCAGCCTTCTCCCGGAAGGGGAAGGAGCAACTTCCATGAACGCAGACATCGCAACATCCGTGACCGACGTCGCGCTTTTGAAGGTCACCGGCCTCGGCAAATCCTTCGGTGGCGTGAAGGCGGTCGACGGCATCGACTTCGAGTTGAAGGCCGGCGAACTGCTGGCGCTGATCGGGCCGAACGGCGCGGGCAAGTCGACCACCTTCAACATGGTCAATGGGCAGCTCAAGGCCGACCAGGGTTCCATCCTGTTCGACGGTCACGAACTGGTGGGCATGAAGCCGCGCGCCATCTGGCGCCTGGGTGTCGGCCGCACCTTCCAGATCGCAGAGACATTCGCTTCGCTGACGGTGGTCGAGAACGTGCAGATGGCGATGCTGTCGCACGACGGCAGGCTTTTCTCGATGTGGCGTCGCGCGGCCGAGCACAAGCGCGACGAAGCACTTGCGTTGCTTGACCAGGTCGGCATGAAGGCGCAGGCCGATCGGCCGTGCAGCGAACTGGCTTACGGTGACGTCAAGCGCGTCGAACTCGCCATCGCGATGGCCAACGCACCCAAGCTGCTGCTGATGGACGAGCCCACTGCCGGCATGGCACCGAAGGAGCGCAACTCGTTGATGGCTTTGACCAAAGACCTCGTGATCAGCCGCGGCTTGGCCGTGCTGTTTACCGAGCACAGCATGGACGTGGTGTTCGCGTACGCCGATCGCATGATCGTGCTGGCGCGCGGACGTCTGATCGCGCAGGGCAAACCGCTCGAGATCCGCGACCACCCGAAAGTGCAGGAGGTGTACTTCGGCAGCGGCAAGACCTTCGAGAAGATCGCGGAGAAGGCAGCGGCTGTCAATGCTGCTGTTGGAGCCTCGGCATGAGTGCACACGAACTGCTGCTCGAAGCCAAGTCGGTCTGCGCCTGGTACGGCGCGGCACAAATTCTGTACGACGTCGACCTCGAAGTGCGGCGCGGTGAAGTCGTCGCGTTGATGGGTCGCAACGGCGCCGGCAAGTCGACCACGCTGAAGACACTGATCGGCATGCTGACCAAACGGCGCGGTGCCGTGCGCTTCCTGGGGCACGACATTTCGAAGAGCGAGCCGCATGTGGCGGCGCGCCTCGGACTCGGCTTCGTTCCGGAGGACCGGCGCGTGTTCACCGATCTCACGGTGATGGAAAACCTCGAGGTCGGCAAGCAGCCCGAACGGCACTGGACCGACGGCACGGCGGCACCGCTCTGGACGCCCGAGCGGCTCTTCAAGCTGTTTCCCAATCTCGGCGAAATGCCGAACCGGCCGGGTGGCCGTATGAGCGGCGGCGAGCAGCAGATGCTGACCGTCGCGCGCACGCTGATGGGCAACCCGTATCTGGTGCTGCTCGACGAACCGTCAGAAGGCGTCGCGCCGGTCATCGTCGAACAGATGGCCAACATGATCCTGGAGCTCAAGTCGCAGGGCGTCAGCATCCTGCTGTCGGAGCAGAACATGCACTTTGCGGAACTGGTGTCTGATCGTGCCTACGTGCTCGAAAAAGGCCAGATCCGCTATCACGCGTCGATGGCCGAACTTGCCGCCAACGAAGATGTGCGGCGGCAATATCTCAGCGTTTGATTCGTCGCTTCATCTCAACCATCCAGCCAAGGACACCCAACCATGCATCGCAAAGCTGTCAAGCGCCCCCAGTCGGGCAACGTCGCCGCGGTTGGCTGAGCTGTGAACGCCTCTTTTCCCGACTCCGCTGCGAACTCCCTTGGCCGCTCTCGCGCCAGGACCGCCCTGATCGTGGTCGACGTGCAGAACGGCTTCATCGACGGCGGTGGCCTGCCTGTGAAAGGCGGCGCCGAGGTCGTGCCGGTGATCAACCGCCTCGCGTCGGTCTTCGAGAACATCGTCATCACGCAGGACTGGCATCCGCCCGGCCATGCCTCGTTCGCTGTCAACCACGCGGGCCGCAGCCCTTACGAGATGGCGACGATGCCGTATGGCGAGCAGGTGCTGTGGCCGGTCCATTGCGTGCAGGGCACCGAAGACGCCGCGCTGCACAAGGACCTCCACCTGCCGGCGGCGCAGCTCATCATCCGCAAGGGTTTCCATCCCGGCATCGACAGTTACTCCGCCTTCGAGGAAGCCGATCGCACGACGTCGACCGGCCTGGCCGCCTATCTGCATGCGCGCGGCATCGACACGGTCTATGTGACCGGACTGGCGACCGACTTCTGCGTCGCGTGGACCGCCCTTGACGCGCGCACCGCCGGCTTCACCGCGTTCGTCATCGAAGACGCGACGCGTGCGATCGATCTCGATGGCTCGCTCGACAAGGCCTGGGCGCAGATGGCCGCGCAGGGCGTCGGGCGCATCCAGTCGGCCGAGCTGATCGGTTGATGGCCTTTTCCCTGACCGTTAACGGCCGAGCGCAACAGCTGTCCGTGTCGCGCGAGGCATCGTTGCTGCACGTGCTGCGCAACGACCTCGGGCTCAACGGACCCAAGTACGGTTGCGGACTTGGCCAATGCGGGGCGTGCACCGTGTGGGTCGACGGCGTGGCGGCGCGCAGCTGCGTGATCCCGGCGCACGGCGTCGAAGGGCGCGAGATCACGACGCTAGAAGGGCTGGGTTCGCGTGGCGATTGGCACCCCGTTCAGCAAGCATTCGAAGACGCGCAGGCGGCCCAGTGCGGCTACTGCCTGAACGGCATGGTGATGCAGGCTGCGGCGCTGTTGGCGCGCGAGCCGAACCCGAGCGAAGACCGTATCCGCGCCGAGCTGTCCGGCAACCTGTGCCGTTGCGGCACGCATGTCGAGATCGTTCGCGCGGTGCAGCTAGCGGCGCTGCGGCTGGCCGAGGCCGCGTCATGAGCGCTGCGCAATGACATCGCGGCGGGCCGACCAGCCGCGCACCCGCGCCGACTTCTTGAATGCCGATGGCGTGCTCGTCATCGTGCGTCCGACGCCGCCGGCACCGCCGCCTGCCAAGGGCCAACCTGAGCTCGTGTCGGGCAACCCGATCGAAGGCGACGAGGTGCTGCTCGCGGTGTGGGACGACGGGAGCGCGACGGGGTTGAACGGCCACGTCGATCTGGGCACCGGCCTGCAGACCGCACTGGCGCAGATCGTCGCCGAAGAGCTCGACCTCGGCATGCCGTGCGTGCGCATGATGCTGGGCGACACCGCGCGTGCACCCAATCAGGGCGGAACGATCGCCAGCGCGTCGATCCAGAACCATGCGAGGCCGTTGCGCTTCGCCGCAGCACAGGCGCGGGCCTGGTTAATTGCGCGTGCCGCGGCACGGCTCGATGCGCCGGTCGACGCGCTGGTCGTTCGCAACGGCGTGGTTCACGTCGTCGATGCACCCGAGCGCAGCGTCGCTTTCGGCGACCTCGTGGCCGGCCAGCGCACCGTGCTGCAACTGGCGCATCACGTCGAACAGAAGCATCCGGACGACTACCGCATCGTCGGCACCTCGCAGCCGCGCGTCGACATCCCGGCCAAGCTGGCGGGCGAACTCGTCTTCGTGCACGACATGCGCGTGCCCGGCATGCTGCACGGCCGGGTGGTGCGGCCGCCGTATGCCGGTGCCGACCATGGCGACTTCATCGGCAACACGCTCGAGTCAGTAGATGAAGCATCGATCGCTCACATCCCCGGCATTCGCGCGGTGGTGGTGATCCGCGACTTCGTCGGCATCGTCGCCGAGCGCGAAGAGCACGCGGAGCAAGCCTTGCGCGAACTGCGCGTGACATGGAAGCCGTGGCCCGGCATGCCTGACCTCGGCGACGTCGCGCAGGCGATTCGCGACAACCCGTCGACGCAGCGCTTGCTGGTCGACGAAGGGGATGTCGATGGGGCGCTGGCCGCGCTAGCGGCGTCCGGCAGCTCGATGAGGCGGACGTATGTCTGGCCGTACCAGATGCACGCGTCGGTCGGACCTTCATGCGCGTTGGCGGAGTGGCATGCCGATGTCGATGCCGATGCTGATACGCATGAAGGCGGTGGTCAGATCGCACTGCGCGTCTGGGCCGGCTCGCAGAGTCCGCACGTGCTGCGCGAAGATCTCGCCAAGCTGATGGGCGTGCGCGATGTGCAGGTCGATGTCGTTCGCATGGAAGCCGCGGGTTGCTATGGCCGCAACGGCGCCGACGACGTGGCCGCCGATGCTGCGTTGCTGGCGCGTGCGGTCGGTGCGCCGGTGCGGGTGCAGCTCACGCGCGAGCAGGAGCATGCGTGGGAGCCGAAGGGTGCGGCGCAGCTGATGGAGATCGACGGCGGCCTGCTCGCCGATGGCGGCATCGCTGCGTATGACTTCGAAACCTCCTACCCCTCCAACGGATCGCCGACGCTCGCGTTGCTGCTGACGCGCACCATCGAACCGGTGCCACACGCCTATGAAATGGGCGACCGCACGGCGCGTCCGCCGTATGCGATCGACAACCTGCGCGTCAAGGTTAACGACATGGCGCCGATGGTTCGCGCGTCGTGGTTGCGCGGGGTGTCGGCGCTGCCGAACTCGTTCGCGCACGAGTCGTACATCGACGAGCTGGCGACGGCCGCCGGCGTCGATCCGGTGCAGTTCCGGCTGCGCCATCTGCGCGATCCGCGTGCTGTCGAGCTGGTGCAGGCGACCGCGCAGAAAGCCGGCTGGCGCATGCGTACCGGGCCGCAGGAAAACGCCGATGGCGGACTGGGCGAGGGCGGCGACATCCTGTTCGGCCAAGGCTTCGCGTATGCGCGCTACGTGCACAGCAAATGGCCGGGCTTCGGCGCGGCCTGGGCGGCGTGGGTGGCCGACGTCGAGGTCAATCGCAAGACCGGCGAGGTGCATGTGCGGCGCGTGGTCGTCGGCCACGATGCGGGACTGACCATCAACCCCGCGGGCGTCGAGCACCAGGTACACGGCAACGTGATCCAGACCACGAGTCGTGCGCTGATGGAGGAGGTGCGGTTCGCACCGCAGCACAAGGCCGGCGAACGCTTGCCCGGCGTGCTGCCGTCCGGCGTCGTCGCGAGCCGCGAATGGGGCAGCTACCCGATCATCAATTTTCGGCAGGTTCCCGTCATCGAAGTGATCCAGATGGCACGCCCCGGCGAGCCGCCGCTGGGCGCGGGCGAGTCGTCTTCGGTGCCTGGGACGGCGGCGATCGCGAATGCAATCTTCGATGCGACGGGGGTGCGGTTTCGGTCGCCACCGTTCACCTCCGAAGTCATCCGTGCTGCGCTCGGCAGTTCGCTTCCTCCCCCGCTGCGGGAGGGCATGGGTGAGGGCACGAAACCGGCGCAGCTTGACCTGCGCGCGCCCCCATCCCAGCCTTCTCCTAAAGGGGGAAGGAGCAATACAAGAAGCATTTGGGCGGTGGGGAGTGCGCTCGCCATCGGCGGCATCGGTGTCATCGCCGGGCTGCTCGGCTGGCGCTCGGTCATCGCACCCGTGTCGTTCAGCGCGCCGGTCTACAGCGCCTCGACCATCGAGCGCGGTCGGGTGCTCGCAGCGCTCGGCGATTGCGCCGTATGCCACACCGCTGCAGGCGGCGTGCCCAACGCCGGTGGACGTGCGATGGAGACGCCCTTCGGCACGCTCTACGCAACCAACCTCACGCCCGATGCCGACACGGGTCTCGGGCACTGGTCGTTCAGCGCATTCCAGCGTGCGATGCGCGAAGGCGTCTCGCGGGATGGCCATCACCTGTACCCCGCATTCCCGTACACGGCGTTCGCGAGGACCAGCGACGACGATCTTCAATCGCTCTATGCGTACTTCATGTCGCTGCCCGCGGTCAGCGCCGAAACGCCGCCTGCCGAGTTGAAGTTCCCGTTCAGCATTCGTCCTTTGATGGCGGGATGGAACGCGCTGTTCCACGACGCGACGCCCTACCAACCGGTCGCCTCGCAGACAGCCGAGTGGAACCGCGGCGCCTATCTGGTCAACGGCCTCGGCCATTGCGGCGCGTGCCACACGCCGCGCAATTCGCTCGGCGCGGAGCAGGGCGGCAATGCGCTCTTCTCCGGCGCCATCGCCGACGGATGGGAAGCGCCCGCACTCACCTCGCTTTCGAAGGCGGCCGTGCCGTGGGACGCCGATGAGCTGTACCGCTATCTGCGCCAAGGTCACACGCAACGGCATGGCATCGCCGGCGGTCCGATGGCCGAGGTCGTGCGTGAACTCGGCGCGGCCAGCGACGACGATGTACGCGCGATGGCAAGCTATCTGGCGACGTTCAATGCGGTGACGACATCGGCATTGCCCGAAGCGCACGCCGCCACGGCGACCCACGCTATCGACAGCGCCGCCGCCGGTCGCGGCCCGCTGCTCGGCTCGGCGCAGCGCATGTTCGACAGTGCCTGCGCCGTCTGCCATCACGATGGCGACGGGCCGACGCTGCTCGGCGTCAACACGCCCCTCGCGCTCAACAGCAACCTCACCAGCACGCGACCCGACAACCTGCTGCGCACCATCCTCGATGGCGTGCGCGCGCCGGCGACCAAAGACATCGGCTTCATGCCCGCATTTCGCGATGCACTCGACGATGCGCAGGTCGCGCAACTCGCGGGCTACATGCGCGCGCGCTTCGCACCACAGGAGCCGGCATGGAACGATCTGCCGGCGCAGGTCGCACGCGTGCGGGCCTTGCGCTGATCGCCGTACCATCGACGGCAGACGCTGCTTTCAAGCGCCGAACCAGGAGACACGCCCGATGACCACCACCCTCTCGCCCGACACCAGCCTGCCCCGCGACGCCGACCGCGCCACGCTCATCGGGCGCATCTGGCAACCCGGCATCGGGCCCACGCTGGTCGCAGTGCACGAAGGCGGACTCCACGACCTCTCGCACCTCGCGCCGACCGCGAGCGACCTGCTCGAAGCCGATGCGCCGCCCGCCGATGCCGTGCGCGAAGCCATCCAATCCGGCAAAGCGCCACGCATCGCGCATCTCGCCGATGTGCTCGCCAACAGCTTCGAGGCGCAAGACGACGAAACCAATGCGCGAGACTTCGGCCGGCCATGGTTACTGGCGCCGTGCGACCTGCAGGCGATCAAGGCCAGCGGCGTCACCTTCGTCGAGAGCCTGCTGGAGCGGGTGATCGAGGAACAGTCCCGCGGCGATGCATCCAAGGCCGACGCGATTCGTGCGGCGCTCAGCGGTGTGCTGGGCGACAACCTGGCCGGCATCGTGCCGGGGTCGCCCGAGGCCGCGAAGGTCAAGGCTTTGCTGATCGCGCAAGGCGCGTGGTCGCAGTACCTCGAAGTCGGCATCGGACCCGACGCCGAGATCTTCACCAAGGCGCCGGTGCTGGCGGCGGTGGGCACCGGTGCGCAGGTTGGCATTCATTCGGGCTCGGTCTGGAACAACCCAGAGCCGGAGGTCGTGCTGGCGGTGAACAGCCGGGGTCAGACGCTCGGTGCGGCGCTCGGTAACGACGTCAACCTGCGCGACTTCGAAGGCCGCAGCGCGCTGCTGCTCGGCAAGGCGAAAGACAACAACGCGTCATGTGCCATCGGCCCGTTCATCCGCTTGTTCGATGCGCACTTCGGCATCGACGATGTGCGCCGCATCACGGTCGGGTTGAAGGTCGTCGGCCCTGAAGGCTTCGTGCTCGAAGGATCGAGTTCGCTCGCGAAGATCAGCCGCGATCCGCTCGACCTGGTCGGCCAGGCGATCAACCCGCATCACGCGTATCCCGATGGCCTGATGCTGTTCCTCGGCACGATGTTCGCACCGACGCAAGACCGGCACGGTCCGGGTCAGGGCTTCACGCATGTGGTCGGCGACCTTGTGACGATCTCGGCGCCGGAACTCGGCGCGCTCGTGAATCGCGTGGTGCACGCCGATCAGGCGCCGCGCTGGAACTTCGGCATTGGCGCGTTGATGCGCAATCTTGCGGGACGCGGATTGCTCTAGCGTTTCAGCGCGTCCTTCAGAGCGTCCCGCGCAGGGCGCGCCTGTATTGAACTGCCTCCGCCACATGCGCGACCTCGACCAGCGGCGACGACGCCAGGTCGGCGATGGTGCGCGCGACCTTGAGCGCGCGATGCGTAGACCGCGCGCTCCAGCCCAGCTTGGCGGCGGCCGTGTGCATGAACTTCAGGGCTGCCGGTTCGAGGCCGGCGTGGCGATCGATCTCTGCACCTTGTAGCGCCTGGTTCGGCTTGCCCTGTCGCTCGACAGCGCGGTCTCGCGCAGCGGCGGCTCGCGTGCGGATGCTGTCGGTCGATTCACCCGCAGGTGAATCGAGCAGCTCCTTGGCCGACACCGCAGGTACTTCGATATGCAAGTCGATGCGGTCGAGCAACGGTCCGCTCAGCTTGCCCTGGTAGCGCGCGACCTGGTCGGGCGTGCAGCGGCAGGCTTTCAGCGTGGAGCCGAGGTAGCCGCAAGGGCAGGGGTTCATCGCGGCGATGAGCTGGAAGCGCGCAGGGAATTCAGCGCGCCGGGCCGCGCGCGCAATCGTGATGGTGCCGGTCTCCAGCGGTTCGCGCAGCGCTTCAAGCGCCGAGCGCGCGAACTCGGGAAATTCGTCGAGGAACAGCACACCGTGATGCGCCAGCGAAATCTCGCCCGGTCGCGGTGGCGATCCACCACCCACCAGCGCCACCGCGCTCGAGGTGTGGTGCGGTGTCGAGGTCGGCCGTTGCATGCAGCGCTCGATGGCGAAGCGGCCGCCGAGGCTGGCCACGGCGGCGCTTTCGAGCGCCTCGTCGACCGTCATCGCCGGCAACAATCCGGCAAAGCGTTGCGCCAGCATTGACTTGCCCGAACCGGGCGGTCCGACCATCAGGAGCGAGTGATTCCCGGCGGCCGCGATTTCGAGCGCCCGCTTGGCGCCGACGTGGCCTTTGACGTCGGACAGATTGGCGTACCGCGGCGGCGCGGCGCTCGCAGCCGGCAGCATGCGCGCCCACCCATCGACAGGAGCATCTATTGGTGCAGTCGTGTCGGCTGGCAAAAATTGACGCACCACATCGAGCAGATGCGCCGCGCCATAAACCTCGGTGCCATGCACCAGTGCGGCTTCCCTCGCACTTTCGGTGGGCAACACCAGCTTCATCGCGACACCGCAGCTGTGCAGCGCGAGTGCCATCGCCAGCGCCCCCCGCACCGGCCTCAACTGGCCTGACAAAGACAACTCACCCGCGAACTCGTGGCCTGCCAGCCGCGCACCGTCGATTTGACCGCTGGCCGCCAGGATGCCGAGCGCGATCGGCAAATCGAGGCGGCCCGAGTCCTTCGGCAGGTCGGCCGGGGCGAGGTTCACGATGATCCGCTTGTTGTTCGGGAAGTCGAGCCCGGCGTTCTGGATCGCGGAGCGAACCCGTTCACGGGCCTCCTTGACCTCCACATCGGCCAGCCCGACCAGCACGAAGCTGGGCAACCCGTTCGCTAAATGCACCTCGACGGTCACACTGGCAGCTTCCAGGCCCAGCAAAGCGCGGCTTTGCACCAAAGACAAACTCATTTCACTCCCTTTCCCCAATATGGTGCACCATACTTTTGTGGGGTCGTTGCTGCAGGTTGGCGGACAGCCAATTGACAGAAACAGTTTGATTAACTTTCGCCCGGCGAGCGATTCGGATTAGCGGTTCAGGTTCCGCGCTTACGTGAACTTTGGCACGCTCCCTGCTTTGAGGATCACTCCAACCCATTCCAAAACCCCCTGAGGAGCTACCCGATGATGCACCGTACCGCCGCCAAGACCCTGGTTGTCCTGGCCACCGCTTTGACCGCGACGGGTGCCGTCCTGGCCCAGACGACACCGGCCGCCGATCCGGCTGCGGCACCTGCGGCGACGTCCCCCCTGACTGCCAACATCTCGCTGACCACGAACTACAAGTTCCGCGGGCAGGACCAGGACACCATCGGCCACAACGGTTTGTACAAGACGCGTGGCGTGAAGCCGGCAGTGCAGGGCGGCTTCGACTACGCCTTCGGCGAAAGCGGCTTCTACGTGGGCAACTGGAATTCCAGCGTCAACTGGCTCTCGGGCAACAGCATCGAGATGGACATCTACGGTGGCTACAAGATGAAGGTCGGCGTGTTCGACCTCGACTTCGGCGTGCTGACCTATGTGTACCCGGGCAACCACCTGGGCAACACCACGGAACTCTACGGCGCTGCCACCTACAGCGACGACGCCCTGGGCGCCTTCACCGCGAAGTACTCGCACACGGTGTCCAAGGACTACTTCGGCTTTGCCGGCGCGGCCAACGGCTCGGGCCTGAAGGGCCGCAACAGCGGCTACCTGAACCTGTCGTATGCCAAGGAAGTCATCCCGCATCTGACGTTGAAGGCTGCTGTCGGCTACACGCGCCTGAGCAGCGACATCCGCAAAAACACGGGCTACAAGAGCTATGTCGACTACAACGTCGGCGCGTCGTGGGACTTTGGCGGTGGCCTGTCGCTGGCCGGTGCGGTGGTCGGTGCCAACAAGAAAGACGCCTACCTGGCGGTCGTGGAACCGGGTTTTGGCCCGATCGGCGCGCAGACCCAGTCGATCAACAAGGCGCAGTTCATCGCCACGCTGACCAAGACGTTCTGACCCTCCAAATAGAAAGCGCGGCGACCGCCGCCGCGCCCGTCGGTTTTATCTCAAGGAGAACATCATGAAGCTGGTTACAGCCATCATCAAACCATTCAAGCTCGATGAAGTGCGCGAAGCACTGTCGGCCATTGGCGTGCAGGGCATTACCGTGACCGAGGTCAAGGGCTTCGGTCGCCAGAAGGGCCACACCGAGCTCTACCGTGGCGCTGAGTACGTCGTCGACTTTCTGCCCAAGGTCAAGATCGAGGCAGCCGTTTCCGACGAGCTGGTCGAGCGCGTGATCGAAGCGGTCGAGGGTGCCGCCCGCACCGGAAAAATCGGCGACGGCAAGATTTTTGTCTACAACCTCGAGCAGGTTGTTCGCATCCGCACCGGCGAAACGGGCCGTGAAGCGCTCTGAGATCAAGGCACGAAAGAACAACTGAAATGAAAAAACTGCTCGTCTCCCTCGCGCTCGGCCTGAGCGTGTTTGCCGCTGGCTCTGCGTTTGTCACCTCGGTGCAAGCGCAGACCCCGGCGCCGGCCGCCGAAGCGGCTGCACCTGCGGCCAGCGCTGCGCCAGCGGCTCCGGCCCCTGCCGCAGCAGCTGCTGCGACTCCGGCAGCCGACGCTGCTGCAGCGCCTGCCGCTGCCGCCCCTGTCATCAAGTTCGACAAGGGCGATGTCAGCTGGATGATGGTGTCCACGCTGCTCGTCATCATGATGACCGTGCCGGGCCTGGCGCTGTTCTACGGCGGCTTGGTCCGCAGCAAGAACATGCTGTCGGTGCTGATGCAGGTCATGGTCACGTTCTCCTTGATCGTGGTGCTGTGGCTCATCTACGGCTACAGCCTGGCGTTCACGGAAGGCAATGCTTTCGTCGGCGGGTTCGACCGGCTCTTCATGAAGGGGATCTTCGATCCGGCCACCGGCGTGTTCGCACCCGGCGCGACCTTCAGCAAGGGCGTCTACATCCCTGAACTGCTGTTCGCTGCCTTCCAGGCCACGTTCGCCGGCATCACCTGCTGCCTGATCGTCGGTGCCTTTGCCGAGCGCGCCAAGTTCGGCGGCATCCTGCTGTTCATGGTGCTGTGGTTCACCTTCAGCTATGCGCCCATCGCGCACATGGTCTGGTTCTGGATGGGCCCTGACGCCTACGCAAGCAAGGAAGTCGTCGACTCGATGAACTCCAAGGCGGGCCTGATCTGGCAGTGGGGCGCGCTCGACTTCGCAGGCGGTACTGTCGTGCACATCAACGCAGCCGTTGCCGGCCTCGTGGGTGCCTTCATGATCGGCAAGCGCATCGGCTTCGGCAAGGAAGCCTTCACGCCGCATTCGCTGACGCTGACGATGGTCGGTGCCTCGCTGCTGTGGGTGGGTTGGTTCGGCTTCAACGCAGGATCGGCCCTCGAAGCCGGCACCAGCGCCGTGCTGGCTTTCATGAACACCTTCTCGGCCACCGCCGCCGCCGTGCTCGCATGGTGCATCGGTGAAGCGCTGCACAAGGGCAAGGCTTCGATGCTGGGTGCCGCTTCGGGTGCTGTCGCCGGCCTCGTCGCCATCACGCCGGCCGCCGGCAACGTCGGCCTCATGGGTGCCATCATCATCGGCTTCGTCGCTGGCTTCGCTTGTCTCTGGGGCGTGACCGGTCTGAAGAAGCTGCTCGGTGCAGACGACTCGCTCGACGTCTTCGGCGTGCACGGTGTCGGCGGTATCGTCGGCGCGTTGCTGACCGGCGTGTTCAACACGCAATCGCTCGGCGGCCCCGGCATCGTCGGCGACTGGGTTACGGCCAGCGTCGTCACCAGCGAAATCGGCCCACAGGTCTGGATCCAGCTCAAGGCTGTGGTGCTGACCATCGTGTGGTCGGGCGTGGTTTCGGTCATCGCCTACAAGATCGCCGACCTGACGATCGGTCTGCGCGTGACGGAAGAAGAAGAGCGCGAAGGCCTCGACATCTCTTCGCACGGCGAGACCGCATACAACAGGTAACCCCCCAAGGGCTTTGCGCACTTCGTGTCGCTTTCCTCCCCCCTGCGGGGGGCGACACCAGCGGATCGGCGAAGCAGGATCCGCGGTGTCTTTGGAATTTAAAGGCCACCTTCCGGTGGCCTTTTTTATGGGCGGCGGTGACGCACAATTACCTCCATGTGGACCACGCTTGACGACAGCCTTTGCGAACTGGGTGAATCGCCGTTCTGGCACCCGGGCGAACGATCTCTTTACTGGCTGGATATCGCTGGACGTGCTGTGTTGCGGACTCGTGGGGACATCGGTGCCGCCGGCGCGACCGTCGAGCGATGGGCGCTGCCCAGCGAGCCGGGCTGCATGGCGCCGGCGCGGCGGGGCGGTTTGGTCATTGCACTGCGCGATGGCATCTACCGGGCCAAGACATGGGGCGGCGCGCTGACGCAACTGGTCGGTGTCGACTACGACACGCGCACCATGCGTTTCAACGATGGCAAGTGCGATCCGCTCGGCCGTTTCTGGGCCGGCACATTGAACGAGGTCAAGGACAAGTCCAACGCCGAGCTCTATTGCCTCGACATGCGTGACGGGCGCGCACCGGCTTTGCAGCGCATGGCCGGTGATGCCATGACCGCCAACGGCCTCGCGTTCTCTCCCGACGCCGGCACCCTGTACTGGTCGGACACGGCGGCGCATGCCATCCGCGCGTGGGACTGGGTGGCCGATTCCAATACGCTGACGCGGCCGCGCGTGTTCGAGCAGTTCGCGGCCAAGCCGGCGGGCTGGACGCCATCGTCGCCGGTGCGCTATGCGGGGCGCCCCGATGGCGCCACGGTCGATGCCGAGGGCCACTACTGGGCAGCGATGTACGAGGGCGGTCAATTGCTGCGCTTCGCGCCCAGTGGCAAGCAGGTCGGCGCCATCGCGACGCCCGTGCAGTGCCCGACCATGCCGTGCCTCGGCGGCGATGATTTGAAGACGCTGTTCGTGACGAGCGTGCGCAAGGGACGTCCCGCAGAGGAACTCGAAGAGCGACCGGCCTCGGGTTGCGTCGTCTCCATGCGCGTCGACACACCGGGGTTGCCGGTGGCGTTCTTCGAGGACTGACACGATGACGAACTCCGTTGAACTCCAGCGCATCGTCGAGCGCGTGCGCGCTGCTGCGGCCGACGCCACGCCGCTCGACATTCGCGGTGGCGGCACCAAGGATTTCTATGGTGAGGTGGCTTCGGGCGAGCCGCTCGCGACCAGCGAGCTCACCGGCATCACGAGCTATGAACCCAGCGAGCTGGTGGTCACCGTCCGTGCCGGCACGCCGCTCGCCGAACTCGAAGCGCTGCTGGCCGACCAGGGCCAATGCCTGCCTTTCGAGCCACCGCGCTTTGCGCATCCGGCCAACCCCGGCGTGCGCGGTGGCACCGTCGGCGGCATGGTCGCTGCCGGCTTGAGCGGGCCGTCGCGCGCCAGCGTGGGGGCGGTGCGCGACTACGTGCTCGGTGCCACGCTGGTTGATGGTCGCGGCGAGGTGCTGCACTTCGGCGGCACGGTCATGAAGAACGTCGCGGGCTATGACGTCTCGCGCGTGCTGGCCGGGTCCCTCGGCACGCTCGGCGTGATCGCTGAGGTGAGCCTGAAGGTGCTGCCCGTCGTGCCGGCCGAAGCGACGATCGAGTTCGCTTGCGAGCAGGCCGATGCATTGCGGCTGATCAATGAATGGGGCGGTCGTCCACTGCCGCTGAACGCCAGCCTGTGGCGACGGCGCGATGGTGCGGGCGTGTTGTCGTTGCGCTTGCGCGGTGCGGTCGCGGCGGTCGACGCGGCGTGCCGTCATCTGGGCGGTGCGCCTCAGGCCACAGAACCCGCTGCAGCCGGCTGGCAATCGTTGCGCGATCAGCAGCATCCGTGGTTCTCCGACCGTGAGGCGAACGGCGGTGCTTCGGCCAACGCGGATGACCTCTGGCGCCTGTCGGTGCCGCAGACTGCGCCGGTGCTCTCGCTCGATGGCTCGCCGTGGATCGAATGGCATGGCGGCCAGCGCTGGTACCAGGCCGGGCAAGGGCAAGCTGAGCGCATGCGCGCAGCCGCCCGCGCGGTCGGCGGTCATGCAACCCTGTTCAGGGCGGGGGGCCGTACCGAAGCGACCGATGCAAGCGCACCGGCTGCAAGGTTCGATGCGCTGAGCGTGCCGTTGGCGCGTATTCATCGCGCGCTAATGAAAGAGTTCGACCCGCACCGGATCTTCAACCGCGGCCGGCTGATGCCGGAAGCTTGAGTCGTCTCGCTTCTTCAGCCAACACGTTAGCCAACACAGCCAGCTATCAAGGCCAGCCACTACCCCACATGCAAACCGAACTCGCCGCTGAATTTCGTGACACCGCAGACGGACAAGAGGCTGAAGCCATCCTGCGCAAGTGCGTGCACTGCGGCTTCTGCACCGCCACTTGTCCGACCTATCAATTGCTGGGCGACGAACTCGACGGCCCGCGTGGCCGCATCTACCTCATCAAGCAGGTGCTCGAAGGCAAGCAGCCGACGCGCAGTACGCAAGTGCATCTGGACCGTTGCCTGACCTGCCGCAACTGCGAAACGACCTGCCCGAGCGGTGTGCAGTACGGCCACCTGGTCGACATCGGCCGGAAGATCGTCGACCAAAAAGTGCCACGTCCCGCAATGGAATCGGCCACGCGCTGGCTGTTGAAAGAAGGCCTGCCGTCGCCGCTCTTTGGACCGGCCATGAAGGTCGGCCAGGCCGTGCGCGGACTGCTGCCCGCCGCGCTGAAAGCCAAGGTGCCCGCCAAGCAGGACGCCGGTATCTGGCCGACGACCCAGCACGCGCGAAAGGTGCTCATGCTGTCCGGTTGCGTGCAGCCGTCGATGATGCCGAACATCAACAGCGCCACCGCGCGTGTGCTCGATGCTGCGGGCATCCAGACCGTCATCGCCAGAGAGGCCGGTTGCTGCGGTGCGTTGAAGTTTCACCTCAACGACCAAGAGGGCGGTAAAGCGAACATGCGCACCAATATCGACGCGTGGTGGCCACACGTGGAACGCGACGAAGTCGAAGCCATCGTGATGAACGCATCCGGCTGCGGCGTCACGGTACGCGAATACGGGCACATCCTGCGCGACGATCCGGCATACGCGGCCAAGGCCCGACGCATCAGCGAACTGACCAAAGATCTGAGCGAGCTGTTGCCCGACCTGGTGCCCGTGCTCAGGGCGCGTGTGAAGCCGCCCGAGGGCGTTATCGCCTACCACCCGCCATGCACCTTGCAGCACGGCCAAAAGCTGCGTGGGGGCGTCGAAGTCAACTTGCGCGCGCTAGGGTTCGATGTGCGCGTCTCGCTCAACGAAGCGCATCTTTGCTGCGGCTCGGCCGGGACGTATTCGGTGCTGCAGCCCGAGCTCGCTTATCCGCTGCGCGATCGCAAGCTCGGCAACCTGAACCAACTTCAACCGAGCGTCATCGCCTCGGCGAATATCGGCTGCATCACGCATTTGCAGAGCGGCAGCGGCGTGCCGGTGAGGCATTGGATCGAGTTGCTCGACGCTGCGATTTCTGCGGATTGACCCGGTAGTTAGAGAAGAGTCAAAGAAGCGTCTTCCGTGGCGTTTCTTAACATTTAATTTCTTTTCGGAAACATTGAGGTGACACTTGCGGCGAGCGCAATTGTTAAATGCTTCACGCATCGTTAAAGAGAGTTGCAGCTCCACCTGAGACCGCGACTTAGTACCCACGTCTCGCGAGAATGCGACCAGATACTCGCGCCCCACTGCCAAGGCACTTTTTGACCGCGGCATCAATCAGGGGAAGCGACGATGAACCGGTCATTTAAGAGCATCTGGAGCGAAGCGCAAGGTGCGTGGGTCGCGGTGTCGGAAGTTGTTGGAGGGCGCGGGAAAAAGAGTCGCAGTGGTGCAACCTCTGGCCTCGTTGCGTTGTCGGTCACGATGGCCTTGTTGGCCGTGCCTGCGGCTGCGCAGACTCTCATCGTAAACTCCGGTATCAACAGTGGCGGCGATGCAAGTGCTGTAGCCGAGATCGGTCAAGCGGGCGGCTCTGCGCAGGGGTTTTTGACAGCCCGCGTGCCTTTGACGGCCGCAAATGTTTTCGGCCTGACCGGCAACACCATGACCGCCGGCATGCAGGTCTACAACACGGCCACAACCACCGGCGCGAACGGTGTCAGCCCGGGCTTGTACACGTGGAACGGCGCCCAATGGATTTCCAATAGCGAGGTGCCGTACGTTCATGCCAATTCAAACGTGGTTGGCAATTCGACCTTGACAAATTCAGGCGCCATCGGTGCCGAGAGTGTCGCCATCGGACCGCTCGCTGTGGCGGCGGGTGCCAACAGCGTCGCTGTCGGCAACGGCGCCGCGGCCAACACATCCGGCATTGCGATCGGACTTAACGCCAACGCTTCCGGCAGCAACGGCGCCATCGCGATTGGTGGTTCCGACCAGCCTGCCGCCCCCAACACCGCCGGAAAAATGGGTACTGCTGTCGGCTTCGGCAGTTCGGCACTGGCCACCGACTCCAACGGCTTCATCAACGACCACCAGGGCGGATCGGCTTTCGGCGGCTACGCGAAAACCACTGGCGGCTCCTACAACACGGCACTGGGCTACCGGGCACAGGCCACCGGTGCCGGTGACTCGATCCTGGGCGACGGCTACGCGACCTCGGTCGGCGGGTTCAGCTCGGCCGTCGGCACGGCTTCCACGGCCCTGGGTGCTTCCAGCAACGCTAGCGGCACCGGTGCGACGGTGGTCGGCACCTTCAGCAAGGCCACGGGCAACGGCGCCATTGCCATCGGCGGCGGATCGCTCTTTACCTCCACCTCGGCGTCGGGCGTCAGCGCCATCGCCATCGGCACAGGCGTCGGCACGGCGTTCGACCGCGCCACCGCCATTGGTATCGGAACCAAGGCCGGCAGTATCTCCTCGGTCGCCATCGGCGACACGGCCACCACCGGCGCCACAGGCCAGAACGTCGCCATCGGCGCGACCACCAACGCCAATTCGGGCAGCGCCACCGGTGGCGCGGTTGCCATCGGGCGGGGTCAGACTGCCGTCGGCGACGGCGCTGTCGCGATTGGCGACCCGAACACCGCGACCGGCAACGGTGCGGTGGCTTTTGGGCGCAACAACACGGCGACCGGCAACGGGGCGGTGGCTTCGGGCGACACCAACACCGCCATCGGCGATGGATCGGTTGCTGTCGGCGCCAATTCCAGTGCCAATGCGGGTTCATCGACCGGTGTGGGGGCCGTGGCCGTCGGCGCGAACGCCAATGCGGCCTATGCCAACAGCGTGGCACTGGGGTCGGGTTCCAACACCAGCGCGACGCTTGCCGCACTCACAGCGAATACCGCTTACAACCCTGCCACCGGAACGCTCGCGGGCACGACGCCAGTGGGTGAAGTGTCCGTTGGTGCAGCCGGTGCCGAACGCCGCATCACCAATGTGGCGGCGGGTTCGGTGGCGACCGATGCCGTTAACGTAAGTCAGTTGACTTCGTTGAGTCAGGTCGTTGCCGCCGGCAAAATCAAATACTTCAGCGTCAACTCCGTGGGCGGGACCAATGCAGACAACCTCGGTGCCATTGGCCTGGATGCCATCGCCATCGGTGTGGACGCAAAAGCGGTGGGCGACACTACGGTTGCATTGGGCTCAGACGCGGTCAGCGCGGGCAAGCAGGCGGTGGCCATCGGACTGCGGGCCAATGCCTCTGCGCAGCAGGCGATTGCCATCGGCAGCGATGCACTCGCAACTGATTTTTACGCCACGGCTGTCGGAACCGGTAGCCAAGCGACCAATTACCTTGCCACGGCCTTGGGGGCTGGAAACCTTGTCAGCGGCTCTTCTAGCACCGGAGTCGGCTCGTACAACACGGTGAGCGGAAACAACTCGGCGGCGGTTGGAACAGGCAACACAGTTGCGTCGAACAACGCCGTTGTGCTGGGCAACAACGTGACCGTTGCCGCGGGCCTCGATGGCGCCGTCGGCATTGGCAACAACAGCACAGTGACGGCATCGACCGTGGCTTCGTACAACCCAGGCGCGGGCACTGTAAGCGGCACGGCTATCGGTAGCAACGTTGTCAGCGTGGGCAGCGCAGGTGGCGAGCGGCGCATTACCAATGTGGCTGCGGGCGGGGCCCCTACGGACGCCGTCAATGTGAGCCAACTCAAGGCGGTCAGTGCAGCGGCATCTGCGATCGACTTCCCGATTCGGTCTGGCAATACCGGTCCCTTTACGACTTCGGCGACGGGTAAGGACAGTCTCGCCGTCGGCTCGACTGCAGCGGCCACCAGCGGCAACGGTACGGCCGTGGGCGAGGCCAGTCGTGCGTATTCGTTCTCGACTGCACTCGGCTACAACGCCAACGCAGCGGGCCAGAACAGCATGGCGCTCGGTGCTAACAGCCTCGCTGCAGGCACTCAGCAAACTGTGATCGGAATCGGTGCCAAATCCGACATTCTTTCGACCCAGTCCACAGTCATCGGTGAGGGCGCCTCGGCGACCAACGCCGCTTTCAGCACGGTCGTGGGCGCGGGCGCGGTAAGCACCGGCAATACCAACTCGGTCTTCGGTTACGGGGCTTCTGCGACCAACGTCACCAACGCCACCGCGATCGGCGAAGGTGCGTCGGTGACGGGCTCGGCAGGCATTGCACTGGGGTCCGGCGCTGCTGCGACCGGCAATCTGACCACGGCCATCGGCGTGGGCGCCGCATCGAGTGGCAGCACCGGCATCGCACTGGGCCTGAACGCCGTCAACACGGTCGACAACTCGGTCGCATTGGGAGCGAATGCATTCGACAGCGCTACTGCCAGCGTAACGACTGCGGGGACGACGGCCTACAACAGCAGCGTCATTGCCGGCAAGACCTTCAACTACGCGGGCGGTACGCCAATCGGTGTAGTTTCCGTCGGTGGTCCAGGCGCCGAACGACGCATCCAGAACGTCGCGGCCGGCCTTATCAATTCGACCAGCACGGATGCTGTCAATGGGAGTCAGTTGAATGCTGTAGCAGCTCAGACGGCCGCCATCGACTTCCCAATTCGGTCGGGCAATGCCGGCCCGTACGCCACCTCGGCGACGGGTGTGAACTCGCTGGCTGTGGGTGCCAGCGCAACCGCAGGTGCGGCGGGTGCCACCGCCCTCGGTGAGGGCGCGAACGCCAACCGTGCCGACAGCATCGCCATTGGACGCAATGCACGCGTCAAAACGGTGGTGACACCGCAAACCGTGGCTGGCGACATTGCGATCGGGGCCGACTCGGCGGCAGCCAACTATGGCTTCAGCTCTTCCGGCGGCGTTTTCGTGGCGGCGGTTGCTCTGGGCTCCAAGGCCAACGCGGCCGGGAGCGGCGCCGTGGCGGTCGGTGGCAACACCTTCGCGACCAATGGTTCGGTCGCAGTTGGCGCGGGCGCTATTGCGGGTGCGACGCCCTTCGGAACTGCACAAGCAACGAACCTGTCTCAGATTGCCATCGGCAGCGGTGCCAGAGCGGGAGCGAACACTACTGATTTTGGCGGGACCAATTCGATTGCTATCGGCAATCAAGCGGTTGCCAGCGTGGCCAATGAACACGACACGATCGCGATCGGAAATTTTGCGCGCGCAGCGGCCGCTGACACCATCGCTCTAGGTACCTTCTCCAACGCAAATGCGGGAGGTGCATTGGCCTTTGGCCGCTTTGCTTCAGCGCAGACCGCCGGAGCAATTGCCATTGGCTACGGAAGTATCGCCAACGCATCTGTAGACGACGTGGCGCTGGGTTCCGGTTCGGTCACGGCAGCACCCAATCCCACCAACAGCGCGACAGTCAACGGCCATACGTACGGACCATTCGCCGGCAGCGCACCGACCAGCGTGGTCAGCGTGGGCACCGGCGTTGCCGGTGGTGAAAGGCAGATCACGAACGTCGGGGCAGGGCGGATCACTGCATTGAGCACCGACGCGATCAATGGCAGCCAGCTGTATGCGGTGGCCGACGCGCTGACGTCCACGGTTGCGGCCGGCGCTACGCATTACTACAGCGTCAATTCCGCAGATCAAACCGCTGGCTCCAACTATGCCAACGACGGCGCGACCGGTACAAATGCCTTGGCTGCCGGCGTGGGTGCCTTGGCATCGGGCGGTCAAACCACGGCGATCGGCAATGGTGCGAACGCAGCAGTCGCAGGCGGCGTCGCGCTCGGCTCCGCTTCCGTTTCCGACCGAGCCCTCGTGCCCAGCACCGGCATCCTCGCGGCCGGCAATTTCATGGTCCCCTACAACACCACCGACCGCACCCTGCTCGGCGCCGTGTCGGTCGGCAACGCCACGAGCTACCGTCAGATCACCAACGTGGCCGACGGCACGCAGTCGCAAGACGCGGTCACGGTGCGTCAGTTGACCGGTGCGTTGCAGTCTTTCGCGGTCACGCCGACCAAGTACTTCCACGCCAATTCCGCGGCGGCGGACTCGCTGGCCGTCGGTAATGAATCGGTGGCGGTCGGTCCGCAAACGGTGGTCAACGGCAACAACGCGATCGGCATCGGCAATGGGGCGACGGTGCAGATTTCGGCACCGGGGAGCATCGCGATCGGTCAAGGTGCCAACACGCAGTTGGCCGACTCGATTGCCATGGGTACCAATGCGTCGGCCGCAGCGGTGCAGGGCATTGCGTTGGGTGCCGGCAGCATTGTCAACGTGGCAGGCGGCGTGGCATTGGGTGCCGGCTCGATCGCCAGCACGGCGGCAGGCGCCAAGGGCTACGTCCCCACCGGCGCCAGCGTGGCACAGACCGCAGCGGTCAATGCCACCACCAGCACGTTGGCAGGTGTGTCGGTCGGCAATGCGGCCTCGGGTCAGCTGCGCCAGATCAACGGCGTGGCCGCAGGCTCGGTCGACAGCGACGCGGTCAACGTGAGTCAGTTGAAGGCGGTGCAGACTTCCGTGACCACGCTGGACAACAACGCGGTCAAGTACGACACCACCACCGCCGGCACGACCAACTACAACTCGGTCAACCTGGGCAACAGCAACTCTACTGGGCCGGTCACGCTGGGCAACGTGGCCAACGGCGTAGCACCGAACGATGCGGTGAACGTGCAGCAGCTGAACGCGGGCGTGGCGTCTGCCAATGCGTACACAGATGCGCGCGTCAACGGGCTGCAAGGGAACATCGACGGTGTGGCCCGGAAAGCCTACGCCGGCGTGGCGTCGGCGATGGCACTGGAAAGCGCCCCGTACATCGCGGGCAAGACGACCTATGCGGCTGGCATGGGTTACTACCAAAGCCAGGGTGCGGTCGGCATCGCGTTGCGTCGCACGGCGGACAACGGACGATGGAGCGTGACGGGTGGCGTGTCGGCCAGTGCGGGCGGCGTGGCGGTGCGCGCGGGCGTGTCGGGGATTTGGGACTGACGGGATGAGAGCGACCACCACTTCATTCGCATCCAACTCCTCCTTCATCCCACTTTTCCGGAGATAGACACCATGTCATCGCACTCATCTTTTCGTTTCGTTCGCGCCACCTTCGGCCTGGTGGTGCTCACGTGTGCCGGCCTCGTGGCTTCGGCGCAGCAAGCGCAACCTGCGGCGTCCGCCGCGGCCGCAGGCGAGGTCAACTTTCCGTCGCTCGACAGCTCGTATCTCAAGACCGGATCGTTCGTCGGCCCCGACCATGTGCGGCGCATCACGCCCGGTTTGAGCAAGGACCAAGTGCGGCTCGAACTCGGCAATCCGCAGTACAGCGAAGGCCTCTTCGGTGTCCGCGAATGGGACTACGCCTTCAACTTCTACACGGGCAAGGGCAATGAGTACATCACCTGCCAATTCAAGGTGAAGTTCGATCTGGTCGACGATGTCTATCGCGCGGCCAGCACGCACTGGAAAGGCGTTGCCTGCGAACGCTATCTGAATCCGGTGGTGATGGCGCAAGCCGTTCCGGTGGTGATGGCCGCACCGGCGCCGGCACCCGTGCCCACCACGCGCCGCCTGACATTGGGCGCCGATGGTCTGTTCAAGTTCGCCAAGTCCGGTTTCAACGATCTGCTGCCTGCAGGTCGCGGCCGGCTCGAAGCACTGGCGTTGGAACTGCGTCGCGACGGCGTCGTGCTCAGCTCGATCATCATCACCGGCCACACGGACCGCATCGGTTCCGACGCGTCCAACGTGACGTTGTCGCAAGCGCGTGCCAGCACCGTGCGCAACTACCTCATCGGCAAGGGCCTTGACGGCAAGCTGGTGCGTGCCTACGGTGCCGGAGAAACGCAGCCAGTGACGCAATGCGCCGGCGAGCGGGTCACGCCCGAACTGGTGGCTTGCTTGCAACCGAACCGCCGCGTCGATATCGAAGTCGCGGGGCAGCAATGACAGCGCGGGGCGCGCCAGCTGAGTCGCGTCGCGGCGGCCGCATTCGTGCCTCGCTCCTGTGCAGTTTGCTGGTCTGTTCCACGCTGGTGTCGGCAAAGGTTCAGCAGGCTCAGCCGGTTGCACCAGCCCCGCCGTCGCGCAATGCGCTGGAGCAATTGACCGCGCAAGCCGGCATCGGTACATGCATGAGCACGATGCATCGCGTCGCACCGGCCCTGACCGGGCCCGAAGGCGCTTTCGCCGCCATGCTGATGACCAACCCGGTAGCGCCCGATGCCTCCGCGTTTGCAGCGTCGGTCGAGCGCGCCGAGCCGACGGGCACGCGCTTCGTCAGCGCGGTGTTCGCACCGACCGGGCGTGGCGGGTGCGACGTGGGCTACGACATGATCGACGTGTGGGGCAAGCCGTGCGCGCAAGTTGCGGTGCAGGACCTCGGCTACGCCAAGCCGCTCGATGTCGTGGGCAAGTCGATTGGCGTCGTCCCGATCAGCCCGACGCATCACATCTACCTGATGCCTACGGCCGGCAACGGCTGTGTCAGCATCACCAAGGAACTGCTGTTTCCCTGACCTGGTCTGGCGCTCCGGTCCGACCCTGAACGCCGGCAGTTGCGGCGACGCTTGAGTTCCCTGATTCAAGGAATGTCTGACCATGTTCAATAAAACCCGGATCGCTTTTGTCGCCGCAGCCTGCCTGGTGTTGCCCGGCGTCACAACAATCGCTGCGGCGCAATCCGCTATGCCGGCCATGCGTGGCGAGGGCGCCGCGCGCTACGTCTGCGGCGGCATCGGCTCCGACGAATCGACAGCCTTTCGCGCCGCCATGAAGGAGCATCCGCTGGCACTGTTGTTCGCGCGTGCCGACGGCGCTTACGAGGCCGACGTCGCGGTCAGCATTCAGAACGAAAACAACGTGACCGCGTTGGCGTTTCGCGCCAACGGGCCGGTATGCCTGATCGATCTCCCTGCCGGAAAGTACGTCGTCAACGCCGATGCTGGCAGCGCTTCCAAGAAGCAGGCGGTCACCGTGGGTGGCGGGTCGAAGTCGGTCGACTTCCGCTTTTGATCTGACGTGAGCTGGCGCCGCCTTGCGCGGGCGCCGTGTCTGTCAGGCCGTAGCCAGCGCCTTCTCAATGTCGCGCTCCATCGATGACGGCGTGTCGAGCGGCGCATAGCGCTTCAACACGCTGCCGTCGCGCGCCAACAAAAACTTGGTGAAGTTCCACTTGATGGCCGTGCTGCCGAGCAAGCCAGGCTTCTCCTTGCTGAGCCACTGGTACAGCGGTGCAGCGCCGCTGCCGTTGACGTCGATCTTCTCCATCATCGGAAAGCTGACGCCGTAGTTCTTGGTGCAGAACGCGCCGATCTCTTCGTTGCTGCCGGGGTCTTGCGAGCCGAACTGGTTCGACGGAAAGCCAAGCACCGTCAGGCCTTGCGCAGCGTACTTTTCATGCAGTTTTTCGAGCCCCTCGAACTGCGGCGTAAACCCGCATTTGCTCGCGGTGTTGACGATGAGCAAGACCTTTCCGCGATAGCTTGAAAGCTGCACGCTCTTGCCATCGATCTGGGTTGCGTCGAAATCGTAGACGGTGGTCATGTGGTGTGTCTTCCTGGGTCAGTGGTGTTTGTCGCTGCGCGCGATGGCAAGCAGATGCTGCACCTCTTCCGGGTATTTCCGCAAGTTGCTCAGATGCCAGCGGCGAATGAGCCACATGAAACCGGCGACCAGTCCGCCGAAAGCGGTGATGGCGGCGTTGGCCGACAGGCCGAGGCCGGTGCACGCGCTGTAAAAACCACCGAGCAGCAAAATGCAGGCTTGCTCGTTGAAGTTTTGTACGGCGATCGAACGGCCAGCGCCCATCAGGTTGTGGCCGCGATGCTGCAGCAGCGCGTTCATCGGCACCACCAGAAATCCGCCGCATCCGCCCAACAAAATCAGGAACGGCACAGCAAGCCACACGTTGCCGATAAAGATCATGCAGATCACCAGCACGCCCATGCCGATGCCCATCGGAATGACCTGCGTAGCGGTGTCGAGCCGCATGCGCATCGACGCCGCTACAGCGCCGACCGCCATGCCGATGGTGACCACGCCGGTCAGCCAGGACGCCTGCGTCGTGTTGTAGCCGAGTGCCACCGAACCCCAGGCGATGACGATGTACTTCAAGTTGCCGCCAGCGCCCCAGAAAAGCGTGGTGGTCGCGAGCGAAATCTGGCCGAGCTTGTCGCGCCAGAGGCGTGCATTGCAGTGCCAGAAGTCGGGCAACAACGATGCGATGTTGCGCACCAGGCCATGCTGCTTGTTGCTGCGCAGCGACCGCATCTCCACGCCCGTGTGCGGGATGCGCGTGTTGAACCAGGCCGCCAATGCGTAGACGAAGATCAGCACGCTGATCGCGGCGGCCGGCGGCGTGTCGACGCCGGTGTCGATGAACGGCAGATCGAACCGCAGCAGATGGCTCGACACCGTGTGCCCGACCAGCGTGCCGCCGAGCACGATGCCCAGCAGGATCGATGCGATCGTCAGCCCTTCGATCCAGCCGTTGGCCTTGACCAGTTGCGATGCCGGCAACAGCTCGGTCAGGATGCCGTACTTGGCCGGTGAGTACGCCGCGGCGCCGAGCCCGACGATGGCATACGACAGCAAGGGATGCGTGCCGAACAACATCATCAGACACCCGACCACCTTGATCGCATTGCTGATGAACATCACTTTGCCCTTGGGCAAAGCGTCTGCGAAGGCACCGACCAGCGGTGCCAGCACCACATAGAAGACCGCGAAGATCGGCACCAGCGCGGCACGCTGCCATTCGGGTGCGCCGGCACTTCTCATCAGTTCGACGGCGGCCACGAAAAGCGCTTGGTCGGCCAGTGACGAAAAGAACTGGGCCGACATGATCGTGTAAAAACCGCGCTTCATCGAGGGGCTGAATGGCCAGAGAGGGGGCTGCTGGCAATAGTGAAAAAAAGGCTTCCGCTACAGGCGGATGGGCGGTTATAGCATGGGGTTGCGATGCCAAAATGAGCACTACCACCCGTGTTTTCTGTGGGCATTGCGCCTTTTTTCGCACATTCTTTTGCACATTCAAAAACGAGTCCGAGATGCCCCGTCCGATTCTTGCCACCGTTCACGCCGACGCACTGCGCCACAACCTCGAGCGTGCGCGTCGTGCCGCGCTCGATTCGCGCGTGTGGGCGGTGGTCAAGGCCAACGCTTACGGCCATGGCATTGAACGCGTGTTCGACAGCTTTCGCGGCGCCGACGGTTTCGCGCTGCTCGACCTGGCCGAAGCCGAGCGGGTCCGCGCGCTCGGCTGGCGCGGTCCGGTGCTGCTGCTCGAAGGCGTGTTCGAGCCGCGCGACCTCGAACTTTGTTCCCGCCTCGACCTCTGGCACACCGTGCATTGCGACGCGCAAATCGACATGCTCGCCGCGCACAAGACGCAGGCACCGCAACGCGTTTTCCTGAAAATGAACTCCGGCATGAACCGGCTCGGTTTTGCACCGTCGCGTTTCAGGTCGGCCTGGACGCGACTCAACGCGTTGCCGCAGGTCGACGAGATTTCGCTCATGACGCACTTCAGCGACGCCGACGGCGCGCGTGGCATCGCGCATCAGCTCGAAGTGTTCGAAGACGCCACGCGCGACTTACCCGGCGAGCGCTCGATCGCAAACAGTGCCGCCACGCTGCGGCACCCGGCACTGGCCCGCGGCGATTGGGTGCGGCCCGGCATCGTGCTGTATGGCAGCGCGCCGGATTTCCCGGAGCACGACGCGTCACACTGGCAACTGCGGCCCGGCATGACGCTCTCCACGCGGCTGATCGCGTTGCAGACGCTGCAGGCCGGCGACACCGTCGGCTACGGCTCCAGCTTCACCGCCGAAGGGCCGCTGCGCATCGGCGTGGCGGCGGTGGGTTATGCCGACGGCTATCCCCGGCACTGCACCACCGGCACGCCGGTGCTGGTGAACGGGGTGCGCACGCGCATGGTCGGGCGCGTCAGCATGGACATGATCACGGTCGACCTCACGCCCGTGCCGGACGCAGGTTTCGACAGCGACGTCACGCTGTGGGGCCGCGCCGCCAACGGCACGCTGCTGCCGATCGACGAAGTTGCGCGCGCGGCAGGCACGGTCGGCTATGAGCTGATGTGCGCGGTGGCGCCGCGGGTTCCGTTCGCGGTCGACTGAGCGGGCCGACTTCGCGAGCGACTCAGCGCAGACTCAATAAAGCCCGAGCTCCCGACCCTTGAGCCGTGCCAGCCCGAGCAGCGCATCGGTGAACGGTGTCGGCACCTTCGTCAGCTGCCCGAGTTCACGCACCACGCTCACCAGCGCATCGAGCTCGATGGCGCGATGCGCCTCCACATCCTGCAGCATCGAGGTCTTGAACGCGCCGAGCTTGCGCGTGACGGCATGCCGGTCTTCCGGGCTGTCGGTGATCGAGATGCCGATGCGCGCGCCGATCTCCTTGGCCTCCAGCATCACCGCTGAAATAAAGCCGAGCACCAGATCGTCGGACATGATCTTGTCGGTGGTGGCGCCGGTCAGTGCGCTGATGGGGTTGACCGTCATGTTGCCCCACAGCTTGAACCAGATGTCTTTTTGGACCTGCGGCGACACGCTGCATTCGATGCCGGCACGGGTCAGCAGCGCCGCCAGTTCGGTCACGCGCGGTGAGGCGCCACCGGCCGGCTCGCCGATGATGAGCCGGTTGCCGAAGTGGTGCCGCACCACGCCGGGCGCGTCGAGCGAGCAGCTCGCATGCACCACGCCGCCGATCACATGTGACGCCGGGATGGCGGCGGCGATGGCGCCGTCGGGATCGACCGCTGCCAGCCTCGAGCCGGCCAGCGTGCCGCCGAAGCCGCCTTCGAGGAACCACCAGGGCACGCCGTTCATCGCGGTCAACACGATGGTGTCGGGACCGATCAATGGTGCGATCTGCGCAGCCACGCCAGCCAGCGCCGGCGCCTTCACCGCGACCACCACCAGGTCTTGTGGTCCGAACTCGGTTGGGCTCGCCACTGCGTGGACCGGCACGTGCAGCCGCTCGTCGCCACGCACGAGCGACAGGCCGTTCCGTTGCAAGGCATCGAGCGTCGCGCCGCGTGCCACGACGTTGATCCGTTCACCAGCTTGGGCAAGGGCGACGCCGATCCATCCGCCGATTGCGCCGGCACCGTAGATGCAGATTTTCATGATGTCAGAGGTGTCGAAAGGTCTTGAAGATGGCTCAGAGGTACTGGGCGAGGTTGTTGAGTTTGCCGGCGTAGACCTCGGCACCCTCGTCGATCTGCAAGGTGAGCCCGAGCGCACGGCCGGCGGCAATGGGCGCGAAATGCATTTCGATGGCGGCCATCAGCGTGTCGCCGACTTTCTTCTTGAGCGCATCGCTGCGGCCTGGCGTGATGCGCAGTTGCAGCCAGACGAATGCACGATCGGGCGCGCCGTCGGCCACCGCGAACTGTTGCGCCGGCCAGGCCAGCACCCGAGTTCCGGTGATTGGAAAGACCGGCGCGCCGCTGTCGTCGAGCGTGCCGACGAGCGTCGCGCGCAGGTGTTCGCAAAGTTCGTCGATGCGAAGTTCGTCTTCGAGGTTGGCGGTGTATTCGATGCGAAGGTGCGGCATGGCGCGATGTCTCCGTGTGTGCGGGGTGAGCGGCGGCGACCACCTTTATAGTCGCAGGCCCATGGCCAAAGACAGAAGCATCTACGTTTGCACCGAATGCGGAGGCACGAGCGCGAAATGGCTCGGCAAGTGCCCGAGCTGCGATGCATGGAATACGCTGGTCGAACAGGCTGCTGCGGTGCAACCCGGCAGCGCCAACAACCGCTTCGGCGCTCCGGTGTTCACCGCTCTGGCCGGCGCTGCCGAACTCGCCACCCTGTCGGACATCGAAGCCACCGACATGGCGCGCACGCCGACCGGGCTCGACGAGCTGGACCGCGTGCTCGGCGGCGGCATCGTGTCGGGCGGCGTCACTCTCATTGGCGGCGATCCGGGGATCGGCAAGTCGACGCTGCTGCTGCAGGCTGTCGATGCGCTCCAGCGCGCCGGGCAAAACGCGATCTACGTCACCGGCGAAGAAAGCGGCGCACAGGTAGCGCTGCGCTCCAAGCGGCTCGGACTCGATCACTCGCAGGTGCAGGTTCTGGCCGAGATCCAGCTCGAAAAAATCCTGGCCACGCTCGACGCCACGCGGCCGGCGATCGCGGTCATCGATTCGATCCAGACCGTCTACTCGGATCAACTCACGTCGGCGCCCGGCTCCGTCGCGCAGGTGCGCGAGTGCGCGGCGCACCTGACGCGCTTTGCCAAGGCCAGCGGCACTGCAGTGGTGCTGGTCGGCCACGTCACCAAAGAAGGCGCGCTGGCCGGCCCGCGCGTGCTGGAGCACATGGTCGACACGGTGCTGTACTTCGAGGGCGACACGCACTCGAGCTTCCGGCTGGTGCGTGCCATCAAGAACCGCTTCGGCGCGGTCAACGAGATCGGTGTTTTCGCCATGACCGAGCGCGGGCTGAAGGGCGTGACCAACCCGAGCGCGATCTTTCTGAGTCAGCACGCGGAGCCGGTGCCCGGCAGCGTGGTGCTGGTCACGCTCGAAGGCACGCGGCCGATGCTGGTCGAAATCCAGGCGCTGGTCGACAGCGGCGGGCCGAGTCCGAGGCGGTTGTCGGTCGGCCTGGACCGCGACCGCCTCGCCATGCTGCTGGCGGTGCTGCACCGTCATGCGGGCATCGCCTGCATGGACCAGGACGTGTTCGTCAATGCGGTCGGCGGCGTGCGCATCAGCGAGCCGGCGGCCGACTTGGCCGTGATGCTGGCCATCACTTCGAGCCTGCGCGGCAAGCCCTTGCCCAAGGGCTTTATCGCGTTCGGCGAAGTCGGCCTGGCCGGCGAAGTGCGGCCGGCGCCGCGCGGCCAGGAGCGTCTGCGAGAAGCCGCCAAGCTGGGCTTCAGCGTGGCGGTCGTCCCAAAAGCCAACGCGCCCAGAAAGGGCGCGAAGGAAATCGAAGGGCTGACCGTTCATCCGGTCGAGCGCATCGAAGAAGCGATGGACGTGGTGCGGCAGCTTCAGTAGCTGCGCGCAGGCCAAGCCTTGGTCAGCCGATGTGCATCGTGAAGGCCGGACCGTTGTTCAGCACGCAGGTGCCGCTGCCGAGCGTTGCCGAATTCATCGTGTAGCGGCAACTCAGCATGCCGCCGCGCGTGCCGCTGGCATTGGCGATGCCGCTGCGCTGCGAACTGCCCGCTTGCCGCGTCGACTCACCCTGGAATTGCTCGCCGGCGATCGTCGCGTTGAAGTAGCCGCGACCGTTCATGTCGTTCGTGACGGTGCCGGTGATCGTTCCGTACATGACTGCTTCGGCGTTGGCCGGGTAGAGGCGTGCGGTGAAGGTCAGCGCCACCATCGGAAGCGGCGTCACCATCGTTTGCGGCGCAGCCATCGGCATCGTTGCGACCGGAAACAACTGCTGGGACGGCACCTGCGGCGGTGGCGTTTGCAACGGCACGATGTAGCAGCCGCTCAACGCGGCGGCCGCGAATGCGCCGGCGAGGGAAAGACGAACAACAGAAAAAGACAAGCGCGAAGGCGAGAGCTTCATACACTTTTCGGTGGCCCGGGCAGATGCCCGTGAACGCAATGTCGTCGACACGGTCAGCGAAGCGCCGGGAATTTGGGTCGAGTAGCGCTGGGCGCTCCCGCAGGTAACGCCAGCCGCGCCCCGGCGACAATCGGTTCATGAATTTCCGGAAGATCCTCGTGCCGCTGGTCGGTATCGTGCTGCTAGGGCTAGCCTATCGAAGCTACGGCTGGCAGGGCGTCGCGCTCGTCGGCGGCGCCATCGTCATGTTTTTGCTGCTGCACTTCAACCGCGCGATGAAGGTGCTGCAACGCGCCGCCGAGCGGCCTGTGGGCTACGTCGACAGCGCCGTCATGCTCAACGCCAAGCTCAAGCCGGGCTCGACGCTGATGCACGTGGTCGCGATGACGCGCGCGCTCGGAGAGCCGAAGTCGCAAGAAGGCACGCAGCCCGAGCTGTACCGCTGGACCGACAACGGCAACTCGTGGGTCGACGCGACCTTCGTCGGCGGCAAGTTGAAGGAATGGGCGTTGACGCGGCCCGACGTGCCGGCGGAAGACACTCCCACCGGCCCGTCTACCTTGGCGCGCTAGAACGGCGCGGATTCGTCCGCGAGTTCTTTGGCCGTGGGGCCGTTGGCCGAGGTTCCGGGCGACTTGCCACCTTGCGCCTTCAGCTTCGCGACCGTGTCGTTCGCAGCATCGGCCGCAGATGCACCCAGCTGCATCTCACCGCCAAGCGCCTCGAGCAATTCAGGCACCAGCTGGCCCAGCTCGCCTGTCGCGATCGCCGCATCCGCATCGAAGTTGTCTTCCTTGCCGCCCTTGTTTGCGACTGCACTGTCGGTGCCCTCGAGGAACACGATCTTGCGGATCACCATCGCGTCGGTCAGCTCGAACGACACGCGGTCGTCCCAGGTCATCGCAAGGCGCGTCGGCCGCTTGCCATCGGCGATGTGCTGGCGGACCTCTTCGATGTCGAGCGCGTGCTTGGCGTAACGCACGACGGATTTCGATTCGTCGCTGGCGCGCAGTTCGCATTCGCGGTCGATCGTGAAGCCGGCCGGCGGTTCCTGGCTGGAGAGCCACTCCGACATCGCGGCGGCCGGCTCCATTTGCGTTTGCAGCAGTGCCACCGAAAAACCTTCGAGGCACTGCACCAGGCTGGTCACGACTTCGTCGGCGCGCGACACGTTGCTGGCGTTCACCACCAGGCGGCGCTCGGCTGGGTCGATCCACACCATGATGCGTGCATGCTTGGTGAAGGCCAGCGGCAGCAGCTCGTGCGTAACGTCTTCCTTCAGGTCGCGCTTTTCTTTCTTGCCCGGCTTGCGGCCGGTGGTGGCCTCGATTTGCGCGGCGCGTTCCTCTACTTTGCGCCGGATCACCGAGGCCGGCAGCGCCTTGCTCTCGATCATGTACTCGAGCAGCCACTGGCCGCCGATGGATTCGACCAGCGGCCCGTTTTCTTCACCGCGGGGCTCGGTCCAGCCGGCGGACTTTTCTTGCGACGGGCCGCAGGCCACGAAGCGGTTGGCGCCCAGGGCCTCTTCGGCCTGGGTCGATGTTTGAGACCACGATGGTTCGATGCGATAGACGATGACGTTCTTGAAGACGGACACTGAAACCCTTTTCCGAGTGATTGGCAGAGCCGTCCATTGTGGGCCTCTCGTCGCGCCGGCCCGTGGCAATACCGATACGCGCCGGCGCCGTAAAATCGAAAGCTTTTGCGACAGCATTTCCACACGCCCCCAAAGGACCAAGACATGAGCGCCCTCGTACCGCCTCCCGCTTCCCTAGACGACCGCGACGGCAAGATCTGGATGGACGGTGAACTGGTCGACTGGCGCAATGCCACGGTCCACGTCCTGAGCCACACGCTGCACTACGGCTGCGGCGCCTTCGAAGGTGTTCGGGCCTACGACACGGTCGATGGCACTGCGATCTTTCGTCTTGCCGAGCACACCGAGCGCCTCTTCAACAGCGCCAAGATCCTGCGCATGAAGATCCCTTTTTCGCAGGAAGAAGTGATGGCGGCGCAAAAGCAGGTCGTGCGCGAGAACAAGCTCGCAAGCTGCTACCTGCGCCCGCTGATCTGGATTGGTTCCGAGAAGCTCGGTGTCAGCCCCAGGGGCAACAAGATCCACGCGATGGTTGCGGCCTGGGCCTGGGGCGCGTACCTCGGTGAAGAAGGCATGCGCCGCGGCATCCGCGTGAAGACGTCGAGCTACACGCGGCACCACGTCAACATCACCATGACGCAGGCCAAGGCGGTGAGCAACTACACCAACTCGATCCTCGCCAACATGGAAGCGCTCGACGACGGCTACGACGAGGCGCTGCTGCTCGACGCCAGCGGCTTCGTCTCCGAAGGCGCCGGTGAAAACATCTTCGTGGTGAAGGGCGACGTGGTCTACACGCCCGACCTGTCGGCCGGTGCGCTCAACGGCATCACTCGCAACACCATCCTGCATATCTGCAAGGACTTGGGGCTGGAGCTCGTGCAAAAACGCATCACGCGCGACGAGGTCTACATCGCCGACGAAGCCTTCTTCACTGGCACCGCGGCTGAAGTGACGCCGATTCGCGAACTCGACCGCATCGAGATCGGCAACCGTGGCGACGGCGGTTCCCGCGGCCCGATAACCGAAAAAATCCAGAGCGCGTTCTTCGACATCGTGAACGGCAAAAATCCCAAATACGCCCATTGGCTAACTAAAGTCTGAAGACCCCTATCACCATGTCGACCACCGCCGTCATCGAACTGCTCGCGAAAGAACTCAATCACCAGGGCGGCGTCCACTGCCCGAGCCCGCTGGCCGACATGAAGCTCTGGAGCGCGCACCCCAAGGTCTACCTCGACGTAGCACGCATGGGAGAAGCCAAGTGCCCGTATTGCGGCACGGTGTACCGCCTGAAAGCGGGTGAGTCGGCAGTGCATCGGCACTGAGCCGCTGATCTGCGCCAAGCGATAAGGACAAGACGATCAACAAGCTTTCTGTCCCCCGTCGAGCGTTGTTGCTCGGCGCGTTTTCCGCACCGTTCGTCGGTGCATGCGCTCCCTTGTCGCATGACGCCGGCGCATCGGCGGCTGCGCTGCAGGCGCTGGACAAACTCGAAGCATCCGCGGGCGGACGCCTCGGCATCGTGGCCTTCCGGACCGATGCCGGCAGCGGGGGCGATGTTGGCGCGCGTTCTACGGTGCAGCATCGCGCCGATGAACGCTTTCCGATGTGCAGTACGTTCAAGGTGCTGGCCGCCTCCGCCATTCTTCAGCGCAGTGCGATCGAAATCGATCTGTTGCAGCGTCGCGTGCGCTATGCCACCAGCGACCTTGTGACCTATTCGCCCATTACTGAGAGGCATGTGCAGGACGGCATGACCATCGCCGAACTTTGCGCCGCCGCGCTGCAACACAGCGACAACTCGGCCGCCAACATGCTGCTCGACGCACTCGGTGGTCCGCCAGTGCTCACTGCCTTTGCGCGATCGATCGGCGACACGGCTTTCCGACTCGACCGCCGCGAGACGGAACTGAACACAGCGCTGCCCGGCGATCCCCGCGACACGTGCACGCCTCGCGCCATGGCGCGCAATCTGCAAGTACTGCTGACGGGCAACGCATTGCCCACGCGACAGCGCGATCAACTCGTCGCATGGATGCTCGGCAACACCACCGGTGCCACGCGCATCCGTGCAGCGGTGCCTGCCGACTGGCGCGTCGCCGACAAGACCGGCTCGGGCGACTATGGAACGGCGAACGATATCGGCGTCGCATGGCCGCCAGCGGGTGCGCCGATCGTCATGGCGATCTACTTCACCCAGACCGTCAAAGAGGCGCCGATGCGCAACGATGTCATTGCAGCCGCAGCGCGCATCGCGGCCACTGCATTGGCCTGAGCGCGCCGGTCGAATCTTGCAGGCTCACGCGTCAGGGCCGGTGTATCGCCGGCGCATCCACCACTGCACACCGCTGCGCAGGCCGGTATAGACCGCGAGAACGACCGCGCCCAGCAGCAGCCCGGCACCGACATCCGCCGGAAAATGCGCGCCTGCGTAGATGCGGCCCCATGCAGTGGCAAAGGCCAGTGCCAGCAACACGGCACCCGCGGTATGCAGGCCCGGACGCACCAGGCAACCCAGCGCGACCAACGACATCACCGACATGTGCGTACTCGGCATGGCGCCTCGTCCACCGTGCTGGAGGTAATTCGGGCTCATGCCTATCGCGAAGGGGCGAGGCATGTCCAGGGCGCTCGAGATGGCTTGAGACAGCACGGACGTGATGCATGCCAGCAGCAGCAAGAGGACCAGATACAGGCGCTGAGATGGCTGGCGAAAGCCGCTGTAGAGCACTGTCAGGCCTGCAGCCCAGGCGCCGTACACGGCGATCCAGCAAGCCGCCGCCAACAGCCAGGGCGTGGGATGGAAACCTCCCGCCATCCATTCGAACAATCCGTAGTTCACATAGCGCATGGCAAAACCTCCCGACCGAGACGTCGACCACCGTCAAGGGCAGTTCGGTTGCGGATTATTGAAGGCACGACGCTGCGATTCTCAAAATCAGGGGTTAACCGAAGCTGAACGTGGCGGTTGCAGCCGCATCAGCTCCTGTAGCCGCAAGGGCAGCATCTCGCGCCACGGCTGGCCCGGCTCCTGCACCAGCCGCAGGTAGACCATCGCGATCCACAGCAGGCTGAGTCCGATCTGCGCATCGCGCAGCGCAGAGTTCACGCTGGTCGCGATCAGCATCACCAGCATGGCTGCAAAGCCGCAGCGTCCGGTGATGTCGTTCCGGCGCCAGCCCTGCCACACGCCCACCAGCATGATGACCAGCAGCGTCAGCAGTCCCGGCACCCCGGCCTGCGCGCCCATCCACAGGAAATCGTTGTGGGGCATGTTGTAGTCGGCCAGCAGCTTGGGCCCGCGCAGGTGCCATTGCTCGGTCCAGCCGCCGATGCCCCAGCCTGCGAGCGGTTTGTCGATGATCATGCGTGCGGTGTCGCGGTACATGTAGAAGCGCACGACCCAGCTGCCTTCCGACACCGCACCGGCCTGCGCTGCTTCGATTTCCTGCGCGCCCAGCGCGAAGGTGCGCTGCACCACCGGCGACTGCCACACCAGTACCGACGCCGCACCAACCGCGATCACCAGCACCACCGCCAGCACCCGCAGTTGCTTGCGCCACTGATGCACGCACACTGCAACGCCCGCAACCAGCAGCCCGAGCAGCGAAGTCCGAGATGGCAACCACAGCGTGATGATCACCGCGACAAAGCCGGTGAGCGCGAAAGCGGGCAGCGCCCAGTGCCCCTTCTTGTCGTGGATATGGGCCAGCCCGAATACCACCGCACTCACACCCAGCACCGTGAACAGCAGCGCATCGTTGATCGACTTGTTGCCGACCAGCACCAGCGTGGCGCGCCACAACTCGGCCATCGGAAAGCCGACAGTGCGATAGAGCAGCACCATCAACACGCTGGTGAAGGCGATGACGAAGAAGCCGCGCAGCGCCCACAGCGCTTCGTCGCGGGTGAGCGCCATCGCCATCACGATGGTCGCTGCGATACGGAAACCATGCCAGAGGTTCGATGGTGTCTGCGGGTAATGCGGCCTGAATGCGAGCACGACAAGCGTCCACGCAACGTAAGCGACCACCGGCCACCACAGCGGATTGGCACGGATGCGCGCCGCGCGTTCCTGCAAATTGCCCGCGATAAAGAGCGTCGCGAACATCAGTACGGCGGCAAGGTAGTTGACGCCCACCGGTGCGAAGACTGCGAGCCCCCAGAACATGGCGGCGGGGCGGGCAATCGTCGATCTCTGCATGGTGGCGGCGATTCTAGGTGCGGCCTCCGGGTGGCCACCTGACTTCACCGCCTCGCCTAGAGGCTCAAGCTCCGTTAGGCAGCGCGATGACGAAACTGGCGCCGCCGCCGGCACGGTCTTCGCAGCGCACCGTGCCGCCGTGGCGTTCCACGATCGATTTCACCAGCGCCAGCCCCAGGCCCACACCGCCTTCGCGCTCGCTGGCGCCGGGCAGCCGATAGAACGGCTCGAAAATGCGGTCGCGCAAGGCGGCTGGGACGCCCGGCCCGCGGTCGTTCACGCGCACGGTGGCAAAGCCGCCGGCGCCGGAAGCGGTTGCCAGCTCCACCGAAATCTCGCCGGCGCCATAGCGCCGTGCGTTCTCGAGCAGATTGCGGATCGCGCGTCGCAGCAGCCGCGGCACGCCACGCACCGTGAGTGCATTGCTGTCTGTGCCTTCGGCCACGTCGAGTTCCGCGCCGACCTGAGAGCACTCTTCGGCAGCCAACCCCATCAGGTCGACGGTTTCGATCGTGCCCATGTCGGCTTCGCTGGCGTCGAGCCGGCTCGACAACAAAATCTCGTCGATCAATTGGTCGAGCTCACCGATGTTGCGGGCGATTTCCTGCCGCGACTTCGGGTTCGGCGTGTCGCCCATCAGCTCCAGGCCCATGCGGATGCGCGTGAGCGGCGAGCGCAATTCGTGCGACGCGTTGGCCAGCAGCGACTTGTGCGAGCGCACCAGTTGTTCGATCCGCACCGCCGCCGCATTGAAGCGTCGCGCCAGGTCGCTGACCTCGTCTTGCCCTTCTTCGGCCACGCGCACCGACAAGTCACCCTCGCCCCAACGTTGCACGCTGCGCTGCAACGACTCCAGCCGCTTGGTGAGCCGCCGCACGATCGGGTACACGCCGAGCGCGACCGAGACGCCGACCAGCACGATCATCCAGACGAAGCCGAACGGCGTGCGCCACGGCGGCGGTGGTGGCCGGCCTTCGCTGGCGATGGTGCCCGGCTCGCGCCGATTCACTTCGAGCGACAGGGCGCGGCCGTCGCTGAGCGTCAAGTCGAACTCCAGGCCTTGGCCGCGCGCACGCGTCGCCTGGCCGGTGCCGATGACGTTGTTCTCGGTGTCGCGCACGATCACCTCGCGCGGCAGTGCGTTGATGCGGTCGCGCTCGCTCTCGGCGGAGATGCGCACCAGCCAGCCAGCCGTCAGCGTGAGCACCACGACACCCGCTACCACCGCCAGCCAGATGCGAACGTAGAGGTGGCGCGAGTAGAGGCTCAGCATCGGTCGGTCAATCGGTCAATCGATTTGAGCCGATCAGTCTTGTTGCTTGGCAAAAACGTAGCCGACGCCGCGCACCGTAAGGATGCGCTTCGGGTTCTTCGCGTCGATCTCGATGGCGGCACGGATGCGGCCCATGTGCACGTCGATCGAGCGGTCGAAGGCTTCGAGCTCGCGGCCGCGTACCGCTTCCATGATCTGGTCGCGTGTGAGGACGCGACCCGCGCGCTCTGCCATCGCGACCAGCAGGTCGAACTGGTACGAGGTGAGGTCGGCCAGTGCGGCCGCGACGGTCACGGTGCGAGCGTTGCGGTCGATCTCCAGGGTGCCGAATCGCATCATGGTCGACGCTGCGGCTTCGCTCGTCGTCTCGCCGCGACGGCGCAGCACGGCGCGAATGCGGGCCAGCAATTCACGCGGCTCGAAGGGCTTGGGCAGATAGTCGTCGGCCCCGATTTCAAGGCCGATGATGCGGTCCATCGGGTCGCCCTTGGCCGTGAGCATCAGCACCGACACCTTCGCAAGGCCACCCGGCAGTGCGCGGATGCGGCGGCACACTTCGAGCCCGTCGGTGTCGGGCAGCATCAGGTCGAGGATGACGAGGTCGGGTGCGTGCTCCTGCAACTGCGCCAGTCCGCTCGCACCGTCGGCCGCGTGGTTGAAACCGAAGCCCGACTGCGTCAGGTACTCGCCCACCATCTGCGCCAGGCGGGTGTCGTCTTCGATCATCAAAAGTTGGGGGGTGCTCATGGGCTTCATGGTGAAGGGCGGCGAGCAACCCGCGTTGAACGCTGCGTAAAGTTGGGGTAAACGTCGGGATGTGCCTCAAGCGGCGAACAGCATGGTCCCTTGACCGGAATGGGCTGGCACCATCGCCATTTTTTCTTTGAGCAACATGCGCAATTCGGTCGCTTCGATGCCGGAGTGTTCCGTCGATGCGCGCACCAGAATCTCGGCCGCCAACTGCCGTAGTTGTGCGGCCGATGCGCGCATGCGATCGCGAAACGCGCTGTCGTCGAGATCGTCTTTCAGGCTCCGATTGAGGTCGGCAAACCAGGGTAGCGCCGCCTGGTCGAGCATCACCGCCGGATTGCGCTTGGTCGTCACGCCAGACCACGCGCGCAAAAAATGCTGCACGGCGACGTTGAGCTTCTGGCAGTGCTGCAGTTCTTCCTTGAGGCTGCCCAGCAGCGCCAGGTCGGTGAGCCGATCCTGAAAGAAGATCTGCGAGAGCACGCCCCAGTAGTAGGTGTAGTCCCAGATCACCTTGATCGGCAGCACCTCGGGGTCGCCGAACAGCGCGTACTGGTCCTGATAGAGCGCGAGCGTGCTCTCGTAGAACGAGTGATAGATCTGGTCGTAGAGCTGCGCGCGTGCTTCCACCGAGTGCCCGGCGCGGTCGTGCGCGATGAGGTCGGTGATGTAGGTGTTGCCCATCGCGATGAAGTCGCTGCCGGGCGAATAGAAGGGGTCGAGAAAGAGCCCTGCTTCACCGGTCAGCGCCCAGCGCTTGCCCGAGAAAACCTGCTTGCAGCCGTACGAAAAATTCTTGAAGAAGGCGAAGTCCTGCAAGAGATGGCGCTTGCCGTCGAGCTCGTCGTAGAGCGCAGGCTGCCAGGTCTTGAACCAGTCCATCGCCTTGTCGAAAGTGTCGAAACGGTCGAGCGGGTGAATGCGCGGGTCGGCCACGATGCCGATCGAGTGCGAACCCGATGCCAGCGGAATCAGCCACACCCAATAGCCCGCGCCGACCAGGTGATTGGTCGACAACCAGCGTGCTTGCGGCTCGCAGCGCTCGCGCCATTCGGTGTTGTCGCTCCAGTGGTCGATGGTGATGCGGTCGCCGATGCGAAACCACACCGCGTTGCACTCGTGCGAGTTGGGCTCGGCCAGGCCGAGCTTGCGCTTCAACATGCCCGCACGGCCGCAGGCGTCGATCACCCAGCGCGCATGGATCTCGTGCGACTCGCCGTCTTGCGTCCAGCGCAGGCGATGCGGCTGGCGAGCGTCATCGGCCAGGTCGATCTGCTTGACCAGCGCGTTGTCGACGAAGCGGACGCCGCAACGCGCAGCTTCTTCGGCCAGATAGTTCTCGAAGATGCCGCGATCGATTTGGTAGCTCGGCACCGACAGGTAGCGGCTGGCGCCGATCTCGGTCACCTGATCGATATCGCGCCGCCCTTCGCTGAAGAAAAAGCGAAAGCCGAACTTGCGCAGCTGTTCACCTTGCAGGTGCGGCTTCAGGCCCAGTACCGTGTCGAAGTAGTGCGCGCCGATCTCGACCGAGGATTCGCCGACCTTGTGCGCGGCGTGCGGCACCGGATGCGAGCGACGCTCGAGCACCAGCACGTCGATGGGGTCGAAGCGCTTTTTCAGCTGCAGCGCCAGCGTGAGCCCGGCCAGCCCGCCGCCCATGATCACGACATCGTGCGCGCTCACATTGGCATCATCGGATGCTGTATTGGCGGCCGCCGCCGCAACGGCTTTGATGGACATCAGGCCTGCTCGAGCCGCATTTGAAGCGACAGTTTGGGTGACAGCGGGAGCGCCAGCGTGCCCGCCTCGCCCAGTGCAAGCAATTCGAACAGCGGCAGCGCGTCGGCCATGGCGTTGGCGGTGAGCGCTTGCGATATGTCGCTGCGCGGTGCAATGGCGTGCGCTTCGCCGCTGAACAGCGACCAGTCGAACGATGCCACCGTGCGCTCGGTGCGCTCCGGCGCGATCACCATGCCGACTGCCAGCAGGCCCCGGCTGGTAGTGACCGACGACAACGCACCGACCGACGGAATGTCGTAGCCGACCAGCAGCACCGGCGTCTGGTCGGCGGCACACTGCGCGGCGGCTTCGAGCATGCCGGCGGCAAAGCTGCTCTCGAAAGCCGAGATCGAATTGCTGGCCGCCATGCAGCCGGTGCCGATGGTCCAGTAGCCCACGGCGGCGTTGTGAACCGAGTTGTGGAACTTGGTCGGCGACAGCACCGATGGATCGCTGGCGAGCACCGTGCACATGTAGTCGTTGATCGCCAGGTCGCCGTGCGCCGAGACGAACACGCACGGCAGGTCGGGCGCGTGGCGGCCGGAAGCGGCGATGGACGCGGCCGCAACTTCCAGTGCCAGCGCCACGGTATCGGGCGCGCGGCGGCGCTCGGCCGGGGCCAGCACCATCGGCGCGGGGCGCTTGGCGGGCGGCTCGGTCACGTTGCCTTCGCCACGAAACGCGGCGCGGGCGTTGTCCCAGCCCGGCAGGCTCGGGGCCCAGAAGGCCGGGCCTTCGATGTAGAGCGTCGGTGGCTTCGGAATGTGGTTGGTGCTCATGCCGCGGCTCCCTTGCCGAACACCAGCGAGCAGTTGTTGCCGCCAAAGCCAAAAGAGTTGGACAGCACGTAGCGCACCTCGCCGTGCGCCGGTTTCAGCCGGATCTGCGGTCCGAAGTCCGGATCGATGTCAGTGGTGTTCACAGTGCCCGGCTTCAGCCCGCGCTCGATGGCGAGCAGGCTGACGACGGCTTCCACGATGCCCGCTGCCCCGAGCGTGTGCCCGGTGAACCCCTTGGTCGAGCTCGCGTGCGTGGTCTCCGGAAAGCGGCGTCCGACCAGCGCGCCTTCGACTTCGTCGTTCTTCATGCTGGCGGTGCCGTGCATGTTGATGTAGTCGATGGCGTCAGTGCCGAGGCCCGCGCGGGCCAGTGCATCGTTCAGCGCCCTTTCAGCGCCGAGGCCTTCGGGGTGCGGCGTCGACATGTGGTGCGCATCGCTGGCTTCACCGTAGCCGAGCAGTTCGAGCGCACCGGCGCCGCGTTCGAGCAATGCGAAGCCGGCCGCCTCACCCAGGCTAATGCCGCCCCGCGCCGCATCGAACGGGCGGCACGGCTGGTTCGACACCAGCTCGAGCGAGTTGAAGCCGAACAGCACGCTGCCGCACAGCGTGTCAACACCGCCGACCACGGCCGCATCGACCAGGCCGAGGCGGATCAGCCGCTCGGCCGAGGCGAATACTTTGGCGCTCGACGAACAGGCCGTCGAAATGGTCTCGCACGGGCCTTCGAGGCCGAGAACTTCCTGTACGAACATCGTGAGCGAGTGCGGTGTGTGAACTTCAGGGCGCCGCTGGTCTGCGGGAAAGTGGCCTTCGGCATCGAGCTGCGTGTATGCGAGCTCGGTTTCGCCGATGCTCGACGTGGAAGTGCCGAGGATCAGCGCGATGCGCGACGCGCCGTACTTTTCTCGCGCTGCGGCCACGGCCTGCTCGAAGCCATCGGCCTGCAGGCCCAGCCAGGCGAGGCGGTTGTTGCGGCAATCCCAGTGCGCCAAGGCTTCCGGGAGACGCACTTCTTCGACGCCCTCGACGCGGCCGATCCAGGTGTCGAGCGGTGCATCGCCGAAGTCGTTGGGACGCAGGCCACTGCGGGACGATTCGAGCGCGGTGGCCAGCGACTCCTTGCCGGTACCGACGGCCGAGGTCGCGGTGTAGGCGCTGATCTTCAGAGGGGGAATTCGGGAGGGCACGGTGATGGAGAGAGAAAAAATACAGGGGTCGGGCGCACGGTGAGGTGCAAGCTCTCGGGCGGGCCCGCTCGAAAACCGTTACAGCCTACCAGCAGCACGCTCTATGCCACGTCGGCGCAATCCGATAGTCCAGAGCCGTAGCGGGGCTAGCTGTTCGGGTCTGTCGAAGCGGTCGAAGCGTGCTGGGCCCTGGCGGCACGCGACGCCAGCGCGACCAGCACCAGCACCGGCACGCCCAGCACAGCCGTGGCGATGAAGAAGGTGCTGTAGCCATAGGCATTGACGAACACGCCCGAGTAACCGGCGATGAACTTCGGCAGCAAGAGCATGAGCGAACTGAACAGCGCGTACTGCGTCGCCGAATAGCTGACGTTGGTCAGGCTCGACAGGTAGGCGATGAACGCCGCCGAGGCGATGCCGCCGGCCAGGTTGTCGGCCGACACCACCGCGATCAGCGCGTGCAGGTCGTGGCCGCGGCCGGCCAGCCAGGCAAAGAGCAGATTGCTGGCCGCGCTCAGCACCGCGCCCAGCATCAGCACCCTCATGACGCCGACGCGCATCGACAGCACGCCGCCGACGAAGGCGCCGACCAGCGTCATGATGACGCCGAACACCTTGCTGACGTTGGCCACCTCTTCCTTGGTGAAGCCCATGTCGACGTAGAACGGGTTCGCCATGATGCCCATCACCACGTCGCTGATGCGGTAGATCGCGATCAGCGACAGGATGAGCGCCGCCTGCCATTTGTAGCGGCGGATGAAATCGGCGAAAGGTTCGATCAGCACGCTCTGCAGCCACTCGGCCGCATTCTTGGGCTGTGGCAACACGCGACGGATGGGCTCGGGCGACAGCAGCACCGTCAGCACGCCGACCGCCATCGAACCGGCCATCACCAGGTACGCCGTTTTCCAGGCGCCGTTCTGGTAGCCCGATGCGACTCCCACCTCGGCCCATGCGGCCACCCACAACACGCCGGCGCCGGCCCAGATCATCGCCAGGCGGTAGCCCGTCTGGTAGGCGGCGGCGAGCGCGGCCTGCTTGCGGGTTTCGGCCGACTCGATGCGAAAGGCGTCCAGCGCGATGTCTTGCGTGGCCGAACCGAAGGCCACCAGCAACGCGCACCAGATCATCGGCCGCAAGCCGGCGCTCGGGTCGTTCACCGCCATGCCGACCAGCCCGACGATCACGACCATTTGCGCCAGCAGCAGCCAGCCGCGCCGTCGTCCGAGCAGCGTGGTGAGTGGCGGTAACGGCAGCCGGTCGACCAGCGGTGCCCACACCCACTTGAAGCCGTAGGCCAGGCCGACCCAGCTCAGGAAGCCGATGGTCGCGCGGTCTATGCCGGCTTCGCGCAGCCGAAAGCTCAGCGTGCCCAGCACCAGCAGCAGCGGCAACCCCGCAGAGAAGCCGAGGGCCAGCATGCGCAGCGTGGCAGGTTCGAGGTAGACCTTGAGCGCGTCGCGCCAGGGCAGGGCGGGGGTGGCTTCGGCAGCCGAGGGTGCGGACATGAGGGCAATAGGGTGGGGCTCTCCTATTATTCCCTTATGCCTGCGGTCGCCCCGGCCTTGCCCGCCGGGCGCCGTCAGCGCCGGTGGTACGTGGGCGCCAGTTGGTACACCGGCGTCGGAATGCCCTCCATCCGCGCCTTGAGCTGCAGCGCCAGAAACTGCGAATAGTGGCGCGACTGGTGCAGGTTGCCGCCGTGAATCCACAGCTGGGCGACCTGCGTCGGCTTCCACATGTTGCGCAACTCGCCTTCCCACGGGCCGGGGTCTTTGGGCGTCGCGGAGCCCAGACCCCAGCACTTGCCGACCTGGTCAGCGACCTCCGGTGAAATCATGTCGGCCAGCCAGCCATTCATCGAACCGTAGCCGGTCGCGTAGACCAACAGATCGGCCGGCAACTCGGTGCCGTCGCTCAGGGTGACCGAACGAGGGTTGATGCGCTCGATGCCGACGCCGCTCCTGAGCTTGACGCTGCCGTTGGCCACCAGCTCCGAGGCGCCGACGTCGATGTAGTAGCCCGAGCCGCGGCGCAGGTATTTCATGAACAGGCCCGATCCGTCGACGCCGAAGTCGAGCATGAAGCCGGCCTTCTCCAGGCGCGCATACAGATCGGCGTCGCGCACCTTCATGGCGTCGTAGATCGGCACCTGCATCGGCGCCATGATCTTGTAGGGCACCGAGGCGAAGGTCAGGTCGGCCTTGTCGGTGGTCATGCCCGCCTTCACCGCGGCATCGGAATACAACCCGCCCAGCGCCAGCTCCATCAGTGAATCGGATGGCGCGATGTGGGTCGAGCTGCGCTGCACCATGGTGACGTCGGCGCCGTGTTCCCACAGTGCCGCGCAGATGTCGTGGGCTGAATTGTTGGAGCCCAGCACCACGCATTTCTTGCCCTCGTAAGCCTCCGGTCCGGAATGCTTGCTCGAATGATGTTGCTCACCCTGAAAGTCGGCGGCACCGGCGATCTCCGGCGTATTCGGGTAGCCCGAAACGCCCATCGCGAACACCAGCTGCTGCGGCCTGAGCACGACCTCCTTGCCTTCGCGTTCGACCACCACTTCCCACGCCTGGGTGGCTGCGTCGAAGTGCGCCTTTTTTGCGACGGTCGAGTGCCAGTAGTTGAGCTCCATCACGCGGGTGTACATCTCGAGCCAGTCGCCGATCTTGTCCTTCGGCGCGAACACCGGCCAGTCGTCCGGGAACGGCATGTACGGCAGGTGGTCGTACCACACCGGGTCGTGCAGACAGAGCGACTTGTAGCGGTTGCGCCAGGCGTCGCCAGGCCGCGCGTTGCGGTCGACGATGATGGCCGGCACGCCGAGTCGCCGCAGCCGCGCTCCCAGTGCGATACCGCCCTGGCCGCCGCCAACGATCATCACATAAGGCTGCTCGTCGTAGCCGAGCGCGGCCTCTTCTTCCTGTCGCCGTTCCAGCCAGCTCTGGCGCCCGCGTCGCGCACCGTGCTCCGCACCCTTGACGCGCCGCGCGCCGGTCTTCTCCTCGAAGCCTTTCAGCTCGGTCATGGTGGTCAGCAGCGTCCAGGCCTTGCCATGGCGCAAGCGCAGGTGGCCGCGGCCACGCGCCACTGTCGTCTCGAAGGTGAACCACGCATCGACCACGCCATCGGCCTCGGTGGCCTGGCCTTCGACGGCAAAGCCGCTCGGCTTGGTGTCGGCGAGGCGCGCCTGCAGCATCGCGCGGATGGCCGCCGGGCCTTCCTGCGTGCAGATATTCCAGGTGAAAGAGACAAGGTCGCGCCAGTAGCAGTCCGGCTCGAAGAGCTCGACCGCGGCGTCGATGTCTTCGCGTTCCAGGGCGGACGAAAAGTCCGCGAACCAGGCGCTGGCAGCCTGGGTCGGATGAGTCGACAGGTCAGTCATCGGATGTCTCCGTGCACGGGGGATCCCGGCGACAGGTTCCTGCGTCGAGCCGACGCGTGCCAGAGGCAAAACCCGTGTCTTTGAATCAAGTCGTAAGGTGCCGCACAGCCATGTCCGGGCCGTCTTCATGCGGAACAGATCGTGGGCGCGAGTTGCACTTTCGACAAAACAGTATTGCAATCGGTGAAGCGGCGTGACGAGGCGGTAGTCGAGATTTTTCGGTTGAGGGGCGCGGCCGCCACTAGAGTCGCTCCAATCCCGGAACTTCTGCACGGGGGTCAGGATTCATATGTGTTCTTGCTGATCGGTTTTGCGCGGTCATTCGCCAAGGCCGAGTGGCAGCCGGTGCCGTGGCGCGGCGCAGTGCTTGCATGCGTGGCTGTGCTGGCGAGCTTCGGCGCGCAGGGTGCCCAGACCGCTTGCACCCCCCAAGCTGGCTTTACCGCGTGCACCCAATTCAGCTACAGCGGTGTCGATCAGACGTTCACCGTGCCTGCCGGCATCACGACGCTGAACTTCAAGGCCTGGGGTGCGGGCGGCGGAGGCTCCATCTCCAACACGTACGGCAACGGTTCGGCCGGCGGCGGCTATGCGACCGGCAACCTCGCCGTTGCGGCTGGCAGCAGCCTGACGGTGGTGGTCGGTGGCGGCGGATCGGCTGCCGCACTTTCGGCGGTTGCCGGCAATTCAGCCTACGGCGGTGGCGGCGCGGGCGGCAGCGCCACCGGCGGCACACCGCACGTCGGCGGCGGCGGTGGTGGTCGCAGCGCGATGGTGCTGAGTGGCACCGAGAGGCTGACTGCGGGTGGCGGTGGCGGCGCCGTGGTCGATCAGGCGTACGACACGTTTCCAGTCGCGGGAGCGGGTGGCGGGACGACCGGACTGGCGGGCAGCAACTACGCACCTGCCGGCTGCGGGGCTGCAGGCGGCTCCGGTGGGCAGGGCGGAAGCTCGGGCTCTGGCGGGGCTGGAGGCGTCAGCGTCGAAACGGCCCGAAACGGCTTGGCCGGCACCGCGAGACAGGGCGGCGCAGGCGGCAACGGCGTACCTTTTGCGTCCTCCACCGGAAACAGCGGAGGTGGCGGTGCCGGTGGCGGCTACTACGGCGGTGGTGGCGGCAACGGCGACTCTAATTTCAACTGTGGCTCGCAGACCGCGGGCGGCGGCGGCTCCAGCTACACGGGTGTCCTGACAGGGGCTTCGACCACGGCAGGGGCCGGCAGCGTTGCCGGCAACACGGGCGACAGCGTCTACTCGGCCGGCGTGGGTGCGGGCGGTGCACAAGCATCCGCGGGCGGCAACGGCTTGGTGGTGATCCAGTACAACTTGCCGTCAGTCGTCACATCGAGCATGACAGCGAGTGCCAACCCGCTGCTCGGCGGCGTATCGGGGCAGTACTACACGCTGGTGGTGAACGTGGGCACCGCACCGACCACGGCGCCGATCAGCATCGCCGACACGTTGCCCGCCAACATCGTGCTGAGCGGCACACCGACGATCGTGGCGGGCACTGCCGTGCTGTCCGGTTGTCCCTCCTCCGGCGGCGCGACGGGAGGTTGCACGGTCGCTGCCGGCGCAGCGGTCGGCAGCTTTTCCATCCGTTTTCCGGTGAGCGTCGCAACCACGGCGACCACCGGCACCAACTCTGCGAACCTTTCGGGCGGCGGAGATCCCAACTGCACCGCGGTCCTGCCAGATGCGTGCGACGCCACGACGCCGGCCACATCCGTCTACAACCCGCCGCTGATGCAGCTGACGGCGCAGACAAATAACGCCGCGCCAATCTCCTCGACTTTCGGCTACTCCCTCACCGGCCTGTCAATCAGCAGCGATTCGATCGCGACGGTCGGTGTGGGCCAGACGGCGTCGTCGCAAAACGCCGCAGGCATCTACGGCACTGCGGGAACCACTGTCACGATCGTGGCATCCGGCATTCCAGCGGGTTGGCCGACAAATCTGGATAGCGTGACCTGTAAAGACGCCAATGCTGCTGCCGATGGCAATGGCTCGAGCAGCACTAATTTTGCTACTCTAGTCGGCAATACCGTCACGCTGCCGGGCTCGGCAATGCGAGCCGGGGCCTTGTTCACCTGCACCCTGGTCAACGCGCGCCCGACCGTTGTTCTAAAGAAGCAGATCGCGGGTATCGCACCCGATTCGGCTTTGTTCAATTTGACTGTCGGCGGTGCGAACCTGCTATCGGCCGGTAACCCCGTGTACGACGTTGGCAACTACGGGACTACCGCAGTTGTTGGCGTCGATGTCGGCAGTGCGTTGACTTTGGTCGAATCCGCAGGCACCGGAACCAATCTGGCGCGCTATTTCTCCAGCATCGCATGCGTTAATTACGCTGGGGCGACCTATACGACCGGTGTCGGCGGCTCCGGTGGCAGTTTCACGGTGACTGCGCCGCCGGCTTCAGCCAACGGCGCTGGTCTCAAGGGCGTGAACTGCACCATCACCAATACGCCAGCCCCTGGAGTGTTGGTGGGCGCACAAAGTGTAGGCAGTACCGGTACTTTCAACTTCACGTTGAGCGGCGCAAGCAACACCAGCGACAGCGTGACCACGGTAAATCCGTCGGCCACGATCGTGTCGGGCGTTCAGCATGTTGGCACTGTCGGCACTGCGATCACGGTCTCCCAGACGGCCGCACCCGGCTACACCACAAGCGCCAGTTGCGCCGATGGGAACAGCTCGATCACGGGCAACACCACGCCGTTCGTGTCAAGCACCAACAGCATCACGATTCCCGCCGCGAACGTGAAGTTGAGCGCGTCGTACGTTTGCACCTTCACCAATAACAAGGTGCCGACGGTCAAGATCACCAAGGTCAGCAATGGCGGCGGAAGCAGCGGTGTCGGCACTTTCAGTTTTACAGGAACCAACGGCATTACCGGTGGCAGCATCACGACCACTAGCCCCAACGTTGCGGCATCGGGGCCGGATCAAACCGTCTCGTTGGCCAACACGCTTACGACGGTGAAGGAGAGCTCTGTGCCGGCCTTCTGGCCGAGCAACCCGGCCTCTGTTTTCTGCGTAGACAACAACGCGTCGGTATCAGGCAACGTCGTGGGCGCCAACTATGCGACGTTGGCAGCCAACGTGGCAAGCATCGCAGCGCCCGCCATGAAAAGCGGCGCCACTTTCAACTGCACTTTCTACAACACGCTCTACCCGCCGCCGAACCTGTCGTCAACGAAAACACCGAGCGCCAACCCGCTCATCGTCGGTGCCAGCGGACAGTCATACACGGTCAACATTTTCACCAATGCGACCACGACGGGCCCCATATTGGTGAACGACAACTTGCCGACGGGCATCACGCTTGGCGGTGTGCCGACACTGATACCAGGCTCAAGCACCGGCACGTTGTCGGGTTGTCCGACTAGCGGGAACAGCACCACCGGTTGCACCATCGCGACCGGAATGGCCGCCGGTTACTTGAGCATCAAGATACCGATAAACGTCGCAGCGACGGCAACAAGCGGTACCAACACGGTCAACATTGCCGGCGGTGGCGATGCAAGCTGTACGACGGCAGCGGATTTTTGCGACAGCACCACTGACAACACGCCGATTGCTGGACTGCCGACCATCAATCTCTTCACCAACACCGCGACCGCCAGCGCGGGTGCATCGACCTTCGGCTTCACCATGACCGGCTTGTCTGCTTCTGCTGACAGCATCGTTGTAACGGGTAACGCATTGGTGCGTTCGGCGCTGACGCTGACCGGCACGGCTGGTGTGGCAGCAACTATTAACGAGTCGAGCATCCCCGCGGGCTGGCGCACATCGTTAGACACGGTCGTCTGTTTGGATTCGAATGCACCGGCTGATGGCAACTTGAACTCGACCAGCAATCTGGCCACGCTGGCTGGCACCACGATCACGCTGCCAGCTGCCGTGATGCGGGGCAATGCCAACATCACCTGCACGTTTAACAACCTCAGGCCTACCATCAAGGTTATCAATCAGATCCTGGGCACGCCGCCAGACAACGGGCTGTTCAACCTGACGGTCGGCGGTGTCGCGTTGGGCGTCGATGGAACGGCAAACCCGCTGCTCGCCGCAGGCGACGGTGCCACCATCTCCAACATCGGCGTAAACGCGGGCGGTGCCCTCACCATCGGGGAGACCGTCGCCAGTGGCACCGTTTTTGCCAATTACCTTTCAACGTTCGCCTGCCGGGACGATCACTTCTCGATTTATCCGTCCGGCGGCTACGGCGGCAACTTTACGGTGACTGCCCCGCCAGCAAGCAGCAGCGGCGGCACCGAAAAGCTGACCTGCACGATAACCAACACGGTGCTTCCCACCTTGACCGTGGCCACGCGGTCAGTTGGCGGCACCGGGACTTTCGGATTCACGCTGAGCGGCGTCACGAACACGACCGATAGCGTTACCACCGCCACATCGGGCACAACGGTCACCTCTGCCACCGTGCACCGCGGATCGGTCAGCACGTCTGCCACGGTCACGCAGACCGCCGCAGCCGGCTACACCACCTCCGTCAGTTGCGCCGATACCAATGCTGCGACGACCGGCAACTCAACTGCGCTTACCGCTTCCTCCAACACCCTCACGATCCCGGTCAACAACATGCCGGCAGGGGCCAGGTATGTATGCACCTTTACCAACAACAAGGCACCGTCGATCAGCGCGACCAAGACGGCCAGTACGAGCCCGTTCCTGGTCGGCGCGACAGGTCTCTATTACTCGGTGAACGTCACCGTCGGCGCCTTGACCACGACGGCCGCCATCACGGCAGCCGACACGTTGCCGAACGGCATCACGCTCAGCGGCACGCCGACCTTGGTCGCGGGCACCACCACGGGTGTCCTGAGCGGCTGCCCCACCAGCGGCAACAACCTCACCGGCTGCAGCGTTGCCAGTGGCGTGGCGCCGGGCACTTTCTCGATCCGCATACCGATCAACGTCGCTGGCACTGCCGTCGGCGCTGGGGGTGGCACCAACACCGTCAACCTGAGTGGCGGTGGCGACCCGTCTTGCACCTCGGCGGCGGGCGAGGCGTGCGATGCAAAGACCGCGGCGATTGCGGTGGTCGCCAGCAACCCGACAGTGCAGATCGTCAAGACGGTTGCCAGCGGGTCGGGCAGCAACCTGTTCGGCTTTGCGTTGAGCGGCCTCTCCGCGCCGACCGACAGCGTGACGGTGGTGGGCGCGACGTCGGGCAACGGCGCTGCCAACCTCACCGGCACCAGCGGCGTCGTGGCAACGCTTCGCGAGACGGCGCCCGCCGGTTGGCCGGCCAACCCGCAGAGCGCGAGTTGCGTCGATGGCAACGCCGGCGTCAGCGGCAACCCTGCCGGCGCCATCGGAACGCTGTCGGGCGCGTTGCTGACCATTCCGGCAGCCAACATGGTCAATGGCGCAGCCTTTACCTGCACCTTCGTGAACGCCTACGCCTTCAGCGTGACCGGCCGTGTCTTCACCGACAGCGGTGCCGGCGCAGGCATCGCCAACGACGGCGTGCTGAACGGCGCCGAAGCCGGCGTGTCGGGCGTGACGCTGAAGCTGCTCGATTGCGGCAGTTCGAGCCTGATCGCCACGGCCGTCACCGACAGCGCGGGCCGTTACTCGCTGGCGGTGCCGTTCGCCACCGCGGTCGGCAACAACCTGTGCGTGCAAGAGACGACGCCCGGCACTTGGCTCTCGACCGGTGCGTCGGTCGGCTCCGTCGCGTTGCCCGCGGGCTCGCTCGTCACGACAGGAGGTACCGGCTACACCTACACCCGCGCGGTGCCGCTGGATGTCATCGCTTTCGCATGGAACGGCAGCGGTCACGCCGACTTGAACTTCGGCGACGTACCGCCCAACACCTTCGCGACGGGGGAGGTCAAGAGCGGCATCGCAGGCAACACCGTGAGCTATCCGCACAGCTTCTCTGCACGCAGCGGCGGCTCGGTCGGGTTTGCGATTGCCTCGTCGGTCAGGTCGCCGCCGCTGAGCGGCTGGAACGAGAAGATCATTGCCGACCCGGGCTGCACCGGTACGCTGCAAGCCGGCGCCGCCATGCTCTATCCGCCCTCGGTATCGATGGTTGTCACGGCGGGCCAGCCGGTGTGCATCCTGGTGCAGGTCTTCGTGCCGGCGACCGCGCCCGCCGGCTACACCGACAACGCTTTGGTCCAGGCGAGCTTCAGCTACACCGGCGCGATGTCCGCATTGACGGCCACTTACACGCTGAACGACCTCACTACCGTTTCGGGCGGCGCGCTCGACCTAAAAAAGGAAGTTCGCAACCTGACGCAGAACGGCGTCTTCGGCTTCGACAACCTGGCCAAGTCGGGTGAAACGCTGGAGTACCGCATCACCTACACCAACAATGGGCCGGCGCCCATCACGGGGCTCGACGTCAACGACGTGACGCCCAGCTACACCACCTTCGTCGCGGCGACCGCAGGCTCCACGCCAGCGGCAATGACCGCCTGCGCCAAGCGCACGCCGGGCAACCCTGCGCCACAGCCGACCGTGCCGTGCGCCACCGTGCAGTCGACCGGCGGCACCGGACCCCTGCGCTGGAGCTTGACCGGGCCGCTCGATCCGGGCGTCAGCGGAACGGTGCTGTTTTCCGTCAAGCTCGACTGATCGTTCGCTCGCGCCGCCTTCCGGCCGCCGTGAAAATTCGCTGGCACGTCGCTTGCATGTCATCTTGTACACAAGACGGGATGCCTGACGATGGTGCATACGAAAATCGACGCGACCGCGACCGCCTGGATCAAGCGGTTCGACACTCCGGTTGCAAGCGCGAGCGCCGGGTCGGGCACGACGGGCGCATTGGCCGGCCTGCGCTTCGCCGCCAAAGACAACATCGACGTGGCCAGCATCGCCAGCAGCGCAGGCTGCGCCGCGTTCGCTGACTTCCGCGCAACGCCAACTTCGCATGCGCGTGTGGTGCAGCGCCTGCTCGATGCCGGTGCGAGTTGCGTCGGAAAAACCAATCTCGACCAGTTTGCCTGCGGCCTCAACGGCACGCGTTCGCCCTACGGAGCGGTCCCCAACAGCTTCGATGCGCGCTATGTCTCGGGCGGATCGAGCTCAGGCTCTGCTTACGTTGTCGCGACCGGGCAAGTCGACTTCTCGCTCGGCACCGACACCGCAGGCTCCGGCCGCGTGCCGGCCGGGCTCAACAACATCGTCGGCATCAAGCCGTCGCGCGGGCTCATCAGCGCACGCGGCGTGGTGCCGGCGGCGCAGAGTGTCGATTGCGTTTCGATCTTCGCGCGCACCGTGGGGCTGGCGCTCAAGGTGCTGCACGCGGCAAAGGGCTTCGACGCGGCGGACCCGTACGCGCGAGCACTCGAACTGACGAACGTACCGTACCCGAAGCGCTTTAGATTCGGTGTGCCGTCGACGCTGGCCTTCTTCGGCGACGACGCATCGGAAGCTGCATTCGCAGACGCGATCGCGCGGCTTGAAGCAATGGGCGGCGTGCAGGTCGCCATCGACTACGCACCTCTCGCGGAGATCGCCGCGCTGCTCTACGACAGCGCGTTGGTCGCCGAGCGCTACGCCGCGGTGCGCGAGTTCTTCGACGCGCACGAGGCCGATGTGATGGAGCCGGTTCGCGGCATCCTCGCTTCCGGGCGCGGCTACAGCGCGGCCGATCTGGTCGACGCGCAAATCAAGCTGCGCACACTGGCCCAGCGCGTCGCCCCCATGTGGAACGACATCGACCTGCTGCTGGTGCCGACCGCGCCGACGCACTACACGATCGAAGCGATGCAGGCCGACCCGGTCGTGCTCAACCGCAACCTCGGCGCCTATACCAACTTCGTCAACCTGCTCGACTACGCCGCGATCTCTGTGCCGAGCAGCTTGCGGCCCGACGGCATGCCGTTCGGCATCACGTTGATCGGCCTGTGCGGCAGCGACTTGCAACTGGCGGAGCTGGGCCAGCGCTATCACCACGCAAGCGGGCTCACGCAAGGCGCGACTGGCGAGCCGCTGCCGGCGCCCGTCGACGTGTTCGCGAACGCATCGACGGCCCCGGCAACATCAGCGCCTGCCATGGCGCGCGTCGCCGTCGTCGGCGCTCATCTGTCGGGCATGCCGCTCAACAGCCAACTTGCCGACCGCGGCGCGACGCTGGTCGCCAAGACGCAAAGCGCACCGAGCTACCGCCTCTACGCCTTGCCCGGCACCGTGCCGCCCAAGCCCGGCATGGTCCGCGTCGCGCCGGGCGAAGGCGTCGCGCTCGAACTCGAGGTGTGGGAGATGCCGATGGCGCAATACGGCAGCTTCGTCGCGCTCATTCCCGCGCCCCTGGGCATCGGCACGCTGGCACTGGCCGATGGCAGCAGCGTGCAGGGCTTCGTCTGCGAAGCGCTGGCGCTCGACGGTGCCGAAGACATCTCGCATCACGGTGGCTGGCGCAGGTACATCGCTTCGCGCTCATGACGCCTGCCCTTCTTCGCCTTCGCCTTCTTCGCCTTCGCCTTCTTCGCCTTCGCCTTCTTCTCCCGCCTTTTCCCTTGTCCTTTTCTCTACCGTCCCATTCAACGAGGAGCCCGAGTCCATGAGCAACCCCGAACAGTTTCATCGCGCATCGCGCCGGCAGCTTTTGCAGGCGGGCGCCGCGGGGGTCGCCGTGCTGGCAGCACCGGCCATCGTGCGCGCCCAGACCGGTCCGAAAATCCGCATCGGCTTCTGGCCCGTCGCGGCCGGTCTGCCGTTTTTTGCCGCCCTTGAAAAAGGCTACTTCAAAGAAGCCGGCCTCGATGTCGAACCGCTCAAGTTCGCGGGCGCGCAGCAGGTGATGGAAGCCATGCTCTCGGGCCGCGGAGATGGCAGTGCCAACGGCACCGGTACGGCCAACCTCGCCATCGGCGAGATCGCGCAGCCCGGCCTGTTCAAGATCTTCTGCACCAACCCGAGCAACGTGAAGTACGTGCTCGACGAGTTCATCACGGGCAAGGACAGCGCCATCAAGACGATGGCCGACCTGAAGGGCAAGCGGGTCGCCTCCGGGCCCGGCATCCAGAATACGACGCTGTGCAAGACCATGCTGGAGCGCGCCGGCGCAACCGGCGCCACGGTGACGGAGCTGCCCATCGGCCAGCACGTCGCCTCGCTGGTGGCGGGCCAGGTCGACGCCTGCTACACGCTGGAGCCGACCGGCACCATCGGCCGCATGAACGGCACCACCCGCGTCATCGAAGCGGGTGTCGTCGCCAAGTACATCCTGGGCGATCCGATGGCGCCATGGCACGGCGGCGCGGGCAGCCTCACGACCGAGTTCATCAAGAAGAACCCCGAAGTCTCGAAGAAGTTCATCGCGGCCTACGCACGCGGCGTCGAACTCGTGCGCGCCAAACCCGAAGAAGCGCGCCAGTTCATGAAGGGCTACACGGCCATCGAGGGGCCGCTCACCGCCGAGGTGCCACTGGCCTCCTACATGATCTACAACGAATTCAAGCCGAGCGACATCGCGTACTTCCAGAAGTTCTACGACCTGTTCAGCGACAAAGGCATCTTCGAGAAGAAGGTGCCGGTCGAGCCGCTCATCTACAAGGCATGACCATGGCCGATGCCACCACGACCACAACCACGGGCGTACCGTGGACGCCGCCGGCCGGCGCTGCCGCCGTCTCGGTTTCCACGGCACCCGCCTGGGACCGCTTCCTGCCTTTCATCGGGCCGATCGCGCTGTTCATCCTGTGGGATCTGGTGGTGCGTTTCGGCTTCATCAAGCAGATCCTGTTGCCGACCCCCATCGACACGCTGCATGCGCTTGCGACCGGCCTGGCTGGCGGCCCGCTGTTGCTCGACTTCGCGGTCACGGTATGGCGCACGTTGCAGGCTTTCGTGATCGCGGCCGTCATCGGCGTGCCGCTCGGCGTGCTGCTCGGCAGCAACGAGAAGGCGTACCGCAGCGTCGAGTTCCTGATCGACTTCTTTCGCTCGACGCCCTCGTCCGCACTGATCCCGTTGTTCCTGCTGATCTTCGGCGTGTCAGACGTCAACAAGGTGGCGATCGCCGCCTTCGGAGCCTTCCTCATCGTGATCTTCAACAGTGCCTACGGCGTCATCAATGCGCGCAAGCAACGCGTGATGGCAGCCAAAGTGATGGGCGCATCGCGCTGGCAGGTGTTCAAGGATGTGCTGATCTGGGAGAGCCTGCAACCCTCATTCGTCGGCTTGCGTTCCGCCGTATCGATGGCGCTGGTGATCGTGATCGTGGCCGAGATGTTCATCGGCTCCGACAGCGGCCTCGGCCACCGCATCATCGATGCGCAGCAGGTACTCAACGTCAAGAGCATGTACGCGGCCATCCTGGCGGCCGGCGCGCTGGGCTATGCGCTCAACATTCTTTTCCTGGTGACCGAGCGCCGCATCGTCCATTGGTCGGGGAGGTAAATCACCATGAGCGCAGTCTTGAACGGCCCTGTTTTTGCCGACGTGCCGCAACCCAAGTTCCAGCCCGGCCCGGCCGGCACGCACATCACGATCCGCAGCCTGACCAAGTACTTCGCCGGCTGGCCGCTGTACGAGAACTTCAACCTCGACATTCCCAAGCACGCGATCGTCTCTGTGTTCGGGCCCAACGGCTGCGGCAAGTCGACCCTCATCAACATGATCGCCGGGTTGGTCCCGATCGATGCCGGCGAGATCCTGTTCGACGGCAAGCAGCGCAAGGACACCAAGATCGGCTACGTGTTCCAGAACTACCGCGAGGCGATGTTTCCGTGGATGCGCACCATCGACAACATCGCCTATCCGCTCAAGCTGGAAGGCAAGAGCAAAGCGGAAGTCGACCGCCGCATGGCCGAGCTGGTGGCGTCGTTCGACGTCAAGTTCGACCTGAAGCGCTACCCGTACGAGCTCTCTGGCGGGCAGCAACAAACGGCGTCGATCATGCGGGCGCTGGCGCCCAACCCGGAGGTGCTGTTCCTCGACGAGCCGTTCTCGGCGCTCGATTTCGAGATGACACTGTTCATCCGCGAGAAGCTGCAAGAGGTCTTCATGAAGACGGGCACCACCATGTTGCTGGTGTCGCACGACCTCGAAGAAGCGGTGTACCTGGCCGACCAGGTGCTGCTCCTGACCAAGCGCCCGACCAGGGTGGCCGAAATCTTGCGTTACGGCGATGCACGGCCCCGCACCCTCGAGACGCTGAGCGAGCCGAGCTTCGTGGCCATGAAAAAGCTAAGCCTCGAAATCTTCCAGCGCGAAGTCAGACGATGAGGTTGCCATGACGCCTGTGCAGATCGAAACCTATGTGGATGCGGCAGCGGCCGCGCTGGGGCTGCGGCTTTGGCCGGAGCACCGGGCGGGCGTCCTCGGCTACTTCACGCTGGCAGCAGGCTTTGCCGACATCGTCGAGGCGGTGCCGTTGGCGCCTTCGCACGAGCCCGCGGTGACGTTCGTGCCCGTGAGCCCGACGGAGCAAGAGCGATGAACCCCGAAGCGTTTCTGGCCAGCGATGCGTCGTCGATGGCCGATGCGGTGCGGGCCAACGAGGTCAGCGCGGTGGCGCTGGTGCAGGCCAGCCTGGAGCGCATCGCCGCGACCGACACCCGCATCAACGCGTTCACCGAAGTGCTGCAGGCGCGGGCGCTGCGGCGCGCGTCGCAGGTCGATGCATCGCTGGCTTCGGCCAACGGCGATCGCACGCGCGAGCTGCCGCTGCTGGGCGTGCCGTTCGCCGTCAAGAACCTGTTCGATATCGCCGGCATCGCCACGTTGGCCGGCTCGAAGATCGAGCGCGAGAGTGCGCCAGCCCGCAGCGATGCGGCACTGGTGCGGCGCCTCGAGAGCGCTGGCGCGGTGCTGGTCGGTGCGCTCAACATGGACGAGTACGCCTACGGCTTCACCACCGAGAACAGCCACGTCGGCCCGGTGCGCAACCCGCACGATCGCACCCGCATCGCGGGCGGCTCGTCGGGCGGTTCGGGTGCTGCGGTGGCGGCGGGGCAGGTGCCGCTGACGCTCGGCTCGGACACCAACGGATCGATCCGCGTGCCGGCTTCGCTGTGCGGCGTGTTCGGGCTCAAGCCGACCTTCGGCCGCCTGCCGCGCACCGGCAGCTATCCTTTCATTTCGAGCCTGGACCACCTCGGCCCGTTCGCGCGGTCGACCCGTGACCTGGCGCTGGCCTACGACGCCATGCAGGGGCCGGAGAGCTTCGGCCATCGCGACCCCGGTTGTGCGCAGCGCGATGTCGAGGCCGTCGTCAAAGATCTCGACCTCGGCACGCAAGGGCTGCGCATCGGCGTGCTCGGCGGCTACTTTCGAGAGCACGCAGGGCCGGAAGCGCTGGTCGCGGTCGATCGCGTGGCCGATGCGCTGGGCGCGGTCAACACCGTGATGTTGCCGATGGTCGATGCCGGCCGCGCGGCGGCGTTTCTCATCACCAACTCCGAAGGTGCGGCATTGCACCTGAACGATTTGCGCAAGCGGCCGCATGACTTCGAGCCGCTGTCGCGCGACCGATTTTTAGCCGGTGCGTTGCTGCCGGCCGCGTGGGTTGCGCGCGCCCAGCGCGTGCGCCGCGCCTACGCCGAGGCGGTGGCGCGCGTGTTCGAGCGCTACGACATCTTGCTGGCCGCGGCAACGCCTTCGGCTGCCACGCCCATCGGCGCGGAGTGGTTCGAGATCAACGGACAACGCCTGCCGGTGCGGCCGAACATGGGGCTGCTCACGCAACCCATTTCATGCGTGGGGCTGCCGGTGTGCGCAGTGCCGGTGTGGGGCGCCCACGCGACCTTGCCGATCGGCGTGCAGGTGATCGGCGCACCCTGGCGCGAAGACCTGGTGCTGCGTGTGGCCGCGGCACTCGAAGCCGCCGACGTGGTGCACGCGCCGGTGGCCTCATTGAATTGAACCGAACTGAACTGAAGAAGCATCCTCATGTCCCTGCAACCTGCCATCAACCTGCCCGACGTCGTCGCCGAAGTCGTTGCTGCGTTCGAGCGCTACGAAGACGCGCTTGTCACCAACAACGTCGGGGTGCTTGACGAACTGTTCTGGGACAGCCCGCTCACGCTGCGCTACGGCGCCGGCGAAAACCTCTACGGCCATGAAGCGATCCAGGCGTTCCGGGCCGGGCGCCCCGCCGTGGGGCTCGCGCGCGAATTGCTGCGCACCGTCATCACCACTTATGGGCACGACTTCGCGACCGCCAACTGCGAATTTCGCCGTGCCGGCAGCGAGCGCACCGGCCGCCAGAGCCAGACCTGGATGCGCACACCAGAGGGCTGGCGCGTGGTGTCGGCGCATGTGAGCCTGCTCTGAAATCGACGCTGGTTTCGGTGCGCTTCATCTCGGCACACTTCGTGCATACCTTCTTGTATCCAAGATGCGCCAGTCCAGGATGCATTGGAGGATCAACCCGCAAGCCGTCCCAAAACCGGAGAGAGCCATGAAGAGTCAATTCAACCGTCGCGATTCCCTTAAGTCACTCGCCGCGCTGGGCGCAGCGGGCACCCTCGGAGGATTCAGCGCATTCGCCAACGCGCAAAAGCCACTCACCGTCGGCGTCATCTACGTCGGCCCGCGCGACGACTACGGCTACAACCAGGCACACGCCCAGGCCGCGGCCGAGATCAAGAAAATGCCTGGCATCAAGGTGGTCGAAGAAGAGAACGTGCCTGAGACCGCAGCGGTGCAAAAGACCATGACCGGCATGATTTCGCAGGACGGCGCCAAGCTGCTGTTCCCGACTTCTTACGGCTACTTCGACCCGCACATCCTGGCGCTCGCCCCCAAGGACCCCGATGTACGCTTTTCGCATTGCGGCGGCCTGTGGACCGAGAGCATGCCCAAGAATGTCGGCAGTTTCTTCGGCTACATCGACGAGTGCCAGTTCCTGAACGGCGTGATTGCCGGCCACATGAGCAAGAGCGGCAAGATCGGCTTCGTGGCGGCCAAGCCGATCCCGCAGGTGTTGCGCAACATCAACGCCTTCACGCTGGGTGCGCGCTCGGTCAAGCCCGGCATCACCTGCAGTGTCATCTTCACGGGTGAATGGTCGATGCCGGTGAAAGAAGCCGAAGCCACCAACAGCCTGGCCGACCAGGGCTGCGACGTGTTCACGATGCACGTCGACGGCCCCAAGGTGGTGGTCGAGACCGCCGCCAAGCGCGGCAAGATGGTTTGCGGCTACCACGCAAGCCAGGCCAAGCTGGCACCGCAGGCCTACCTCACCGGCGCCGAATGGAACTGGCTCACCGCCTACAAGACCATCATCGAAGCCGCGCAGACCGGCAAGCCGCACCCCAACTTTTTGCGGGGCGGCCTGAAGGACGGCTACGTGAAGATGTCGGCTTACGGCCCGGCCGTGACCGACGCCGCCAAGAAGCAGGCCGACGACGTCAAGGCCAAGATGATCGCCGGCACCTTCGACATCTTCAAAGGCCCGCTCAAGGACAACAAGGGCAAGGAAGTGCTGGCGGCTGGCAAGACGCAAAAGCAGACCGACATCGAACTCGAAAAGATGAACTACCTGGTCGAGGGCGTGAACGGCAGCTTCTAAAGGCTCGACGATGCGCAACGCCCTCCGCGAGATCGCCCTGCCGGTGTTCGCCATCGTGGCGGCGCTGTTGCTCTTCGGCCTGCTGGTCGCCTTTGCCGGGGTCGATCCGGTGGCAGTGTGGGTGACGCTTTTCAAGGGCGCGTTCGGCGACTGGTTCTCATGGCAGAACACGTTGCAGCGGGCGGCGCCGCTCATGCTCACCGCTTTGTGCGTGGCCATCCCGGCGCGGGCCGGGCTGGTCATCATCGGCGGCGAAGGGGCGTTGGTGCTGGGCGGACTCGCCTGCGCGGCATTGGCCCATTCCGTCCCGTTGCCTGCCAACGTCATCGGCACCGTGCTGGTGTGCATCGCCGGCGCCATCGCCGGGGGGCTGTGGATCATGCTGGCGGGCTGGTTGCGACAGTACCGCGGCATCAACGAAACCATAAGCAGCCTGCTGCTGGCCTACATCGCCATCGGCATCTTCAAGCACCTGGTCGAAGGCGTGCTGCGCGACCCGGCCAGCCTGAACAAGCCGTCGACCTATCCGCTGCCCGAAGCCTTGCGCATCGGCGGCATCGGCGGCTCGGACATTCACTGGGGTCTGGTCATCGGCATCGTCGCCTGCATCGGGCTCGGGCTCTGGCTGCGCATCACCGCGTCGGGTTTTGCGATTCGCGTGGTCGGCGGCAACCCGCGCACCGCGCAGCTGGTCGGGCTGCCTGCGACGAAGCTGATCCTCGCTGCGTGCGGGGTCGGCGGTGCGTGTGCCGGCGTGGCCGGTGCGGTCGAAGTCGCTGCGGTGCACACCAACGCCAACGCGTCGCTCATCGCGGGCTATGGCTATGCCGGCATCCTGGTGTCGTTCATCGCGCGGCACAACCCGATCGCGGTCATTCCGGTCGCCATCCTGTTCGGCGGTTTCGGCGCGGCCGGCAGCTTGCTGCAACGGCGGCTCGGCTTGCCCGATGCGTCGGTGCTGGTACTGCAGGGCATCGCTTTCGTCCTGATCCTGGCGAGCGAAGGGCTCCGGATGATCGACTGGAAGAAGCTGAGCGCGAAGACGCTCGGTGCGGCCTCGGCGAAGAAGACCAACACCGTGGAGGCTGCATGACCGCTGCCCGTTCAACATGACCGCCGACCAGTGGGTGGCGCTTGTCGCAGGCATCGTCGGCGGTGCTTTGCGCGTTGGCGCACCGTTCCTTTTCGTCAGCCTGGGTGAATGCCTGACCGAGAAATCGGGCCGTATCAACCTGGGCCTCGAGGGCGTGCTGGTGCTGTCGGCGATGGCGGCTTTCGGCGGTGCGTATCTCACCGGCTCACCCTGGCTCGGCGTGTTGATCGGCGCCTGCGCCGGCGCGGCGCTCGCCTTGCTGCACGGCTTGTTGTGCTCGCTTGACGGCGTCAACGACGTGGCGACCGGCATCGCATTGATGCTCTTCGGCACCGGCCTCGCGTTCTATCTCGGCAAGCCGCTGATCCAGCCGCAGGCGCCGCAGATCCCGGCGATCCCGCTCGGCGACTGGAGCGACAACCCTGTCGTTCGCTCGGCGCTGCAGCTGAACGCGCTGGTGCCGATCGGCCTCTTGCTCGCGGTCTTTCTGTGGTGGGGCTTCGCACGTACGCGCGCCGGTCTGCTGGTGCGCATGGCGGGCGATTCGGCCAACGCCACGCGGGCGCTCGGCTACTCGGTGGCGGGCATTCGCATCGCGGCCACCACGGCAGGGGGCTTCATCGCGGGGCTCGGCGGTGCGTCGCTCACGCTGTTCTATCCGGGCAGCTGGAACGAAGGCATCTCCAGCGGGCAGGGCTTGATCGCAGTGGCGCTGGTCATCTTCGCGCGCTGGAGCCCGCTGCGGTGCGTCGGCGCGGCCTTCCTCTTCGGCGGTGCGGGCGCCATCGGGCCGGCGCTGCAATCGGTCGGCGTGGGCTGGGGCTACCACCTCTTCAACACGGTGCCCTACGTACTCACGCTGGTGATACTGGTCATCACATGCAAGCCTGGCAGTGTCGCGATCGGCAGCCCGGGCGAGTTGTCTTCCACGCGCTGATCGTTCGGCGCGCCAACCCTTATAGGAATCATTGAAATGAGCGGCTTCGGTGGTCTCAACAAGTCGGCGAACGGCGTCGTCATCGGTCTGGTGCAACTGCAGTTGCCAACGGTCAAGACCAAGGCCGACCTCACGGCGCAGACGCAGCGTGTCTGCGACATGGTCGGCAAGGCGCGGCGCAACCAGGGCACGATGGACCTCGTCGTATTCCCGGAGTATTCGTTGCACGGGCTGTCGATGGACACCTCGCCCGAGATCATGTGCGAGCTCGATGGCCCCGAGGTGAAGGCGCTGCGGCAAGCGTGCGTCGACAACACCATCTGGGCCTGCTTCTCCATCATGGAAGCCAACCCCGGCGGTAACCCGTACAACACGGGGCTCATCGTCGACGACATGGGTGCGATACGGCTCTACTACCGCAAGCTCCATCCGTGGGTGCCGGTCGAACCGTGGGAGCCCGGCAACGTCGGCGTGCCGGTGTGCGACGGCCCCAACGGCAGCAAGCTCGCGCTCATCATCTGCCACGACGGCATGTTCCCCGAGATGGCGCGCGAGGCCACGTACAAGGGCGCTGAAATCATCCTGCGCACTGCGGGCTACACCGCACCGATCCGCCATGCCTGGAAGATCACGAACCAGGCCAACGCCTTCTGCAACCTGGCCTACACCGCGAGCGTGTGCCTGTGCGGTAGCGACGGCTCCTTCGACTCGATGGGCGAGGGCATGTTCTGCAGCTTCGACGGCACGGTGATGGTCGAAGGCGGCAGCCGCGTCGACGAGATCATCACTTGCGAACTGCGGCCCGATCTCGTGCGCGAAGCCCGCACCGGCTGGGGCGTCGAGAACAACATCTACCAGCTCTACCACCGTGGCTACGTGGCGGTGAAGGGCGGGGCGCAAGACTGCCCCTACACCTACATGCAGGACATGGCGGCCGGTAACTACAAGCTGCCCTGGAGCGATCAGGTGCAGGTGGTCGACGGCACCTCGTGCGGCTTTGCGGAGCCGCTGCGTGCCTACAAGGGCCACGAGACGCATCCGCTCGTGCCGCAACTCCCCGCCTCGCTGCCCGACATTCCGCAAGACCCCGACTCGGCACACCGGAGGGCTCTCGATTCATGACCGACAGCGCCACTTTGCCAGCGCTGCACATTGAGGCCGAGCCTTACGCATGGCCCTACAACGGCGACCTGCGGCCGGCCAACACGGCGCTCATCGTCATCGACATGCAGACCGACTTCTGCGGCAAGGGCGGCTATGTCGATGTGATGGGCTATGACCTCGCGCTTGTGCAGGCACCCATCGCGCCGATCGCACGCTTGCTGGCCGTGTTGCGGCCGCTCGGCTTTCACATCATTCACACGCGCGAAGGGCATCGGCCCGACCTCGCCGACCTGCCTGCCAACAAGCGCTGGCGCTCGCGGCAGATCGGCGCCAACGGCGTCGGCATCGGCGACGACGGACCGTGCGGCCGCATATTGATTCGCGGCGAGCCGGGTTGGCAGCTGATCCCCGAGCTGGCGCCGCTGCCGGGCGAAGTGGTCATCGACAAGCCGGGCAAGGGCTCGTTCTATGCGACCGACCTGGAACTGATCCTGCGCACGCGCGGCATCGAGAACCTGATCCTCGCCGGCATCACGACCGACGTGTGCGTGCACACGACCCTGCGCGATGCCAACGACCGCGGCTTCGAGTGCCTGCTGCTGTCCGACTGCACGGCCGCCACGGACCACGGCAACCACCTGGCGGCGTTGAAGATGATCACGATGCAGGGCGGCGTGTTCGGTGCGCATGCCACGTCGACGGCGTTGATCCACGCGGTCGGCGCGCTCGACAACTGAAAGACCGCATGGCCGCAAAGCTCAGTGCACTCGCCGATATCGCAGCGCGCTCGCACCCCATCGGCGCATTGCCCGCAGGCACCGGCGCGCTGATGCTCGACACCTACCGGCTCACCAAGCGCTTCGGCGCGTTCACCGCCATGGACTCGGTGACGATGCACGTGGAGCCCGGCACGGTGCACGCGTTGCTCGGAGAAAACGGCGCGGGCAAGAGCACGCTGGTGAAGTGCGTGGCGGGCTTTCAGCGGGCTGAAGAAGGCGGCATCCTCATCGACGGCCGGGAACAAGACATCGCCAACCCGATCGTCGCGCGCGCTTTGGGCATCGGCATGGTTTATCAGCACTTCACGCTGGCACCGGGCATGACGGTGGCGGAGAACCTGTTGCTGGCCGGCGGCAAGACGCCGGCGCTGATCGACTGGAAAGCCAAGCGCGCCGACCTCAAGGCATTTCTCGCGACCACGCCCTTCAGCCTTGACCTCGACGTCACGCCTTCGTCGTTGGCGGCCGGAGAAAAGCAGAAGCTCGAGCTGTTGAAGCAGTTGTACTTGCGGCCGCGTCTGTTGATCCTGGACGAACCGACCTCGGTACTGACGCCGCAAGAAGCCGATGAAGTGCTGGGCCACGTGCGCGACTTTGCGCGGAGCGGCATGTGTACCGTGCTCATCATCACGCACAAGTTTCGCGAAGTGATGGCCTATGCCGACAGCGTGACGGTGCTGCGCCGCGGCAAGGCGGTGCACCACTGCCGCGTCGACGCAACCAGCCCGGCGCAATTGGCTGCGGCCATGATGGGCGAGGCGGGCGAAGGCGTGGCGCCACCGCCCGAAGGCGATGCGCCGGCCGAGCTGGAAACGGTCGCGCCGACCGGCCGCGCACTCCACACGATGAAGGCGCTGGCAAGCAACGCGCCGATCGCCTTGAATGTCGAGAACCTGCAAGCCATGGGCGACCGCGGCACGCTGGCGTTGCACGACCTGAGTTTGTCGGTGCGCGCCGGCGAAATCCTCGGTGTCGCTGGCGTGTCGGGCAACGGTCAGCGCGAGCTGGTCGAGGCATTGGTCGGCCAGCGTGCACGGCTGTCGGGCAAGGTCACGGTGATGGGCCAGCCCTACAGCGCCAAGCGTGACGAGAACCGCGAACTCAAAGTGCGCAGCCTGCCCGAAGAACCGTTGCGCAATGCCTGCGTCGCCGACTTGAGCGTGGCCGAGAACATGGCACTGCGCGACTTCGATCAAGCGCCTTTGGCACGCGGCGGCATCCTGAACTTTCCCGTGTGGCGCAGCCGCGCGCGTGAGTGGATCGGCGAGTACGGCGTCAAGACGCAAGGCGAGGGCGCTCCTATTCGCAGCCTGTCCGGCGGCAACGTGCAACGCGCCGTGCTGGCCCGTGAGCTGGCCGGCGACATCAACGTGCTCATCGCGGCCAACCCGGTGTTCGGGCTCGACTTCGCTGCCGTGGCCGAGATCCACGCGCGCATCGTGCAGGTGCGCGAGAAGGGCGGCGCGGTGCTGCTCATCAGCGAAGACCTCGACGAGTTGCTGGAGCTGGCCGATCGCATCGTGGTCATGAGCGAAGGCCGCGTCGTGTTCGAGACGCCTGCGGCCACGGCCGAGCGGCACGTGCTCGGCGCGCACATGGGCGGCGGGCACCACTAACCAACCGAGAAGCACACCATGCGCGTGGAAGCCAACCCCTTTGCCTACGACTTCGACATCGACACCACGGCCCTGGTGCTGATCGACATGCAGCGCGACTTCATCGAGCCCGGCGGCTTCGGCGAGACGCTCGGCAACGACGTTGCGCTGCTCGAAGCCATCGTGCCCGCGACGCAGACGATGTTGAAAGCCTGGCGTGAAGCGGGCGGTCTTGTAGTGCATACACGCGAGTCGCACGAGGCCGACCTGTCGGACTGCCCCCCCGCCAAGTTGAGCCGTGGCAACCCGACTCTGCGCATCGGCGACCCAGGGCCTATGGGCCGCATCCTCGTCAAGGGCGAGCCCGGCAACCAGATCATCGACGCGCTGGCGCCGGTCGAAGGCGAGCTGGTCATCGACAAGCCGGGCAAGGGCATGTTCTATGCGACCGGGCTGCACGAGATCCTGCAGAACCGCGGCATCACGCACCTGCTCTTCGGCGGTGTGACCACCGAGGTGTGCGTGCAGACCAGCATGCGCGAAGCCAACGACCGCGGCTACAACGGGCTGCTGCTCGAAGACTGCACCGAGAGCTACTTCCCCGCATTCAAGGCGGCGACCATCGACATGATTCGCGCCCAGGGCGCGATCGTGGGCTGGACCGCACCGAGCAATGCAGTGTTGACTGTTTTGCGCGGCACCTTCAGCGACTAACATTCCGCGGTGTCTACCGTCCGTACTCCTGTCACGCGCGCCGCTCGTCCTATCGGCTCCGCTGCTGCGGTCGCTGCGGCTGCCGCTGCATCGACACCGGACCCCATCGTCGTTCCTGTTCCGGTGCCGTTTCGCACCCGCGCCGACGAGGTCTACGCGCAGCTGAAGCGCGACGTCGCCGAGTTCCGTTTGGTGCCTGGCGACCGCTTCACTGAAAACGAGATCAGCGAGCGGCTTGGCGTCTCGCGGACGCCTGTGCGCCAGGCGCTGTTTCGCATGCAGCAGGAAGGCTATGTCGAGGTGCTGTTCAGGAGCGGCTGGCGCGTGCTGCCTTTCGACTTCGACCAGTTCGAACAGCTCTACGACCTGCGCATGGTGCTGGAGACCACGGCCGCACATCGCCTTTGCGAAACCGACCGCCACATCGACCGCGCCATGCTCGACACGCTGGTCGCCATCTGGCTGGTACCCGCCGCGCAACGCAGCACAGATGCGACGCAGGTCGCGCAGTGGGACGAGGAGTTTCATTGCGCGCTGGTCGCCGCCGCAGGCAATACCGAGATGGCCCGCGTGCACCGCGATGTGACCGACCGCATCCGCATCATCCGGCGCCTCGACTTCACCAAGCAGCCGCGCATCGACGCGACGTACGACGAGCACGCGAAGATCCTGAAAGCCGTGCGTGCGAACCGCGGCGACCAGGCAGCGATGCTGTTGCGCGCGCACATCGAGACGAGCCAGGCGGAGGTGCGAAAGATCACGCTGCACCAGGTGCACATGGCGCGGCACGCAGCCGGTTGAACTCCCATACAGGCGCGTGGCGTCCCGCGATGCAAACGCCGCTTTCAGGTTGATTTTTTTCAGGAGCAAAGACGATGGCGAAAGAGATTTTGTGTGGCTTCGGGGTCGACGTGGACGCCGTGGCCGGTTGGCTGGGGTCGTACGGTGGGGAAGATTCGCCGGACGATATTTCTCGCGGCCTGTTTGCCGGCGAGGTCGGGGCGCCGCGCTTGCTCAAGCTGTTTGAGCGCATGGACATCAAGACCACCTGGTTCATTCCGGGCCACTCGATTGAAACCTTTCCGGCGCAGATGAAGGCGGTGGCCGAGGCTGGCCACGAGATCGGTATTCACGGCTATTCGCACGAGAATCCGATCGCCATGACGCCAGGACAGGAAGAAGCCGTGCTGGACAAGTGCATCGCACTGGTCGAGCAGCTCTCGGGCCGGCGCCCGACCGGCTATGTTGCGCCGTGGTGGGAGTTCTCCAAAGTCACCAACGAGTTGCTGGTGAAAAAAGGCATCAAGTACGACCACTCGCTGATGCACAACGACTTTTCGCCCTACTACGTGCGGGTGGGCGACAGCTGGACGCCGATCGATTACAGCAAAAAGCCTGACGAGTGGATGGTGCCGCTGCAGCGCGGCGTCGAGAGCGACCTGATTGAAATTCCGGCCAACTGGTACCTGGACGACCTGCCGCCCATGATGTTCATCAAGAAGTCGCCGAACAGCCATGGCTTCGTCAACCCGCGCGACATCGAGCAAATGTGGCGCGACCAGTTCGACTGGGTCTACCGCGAAATGGACTACGCGGTGTTCCCCATCACCATCCACCCCGACGTGGCCGGGCGGCCGCAGGTGCTGCTGATGCTCGAGCGTCTGTTTGCGTACATCAAGTCGCATCCGGGGGTGCGCTTTGTCACGATGGACGAGATGGCCAACGACTTTGCGACGCGCCATCCTCGCGTCAAAGCCTGAGTCCCTGACAGCATGTGCGGCGTCTGCGGCTCGCTCGGCGGCGAGGAACACTGGAGCAGCGGCGCGGGCCGCATTCAAGGCGCATCGGCGCCGACGCGCCGGGCCGAGCGGGCCAAGCGCATCCGGGTCATCAACCGAGTGCTGGCCAACGCCCGCGTCACTGTGAGCGACTGGCAAGGGCGCTTCTATCTGGTGGCCGGTCCCACGGGCAAGCAACAGGTGGTCGATAGCCTGCCCCATGTCTGGCAGGCCGTGCAGGAGATCACCGGACGCAGCGTGGACCCGCTGGCGCAGGCCGACACGCTCCGCGCGGGTCCATGACCGAGCGCATTCCCGTCAATGTGCTGACCGGGTTTTTGGGCTCCGGCAAGACCAGCCTGCTGAACCGGCTGCTGCGCGACGCGTTGTTCAATAACTGCGCCGTGTTGATCAACGAGTTTGGTGACATCGGCATCGACCACCATTTGGTCGACCGCATCGAGGGCGACATCGTCTTGCTGCAGTCGGGCTGCATTTGCTGCACCATCCGCGGCGACCTGGCGAGCGCCATGCGGGACCTGTACGAGCGCCGCGAGCGCGGCGAGATACCGGCGTTTGTGCGGCTCATCATCGAGACCACCGGCCTGGCCGATCCGGTGCCGGTGCTCGCCACCGTGATGTACGACCGAGTGCTGCAGCACCACTTCCGTGTCGGCAATGTGATCACGACGGTGGACGCGGTCCACGGCGCGGGCAGTCTGGCGCAGTACCCCGAGTGCCAAAAGCAGGTGGCGCTGGCCGACCGCCTGGTGCTCACCAAGCTCGACATCGTTGACCCCGCGTTGCTACCGGCGTTGCAGCTGCAGCTGGCCCAGGTCAACCCGAGCGCGCTGTGTCTGGCGCTCGACCCCACGCAGCTGGACGCGCGCGCCATCCTGGGCGCTGACGTCTTCGATGTTGCGGGCAAGACCGAAGAAGTCGCCAGCTGGTTGCAAGCCGGCCGCCAACGCAACTACCTGGCGCTGGCTGCGCCCGGAGGGCCTGCCGCCGCGGACGCCAACGTGCATCGCGACATCGTGGCCTTTGCCTTGGACTTGCCCGAGGCCGTCGACTGGACCGTCTTCAGCGTCTGGCTGTCGCTGCTGTTGCATGCCCACGGCACCCAGGTGCTGCGCGTCAAAGGCCTGCTCAATGTAGAAGGGGCCGAGGCCCCGGTGGTGGTGCACGGCGTGCAGCAGTTGGTGCATCCGCCGACGCATCTGGCGCGCTGGCCGAGCGACGACCACCAGTCGCGGCTGGTCGTCATCGTGCGCGGCCTGGAACCGCAACGCGTGCAAGAGTCGCTGACCCGGTACCTGAGCGATTGTTGCTAGATCGCGCTCTGCGTTGTCGGTGACGCCAGTGCTGCGGCGCCACCAGGTCGGGTACGGATTTTGCAAACTGAAGCGGGCCCTTAACCACCCACCTTCACCATGCCCAGCACCCGCTCCGTCACCCTGATTCGCAATGGTCGCGTCATCACCGCCAGCGACGACTACGTGGCCGACGTGCTGATGCGAGACGGCTTGATCCACACCATCGGTCACGCGCTGGAAGTCGGCGGCGATGTGCTGGTGATCGACGCCACCGGCCTGTATGTGCTGCCCGGCGGCGTCGACACCCATGTGCATCTGGAAAACGTGATCGGCCCGACGGTGACCTGCGACACCTTTGCCAGCGGCACCAAGGCCGCGGCATTTGGCGGCACCACCACCGTGGTCGACTTCGCGCTGCAAACCGCGACCGATTCGCCGCTCGGGGCGATCGCCCGCACCCAGCGCAGTGCCGAGTCGCAAGTCGCGGTCGACTACAGCTTGCATGTGATCGTCACGCGGGTCGACGCCCAGGTGCTGCAAGACGTGCGGCACGCCATGCACCACGAGGGGGTGACCAGCTTCAAGATGTTCATGGCCTACCCCGGCGTGATGATGGCCGACGATGCGTCCATCTTTCGGATGCTGCGCCAGGTCGGTGCGGATGGCGGCATGGTGGCGTTGCACGCGGAAAACGGCACGGTGATCGACCTGCTGATCCAGGAGGCGCTGGAGGCGGGCCACACCTCGCCGCGCTATCACGCACTGACCCGTCCGGCCATTCTGGAAGGCGAGGCGACGCACCGCGGCATCCGGCTGGCCGAGCTGGCCCAGGCGCCGATTTACTTTGTCCATGTGTCGAGCAACGAGGCGCTCAAGCACATCGTCACCGCGCGCGCCGAGGGCATCCCGGTGTTTGCCGAAACCTGTCCGCACTACCTGTTGTTCGATGATTCGGTGTACCAAAGCGACGACCTGGAAATCGCCAAGTACGTGATGACGCCGCCGCTGCGCAGCGCCGACAACCAGAAGCATTTGTGGCGGGCGTTGCGCTACGACGACTTGCAGGTGATCGCCACCGACCATTGCCCTTTCTGCATGAAAGAGGGCCACCTCGGCTACCGCCTGCAGAAGATGCGCGGCAAGGATGATTTCTCGCAAATTCCGAACGGTGCCCCCGGCATTGAAACGCGCCTGGTCAGCCTGTTCGACATCGGCGTGATGCAGGGCAAGCTGTCGCTGAATCGCTTCGTCGAGTTGACCGCGACCACGCCGGCCAAGCTGTTCGGTCTGTTTCCGAAGAAAGGCACGATCGCCGTCGGCAGCGATGCCGACGTGGTGCTGTTCGACCCCAACGCCAGCCAGACCATCCACGCGGAGCACTTGCACAGCCATTGCGACTACACCTTGCTGGAGGGACGCACGCTGCGCGGTCGCGTCGAAAAGGTATTTCTCCGCGGCCAGCTGATCGTCGATGGGCCGCAGTGGCTGGGGCGCGCCGGTATGGGCCGCTTCGTGCCGCGCGGCGAAGTGCGGGCTTTTTAGTTGGATCGCGTCGGCCACGACACGCACTGAGGATGGCTTGAACGACGCATGGCCGGGCAACTGCGGGACGGCGTGATTCAGAGATTGCGATAAAGCGACAAGGCGAAGCGCTGATTGGCACGGCGGCTGCAAGGCGATGGGCATGAAAGCCTCCGCGCGCTCCCCACGCCCCAATTTGGCGCCGACGCTGCCCGAAACGGCGTCGTTCGGCCCCGTCGCGCACAACGCATGGCAACTCCATGCCGACCATGTCAGTTTCGTCAGCACCATCGGCGCCACGCCGCCCAGCATTCCGCTCAACCCTCTGCCGCTGGTGGCGGCGCTGGAGTACACGCTGTGAGCACGTCAACATCATCTGGCAAGGCGCAGAAGGTCGATGTATTTCGCGTGTCATGCAGTGGTCCGGCGGACCTTTCGGGCGTACAGGCGCTGATCGACGCGGGGCGGCTCGACCCGACACACATCGTCGCGGTGATGGGCAAGACCGAAGGCAACGGCTGCGTCAACGACCACACACGCGACTTCGCCGCCACGGCCTGGTGCCACTTCCTCGCGCCGCATCTCCGCTGCACGGTGGCGCAGGTGCACGACCGCGTGGCGCTCGTGATGTCGGGCGGCACCGAGGGCGTGCTTTCGCCGCACTTCACGGTGTTCACGCGTGGCTTCATCGATGTCAGCGATGCCGCGAGCGTGTCGGGCGAGAAGCGCCTGGTGATCGGCACGGCGCACACGCGCGCCTTCGCACCCGAAGAGATCGGCCGCATAGCGCAGGTAGCGGCCACGGCAGAAGCGGTGCAGGCCGCGATGCACGATGCGGGCATCGACGATGCGGCCGACGTGCACTTCGTGCAGGTCAAGTGCCCGTTGCTCACATCCGCCAAGGTGCTGGCGGCACAACTGCGCGGCGAAGTGACCGTCACGCGTGACAGCTATGAGTCGATGGGATGGTCGCGTGGCGCCTCGGCGCTCGGCGTCGGGCTGGCACTCGGCGAATTGCCCGCAGTCGATGAGGCGGCGATCCTGCAAGACAGCGCGCTGTATTCGGCACGGGCCTCGTGTTCGGCCGGCATCGAGCTCGAAGGCAACGTCGTCATCGTGCTGGGCGAGGCCATCGGCAGCGCATCGGCTTACCGCATCGCGCACACGGTGATGCAGGACGCGGTCGATGCTAGCAGCGTGCGCCGCCTGCTGCGCGAAGCCTTCGGGCTCGACCCCGAGCGCGATGCCGATGCCATCGCGGCACGTCTGGTCAACCTGCTGGCCAAGGCCGAGGCCAGCCCAAGTGGGCTGGTGCGCGGCGCCCGTCACACCATGCTGAACGACTCCGACATCAACGCCACGCGGCATGCCCGCGCGGCGGTCGGCGCCGTGCTGGCCTCGGTGGTCGGCCAGACTGCCCTCTACGTCTCGGGCGGTGCCGAGCACCAGGGGCCAGCGGGCGGTGGTCCGGTCGCCGCGATCCTCGCGGTCGCTAGCTGAAAGCCATGATGCGCAACGCCAACCTGGGCGTGGCATGCGATTCGACCCGCACAATTCGCACTGAAATGACGACACCCCAGATGCCTGGCGCTACGCCGACCCGACAAAGCTTTGATTGCGCCTGGCTGTTGACCGACCCCGGCGCTGCGCCTGCGCAGGCCGATGTGCGAGTGGCAGTTTCGGGCGGTCGCGTGGCATCGATCGATGCGCTGGAGGCACTGGGCGCCGCAGTCACGGCGCGTCGCCTGCTGGCCTTGCCGGCGCTGTCCAACGCCCACGACCACGCCCGCACCGTCCGCAGCGCCACTCTCGGCGCCTTCAACCAGCCGCTCGAAAGCTGGCTCCCCTACCTCGGCCTCGCGCCCGGCGTCGACCCTTACCTGTGCGCCGCCACATCCTTTGCGCGCTCGGTGCGTCACGGCGTCGCCAATTTGATGGTTCACTACACGCGGGTGCAGGGCGGCATGCCGTATGTCGACGAGGCCCGTGCGGTGGCACGGGCGGCGAGTGATGTCGGCGTGCGCATCGGCTTCGCGATCGCGATGCGCGACCGCAACGGCATCGCCTATTGCGACGACGCGACGGTGTTGAAGGCACTGCGGCCGGGCATTCGCAACGCGGTCGCGCAGCGGCTGTCGGTCAAGCCGATGGCGCCGGCGCAGCAACTCGCGTTGGTGGACGAGGTCGCTGCGATGGTGAGCGAAGGTGGCTATGGCGATTGCGTCACCGTGCAGTACGGCCCGGCCGCCGTGCAGTGGTGCAGCACGCCGTTGCTCGAAGCGATTGCACAAGCATCCGCTGACACCGGCCGGCCCGTGCACATGCACCTGCTGGAAACCAAGTACCAGCGCGCATGGGCCGATGCGGCGCATCCCGGCGGCGTCGTTCAATTTCTCGACAGCATCGGCTTGTTGAGTCCGCGTCTCACGCTGGCGCATTGCACCTGGGCGCGCGGCGACGAGCTGGCGCTGCTGGCCGAGCGCGGCGTGACCATCGCAGTCAACACCAGCTCCAACCTCGGCCTCAAGTCGGGCATCGCGCCACTGCCCGAGATGCTGAAGCGAGGCTGTCGCGTGGCGATGGGCCTCGACGGTATGGCGTTCGATGAAGACGACGATGCGCTGCGCGAGATGCGGCTCGCCTATTCGCTGCACCGTGGCTGGGGCTTCGACACGACGATGACGCGCGATCAGCTGTGGGGCTTTGCGGCGCGACACGGTCCGCGCAGCGTGGGGGGCGCCTTGCGTAGTGGTGGACGCATCGAGCCCGGCGCGCCGGCCGACATCGTGCTGCTCGATTGGGATGCGCTCGACGACGATGCGCTGTTCTCCAACATCGATCCGCTCGATCTGTTGTTGGCGCGCGGCAATGGCAGCCACATCGCGCAGGTGTTGATCGCCGGCCGCTGCGTGGTCGAAGGCGGCCGTGTGACCGGCATCGACGAGACGGCCTTGCGTGCCGAGTTGTTGGCGCGAATGCGCGCGGCTCTGTCCAGCGATGTGTCCAGCGATGCGGCCAGCGCTTCATGGCGCGGCACGGTACAGGCGCTGTCCGAGGACCTCGCGCCGTTCTATCGCAGCGGGCACTTCGGCGGCTGCTGCGACTGACCCACTTTCAATATCTCAATCTTTGAATCTCGCATGACACGACTCGACATCACCGCCGGCGGCCTTCACTTCGTCGCCGAAACCCATCCGGACGCACCGCTCACCGTGGCTGCTTTTGCCAAGCTGCTGCCGTATCGGCAGAAGCTGATTCATGTGCGATGGAGCGGCGAGGGCTGCTGGGTTCCGCTCGGCGACTTTCAGTTGGGCGTCGGCTTCGAGAATCACACCGCCCATCCATCACGCGGCGACATCCTGTTCTACCCGGGCGGCTACAGCGAGACCGAGATCATCTGGGCGTATGGACCGTGCAGCTTCGCGAGCCGCATGGGGCCGCTGGCGGGCAATCACTTCCTGACGATCGTCGAAGGGCGGGATCAACTTCAGGCGCTCGGCCGCAAAGTGCTGTGGGAAGGTGCCCAGGACGTTCTGTTCGAACTGGCCTGAGCCCAAGCTCAACCGAAGCTGGCGGCCTCGACCGACGTTGTCTGCTTCGGCAGTGCGATCGGTACTTCGGTCACCCACATCTGCAGCGGATACGGCCGAAGGAATGCCGATGTTTCTTCGATGGGCGCATAGAGCCACTCGTCGACCCAGCCGTCGGGCAGGATCACAGGGCGCCGCCGCGGACGTTCGCCCCTGAGTTGCTGCATGAGCGCGTCTTCGGTGGCGTCGATCGTCAGCAGCGCAAAGCTCTCGACACACGCGCCTTGTGGCGAGCGCCAGCCATTCCACAGTCCGGCGATGCAAAACGGTGCGCCATCGAATCGCTCGATGCGAATTTCGCTGCCGGTGTCGGTCGTTTCGAACAACGCATCGGCAACCACCACGCAGCGGTGCGAGCGTTTCCATGGCTGATAGAAGTTGCGTTCGGTCGCGGCGGTTTCGCTGGCTGCTTCATGCGTAAGGCGGTCACGACCGTCCGGTGAAAACAGCGGGATCAAACCCCAGCGGCCGGTCGCGGCTTCAAAGCGAGGTAGCTTGCCGCCGCGGGCCGCGTCGGTGCGCGGTCGGCAGACGAACACGCCTTGATCGTGGACGCGAACTTCAGGCGCCACGGCCGGCGGCTGAACGCCAAACTGGCGCCAAAAATGCGCTGGATCCTGAACGGCGTGATAGCGGTGGGCCATGCGACCAACTCTAAATGCAACGGAATATTTCGGGAGAAAAATTGCGGCCAGCAGTTAATGCAAACGGCTTACCTTTCCCCTGAATTCGGGGCTTTTTACATCTTCAAAGCGAAAAATCGTAGTCGACGGTGATCGGCGCGTGGTCGCTGAACTTGACGGTCTTGAAGATCGACTCGTGCTGTGCCAAGTGAGCGAGCGCTGGCGTCGCCAAGTGGTAGTCGAGACGCCAACCCACGTTGTTGGCATAGGCCTGACCACGGTTGCTCCACCACGTGTAGGCCGCGTCAGTGGTCTCGGGCTGCAGCATGCGATAGACGTCGACCAGTCCGGCGCCCTCGGTGCCGGCATCGAGCAGTCGCGTCATCCAGGCGCGCTCTTCAGGCAAGAAGCCGCTGTTCTTCTGGTTGCCGCGCCAGTTCTTTAAATCGATCTGCTGGTGCGCGATGTTGATGTCGCCGCACAGGATGAACTCGCGTTCTTTCTTCAACGCGGTCAGATGCGGAAAGAAGCCCTTGAGGAAACGGAACTTGGCCGCCTGCCGTTCCTCGCCCGAGCTGCCGCTGGGGAAGTAGCAGCTGATGATCGACAGCTTGCGCGCAGGGGTGTCGAAGCGCAGCTCGAGGTAACGGCCTTCGGCATCGAACTCGGCGTCGCCCCAGCCGATGACGACGTCGCTCGGCGCATGGCGCGTGTAGATCGCGGTGCCGGCGTAACCTTTTTTCTCGGCGAAATGGAAGTGGCCTTTCAGGTTGGCCATTTCTTCGAATCGGCCTTCGACATCGCTTGCCTGGACGCGGATTTCCTGCATGCAAATACAATCCGGCGCCAGTTCGGCCACCCAGTTGGCCACGCCCTTGGTCGTTGCCGAACGAAGGCCGTTGAGGTTGAGGCTTGTAAGTTTGAACAAAGGAATTCCCGATGGCTGAGTTGACTGAATTGAATGAGGCTGGCCGTTCGGTCGCGCTGGACTTCGTGCAGTTCGCGATCGATTCCGGGGTGCTGCGCTTCGGCGAGTTCAAGACCAAGGCCGGTCGCATGAGTCCCTACTTTTTCAACGCGGGCCTGTTCGACGATGGCGCCAAGCTGATGCGGCTGGCTGAATTCTATGCAGACCGATTGATCGAAAGCGGCATCGAGTTCGACATGATCTTCGGCCCGGCCTACAAGGGCATTCCATTGGGGGCGACGGTGGCGGCGGAGCTGGCCCGGCGTGGCCGCAACGTGCCGTTTGCTTACAACCGCAAGGAAGCCAAGGACCACGGCGAGGGCGGGACGCTGGTCGGTGCGCCGCTTGCGGGTCGCGTGCTGATCGTCGACGACGTCATGTCCGCCGGCACTGCGGTGCGCGAATCGATCGCGGCCATCGAGGCTGCCGGCGCGGTCGCGCACGGCGTGGTCATTGCGCTCGACCGACAGGAGAAGGCGACGGAGAACGGCATCGATGTAGACCACAGCGCCGTGCAATATGTACGCAATCAGCTTGGCATGGAGGTGGTGGCCATCTCCACGTTGAACGACTTGCTACATTACCTCTCGGAACGCACAGACTCCTCGCTGGGCGTTCATCGCGAGGGAGTTATGGCTTACCGAAAACGCTACGGCGCTTGAGCATTTTTGGTCGGCTGAAAGACAGGATTTCTGGTGCGCACACATAATTTTCTCGCGATCTTGTCGGCAGTACTTTTGCTCGTTGGAGGCGCAGCGACAGCGCAGACGACAGCCAACTCGGGCGGTCCGAGCGGCGGCATCTACAGCTGCACCGATTCGCGCGGCCGCATCATCACCGCCGATCGCCCCATCGCCGATTGCATCGACCGCGAGCAGCGCGAACTCAACCCGAGCGGCACCACGCGCCGCACGGTCGAGCCGACTTACACCGCACGAGAATCGGCCGAGCGCGAGGAGCGCGCGAGGCAGCAGTCGCTGCTTCAGGCGCGCCAGCTCGAAGAGCGGCGACGGGAACGCGCGCTGCTGGTCCGATACCCCAACGCCGCGGCGCACAACCGGGAGCGCGCCGAGGCACTCGTGCAGATCGACGCTGTGACCCAGGCAGCAAAGAAGCGCCTGGCCGAGCTGTCCGACGAGCGCAAGAAAATCGACGAAGAGCTCGAGTTCTACAAAAGCGACATCGGCCGCGCCCCGGGTGCCGTGCGCCGCAAACTCGACGACAACGTGCAGAGCATGGCGGTGCAAAACCGCTTTGTCAGCGACCAGGAAGACGAGAAGAAGCGAGTGAATTCGCGCTTCGATGATGAGCGAATCAAACTGCGCCAACTCTGGACATCAGACGCTGGCGGCACGGCGAAATAGCCGACGCTCTCGCGGGCGCCGGCTCTGCTGAGCTAGCTCAACTTCGACTTCAAGAGCGCGTTGACCTGTGCCGGGTTGGCCTTGCCCTGGCTGGCCTTCATCACCTGACCGACGAGCGCGTTGAAGGCTTTCTCTTTGCCGGCGCGGTACTCGTCGATGTTCTTCTGGTTGGTCGCCAACACGCCGTCGACGATGGTTTCCAGGGCGCCTGTATCGCTCATCTGCTTCAGGCCCTTGGCCTCGATCAGCGCATCGACGCGTGCTAAATAATCGGCTGCTCTGCCGACATATGCCTCCGCCACAGGAGCGCCACTCATCTCTCCTGCGCCCCACAGAAGGCTGAGTATTTCTTTGGCTGCATTGTTTGAGATCGTTCCATCAGCAATGCGGCCAATGAGCGACGCCAACAAAGTCGCGCTCACCGGAGATTCTTGAATTCCGATTTCCTGCGCATTCAGCAGCTTTGCCATCTCGCCGGTGATCCAGTTGCTTGCGAGCTTTGGCGCAGCACCTGCCGCGACCGTGTCGTCGAAGTAGCGCGCCAGTGCCGTGCTCTGCGTAAGTTGCGCCGCGTCGTAATCGGAAAGTCCGTGTTCCGTCACATACCGCGCCGCCATCGCACGTGGCAGTTCCGGCATCTCAGCCTTGACGCGGTCGATCCAGTCTTGCGCAATTGCCAGTGGCGGCAAGTCCGGATCGGGAAAGTAGCGGTAGTCGGCCGCGTCTTCCTTGGTCCGCATGGCGCGCGTCTCGCCCGAGTCGGGGTCGAAAAGAATGGTTGCCTGCTGTACCTTGCGGCCATCTTCGATCTCTTCGATCTGCCAGCGAATCTCGTAGTCGATCGCCTGCTGCATGAACTTGAAGCTATTCAGGTTCTTGATCTCGCGTCGCGTGCCCAACGGCTGGCCGGGCTTGCGCACCGACACGTTGGCGTCGCAACGGAAGCTGCCTTCCTGCATGTTGCCGTCGCAGATGCCGATCCACGTCACGATCTTGTGCAGCTCTTTCGCATACGCCACGGCCTCGGCGGTCGAGCGCATGTCGGGCTCGCTCACGATTTCGAGCAGCGGGGTACCCGCACGGTTCAAATCGATGCCCGACTGGCCGATGAAGTTCTCGTGCAGCGACTTGCCCGCGTCTTCCTCGAGGTGCGCGCGCACCAGGCGCACGGTTTTCGATTCGTCGCCTACGAAGAAAGTCACCTCGCCGCCCTGCACCACCGGAATCTCGAACTGGCTGATCTGGTAGCCCTTGGGCAGGTCGGGGTAGAAGTAGTTCTTGCGCGCGAACACGCTGCGCGGCGCGATGGTCGCGCCGAGCGCCAAGCCGAGCTTGATGGCGCGTTCGACTGCGCCCTTGTTCATGACCGGCAGCGTGCCCGGCAGCGCCAGATCGACCGCGCAGGCCTGCGTGTTGGGCTCGGCACCGAAGGCGGTCGAGGCACGGCTGAAGATCTTGCTGGCAGTCGACAACTGCGCATGCGTCTCGAAGCCGATGATGACTTCGTAGCCACGCACCAGCGGGCCGGTCGGTCGGCCTTCCTGCATCTGTTCGAAAGAGTTCATCACGGGTTGGCTCATCTCAAAAGCCCTCCGGCGTACGTGTGTGCCAATCGGTCGCTTGTTGAAAACGATGCGCTGCATTCAGCAACTTCGCTTCGCCGAAATAGTTGCCGATCAATTGCAGGCCAACGGGCATGTGCCCATCGAAACCGGCCGGCAGGCTCATGCCCGGCAGGCCGGCAAGCGAGGCGGGGAGGGTGAAGATGTCAGCCAGGTAGTCGGCGACAGGGTCGTTGCCATGCTCGCCGAACTTCCACGCGACCGTGGGTGCCACCGGGCCGGCGATGACGTCGCATTGCGCAAAGGCCTGCTGGAAGTCGTCGGCGATCATGCGGCGCACTTTTTGCGCCTGCAAGTAGTAAGCATCGTAGTAACCGTGGCTCAGTACGTAGGTGCCGATCATGATGCGGCGCTTGACCTCGTCGCCGAAGCCTTCTTCGCGCGTCTTGCCGTACATGTCGGCCAGGTCTCTGTACTGCTTGGCGCGATGGCCGAACTTGACGCCGTCGAAGCGGCTCAGGTTGCTCGAGGCTTCGGCCGCGGCAATGATGTAGTAGACCGGGATCGACAGCTCGGTGCGCGGCAAGCTCACCTCGACGCGGCGGGCACCTAGCTTCTCGTATTCGGCAAGTGCTGCATCGACCGCAGCGCGCACGCCGGGCGCGACGCCGTCGCCCAGAAACTCCTTGGGCACGCCGATGCGCAGGCCATCGAGCGAAGCATCGAGCGAGCGCGAATAGTTCTCGGCTGGGCGGTCGATCGATGTCGAGTCGCGGTCGAGATCGGGTCCGCACAGGGCCGACAGCAGCAAGGCGCAGTCTTCAGCCGAGCGGGCCATCGGGCCGGCCTGATCCAGGCTCGACGCAAAAGCCACCATGCCATAGCGCGAGGCGCGGCCGTAGGTCGGCTTGATGCCGGTCACGCCGCAGAAAGATGCGGGCTGGCGGATCGAGCCGCCGGTGTCGGTGCCGGTGGCGGCCGGTGCCAGTCGTGCCGCCACGGCCGCGGCACTGCCGCCGGACGAGCCACCCGGAATGCGCGCCCGATCCCACGGGTTGTGCACCGGCACGGCCTTGTCGTGGCCGACCGCAGGCACGGCGACGTTCTCGTTGGCCGAGCCCATGGCGAACTCGTCGCAGCTGAGCTTGCCGAGCGTCACGGTGCCGGCCTCGGCCAGCTTGCGCACCACGGTCGCATCGAAAGGGGATCGGTAGCCGGCCAGGATGCTTGAGCCCGCGGTGGTCGGGAAGTCGAGCGTCACGAAGATGTCTTTGTGCGCGATCGGCACGCCGGCGAGCGCGGGTGCGTTGCCGGCCGCAATCGATGCATCGGCTGCACGGGCCTGGGTCAACGTGACCTCCGGGTCGACCGCGACGAAGGCGCCGAGCGCTTCATGCAACTTCATGCGACCGAGAAAGTGTTGCGCGGCTTCGACGGCCGAGACTTCGCGTGCGGCGAGTGCCCGCGCCAGCTCGGCCACGCCTTTTTCGTGAATCTGCTTGCCGCTCATTCGATCACCTTCGGCACCAGGAACAGGCCTGCCTCGACGGCGGGGGCACTTCTTTGATTGGCTTCGCGGTTGTTCGGCTCGCTCACCACGTCGTCGCGCAGGCGCAGCGTGATGTCTTCGATGGCGGCCACCGGATGCGCCAAGGGCTCGATTCCGGCGGTGTCGACGGCGCGCATCCGCTCGACCAGTTCGAAAAAGCCGTTGATCTGGCCTTGCAAGCGCTCGCTCTCGTCGGGGGCGAGTTGCAGGCGCGCCAGCGAAGCGATGCGCGCAATATCGGAAGCGGAAAGTGACATCGGGAGAGTGGCTTGGTCCGGTGAAAGCACCGGTGGCATTGCACCCTTGAGGGGCGTGCAAACGTGAAAAAGACAGGGGATTCGGTTATTATCCCGCCTTTGCCGCAACCCCCGCGAACGCGCCGGCATTTGCCGCAAAAGCCCTCAATTTCACCTGTCAAACCAAGGGCGATGCCATGCCGAAGCGCATGCCGTGCCCGCAGAGGACCCCTTCATGTTCGGTACTTTCCGTCGGTATTTTTCTACCGATCTCGCAATTGACCTCGGTACGGCCAACACCCTGATCTTCGCGCGCGGCAAGGGCATCGTGCTCGACGAGCCATCTGTAGTCGCCATCCGCCACGAAGGCGGCCCGCATGGCAAGAAGGTCATTCAAGCGGTCGGGCGAGAGGCCAAGGCCATGCTTGGCAAGGTGCCGGGCAACATCGAGGCGATCCGCCCGATGAAAGACGGCGTCATCGCGGACTTCGTGATCACCGAACAGATGATCAAGCAGTTCATCAAGATGGTGCATCCGCGCACGCTGTTCACGCCGAGTCCGCGCATCATCATCTGCGTGCCCTGCGGTTCGACCCAGGTCGAGCGCCGCGCCATCAAGGACGCGGCTGAAGCGGCCGGCGCCACGTCGGTCTACCTGATCGAAGAGCCGATGGCCGCGGCGATCGGTGCCGGCCTTCCGGTGTCGGAAGCGTCGGGCTCGATGGTCGTCGACATCGGCGGCGGCACCACCGAAGTCGGTGTGATTTCGCTCGGCGGCATGGTCTACAAAGGCAGCGTCCGCGTCGGTGGCGACCGCTTCGACGAGGCCATCATCAATTACATCCGCCGCAACTACGGCATGCTGATCGGCGAGCCGACGGCCGAAGTCATCAAGAAGACCATCGGGTCAGCCTTCCCGGGCTCCGAAGTCAAGGAGATGGAAGTCAAGGGCCGCAACCTGTCCGAAGGCGTGCCGCGCAGCTTCACCATCAGCAGCAACGAAGTGCTGGAAGCGCTGACCGATCCGCTCAACAACATCGTTTCGGCCGTGAAGAACGCGTTGGAACAGACTCCGCCCGAACTGGGCGCTGACATCGCCGAGCGCGGCATGATGTTGACCGGTGGTGGTGCGCTGCTGCGCGATCTTGATCGCCTGCTGGCCGAGGAAACCGGTCTGCCTGTGCTCGTCGCCGAAGACCCGTTGACTTGCGTGGTGCGCGGTTGCGGCATCGCCCTGGAGCGCATGGACCGTCTTGGAAGCATCTTCACGTCGGAGTGAGGTCGCTCGCGCCCAGGTCGCGCGCAGTTCGTGTCGCGCTCCCACCCCCGGCCGGGGACGCTGCCAGCGTCCCGGCAAAGCCGGCTCCACGGCAGCCCTGAAACAAGCCACTCGTGTGGCATAAAGCGCCATGCCGCTCGGTACCCTTGACCGCACCGCCCCGCCCCTCTTCAACCAGGGGCCGTCGGCACTCAGCAAGCTGGTCTTTTTCAGCGCGCTAGCGCTGTTCCTGATGGTGGCCGATGCCCGGTTCCACATCGTGCAACCGCTGCGCGCGGCCATCGGTGCCGTGCTGTATCCGGTGCAGTGGCTGGCACTGAAACCGGTGCAGGCGATGGTCGGCGGCGGTCGTTACCTCGAAGATCTGCAAACGGCGCAGAGCGGCGAATCCGATGCGCGCAAGGCGCTGGCGGTGCAGTCCGAGCGCGCCAGCCAGTCCGACACCCTGTTGCAAGAAAACTCGCGGCTGCGGTCGTTGCTCGAACTGCGCGCGAGCACGCCGACGCCATCGCGTGCGGCCGAGGTTCTCTATGACGCAGCCGACCCTTACACCCGCAAAGTCGTGATCGACCAGGGCATGACGCACGGCATTGCCGCGGGCTCGCCGGTCATCGACGAGCACGGGGTGCTGGGTCAGGTTACGCAGGTGCAGCCCTTCACCAGCGAGATCACGCTGGTGATCGATCGCGACCTGGCGATTCCGGTACAAAACACCCGCACCGGCGCGCGCAGCGTGGCGTTCGGCGATGCCAATGCGCACGGCGGCGGGCTCGAACTGCGCTTCATGGCCGCGAACTCGGACTTGCAAGAGGGCGATCTGCTGTCGACCAGCGGCGTCGACGGCGTCTATCCGGCGGGCTTGCCGGTCGCGAAGATCGACCGTATCGAGCGCCGCGCCGACTCCGCTTTCGCGCGCATCCATTGCCTGCCACTGGCCCGTGTGAGCTCGGCGCGCTATGTGCTGGTGCTGGCGCCGACCGGTGCCAACACGCCGCCAAAGCCGGCACCGTCCGCCGCGCCAGCGGCTGCGGCGGCCGCAAAGAAAAAGGCCGACAAGGCAGCGGAAAAAGCAGCTGAGAAGAAGCCCGCCGCCAAGCCGAAACCCAAGGAGCGCCAACCATGATCATGCGACCCGGCCAGCAGCAGTTGCTGCTCCCCCTCAGTCCGCTTTTCATGTGGACCAGCCTGTTCGTGGCGCTGCTGCTCAACATGATCCCGATCGGGCGCGCGGCGTGGACGCCCGACCTGCTGGCGCTGGCCATCGTCTTCTGGAGCGTGCACCAGCCGACCCGCATCGGCATCGGCGTCGCGTTCGCTTTCGGCCTGGTGATGGACGTGCATCAATCGGCGATGCTCGGCCAGCATGCGTTGTCGTACACCACGCTGGGCTACTTCGCGATCGCGATTCATCGGCGCCTGCTCTGGTATCCGGTGGCCTCGCAGGCGCTGCAAGTGCTGCCGCTCTTCGCGCTGTCGCACGTCATCGAACTGGCCATTCGCATGATCGGTGGCGGCGTGTTCCCCGGGTGGAACCTGATGGTGTCGCCGGTCATCGAAACCATCCTCTGGCCGTTGGCGAGCCTGCTGTTGCTGGCACCCCAGCGTCGCACGCCCGAGCCCGACGCCAACCGTCCGCTGTGAGCAACGCTCGAGCCTGTTCGATCTGCCTTCGATTTGCCCTGACGTGGCATCCCACCTAAGCTCAATCGCCCCATGACTGAAATACGCAACGTCGCTGCCGAGGTCGCGCGCTTCAAGCGCCGCGTCATCGTCACCGGGCTCGCGGTGCTGGTGGCTTTCGGCCTGCTGTGCATGCGGCTCGTGTACCTGCAAGTCGTGCGGCACGAAGACCTGGCCGAACAGGCTGAAAATAACCGCACGGCCGTTGTGCCGGTGGTGCCCAACCGGGGCCTCATCCTCGACCGCAACGGCATCATCCTGGCGTCGAACTACTCGGCCTACACCCTGGAGATCACGCCGTCGAAGGCTGTGGATGTCGACGCGACCATCGATGGCCTGGCCGAGGTGGTCGATGTCACGCCGCGCGACCGACGCCGCTTCAAGCGCCTGCGCGAAGACTCGCGCAGCTTCGATTCGGTGCCGATTCGCACACGCCTGAGCGACGAAGAAGTGGCGCGATTCGCGGCGCAGCGCTATCGCTTTCCGGGTGTCGAGATCAAGGCGCGGCTCTTTCGAAACTACCCCAACGGCGAGATCGCGAGCCATGTGCTCGGCTATATCGGCCGCATCAACCAGACCGAAAAAGCGGCGATGGAAGATTGGGAAGACGAGGACTTCGCCAACTACAAAGGCACCGAATACATCGGCAAGCTCGGCGTCGAGCAAAGCTACGAGAAAGAGTTGCACGGCCTGACGGGCGTCGAGCAAATGGAAACCTCGGCTGGTGGTCGCGCTGTGCGGCGATTGGCGGGCCATCCGGCGACGCCAGGCAACACCGTCATGCTGGCGCTCGACATCAAGCTGCAGAAGATGGTCGAAGACATGTTCGGGGACCGGCGCGGCGCGCTGGTGGCGATCGACCCCAAGACCGGCGAAGTTCTGGCCTTCGTCAGCAAGCCGACCTTCGACCCCAATCTGTTCGTCGAAGGCATCGACACCGAGAGCTGGAAAGAACTCAGCGAGTCGCTCGACAAGCCGCTGCTGAACCGCGCGCTGCGCGGCACCTACCCGCCCGGCTCGACCTACAAGCCCTTCATGGCACTGGCCGCCCTGCAGACCGGCAAGCGCGGGCCGAACGTGATCGTGAACGACCCCGGCTACTACAACTTTGCCGGGCACCGCTTCGGCAGCCCCGAAGGCAACCTGGGCGGCGTCGACATGCGGCGCGCCATCCAGCTGTCGAGCAACATCTATTTCTATTCGCTCGCCAACGAGATGGGCGTCGACCTGATTCACGACTTCATGAAGCCGCTCGGCTTCGGGCAGATCACCGGCATCGATCTGAGTGGCGAATTGCGCGGCGTGCTGCCGAGTCAGGAGTGGAAGCGCAACGCCTACAAGCGGCCCGAGGCCAAGAAGTGGTACGCCGGTGAAACGATTTCGCTCGGTATCGGCCAGGGCTACAACAGCTTCACGATGCTGCAGCTGGCGCAGGCCACCTCGATCGTTGCCGAAGGCGGTATCAAGCACCAGCCGCATCTCGTGCTGGGCACGCGTGACACGGTCACCGGCCAGATGACGTCGGTGGTGCAGCCGCCGGCCATCAACCTCGGCTTCAGCGCTGCCAACGTGTCGGTGGTGCGCGACGGATTGATGGCAGTGATCTCGGCCGGCACGGCGCGCAGTGTGTTCGCCGGCGCAGGCTACGTTGCAGCAGGCAAGACCGGCACCGCGCAGGCCGTGACGCAGGCACAAAACACGAAGTACAACGCCAAGTCCCTCGAAGAGCACCAGCGCGACCACGCTTTGTTCATGGCGTTCGCGCCTGCCAATGACCCGAAAATCGCGGTGGCGGTGGTGGTCGAAAACGCAGGTTGGGGCGCCGGTGCCGCAGCCCCCATCGCGCGCCGGGTGTTCGACTACTGGTTGATGGACCAGTACCCGAGCGAAGCCGACATGGAAGCCATCAAGACCGGCAAGGCAGCGGCGCCTATAGGCAAGCCACGCGTCGCCAGCGAAGTCGCCTGGCCGACTGTGGCCGCGACGCCGGCGACTGCGCCCTGATCAACGGCTCCCTGACACGCACCCAGACGACCGCCTAGAGATTCTTCAGGAAGGTCAGGCTGGGCGAAAAGAAGTACTCGCCGCCTTTCATCTTCACGAAACCTGCGAACGGCGCATTGTTGGCAAAGCCTTCCGCTGTGTCGTCCCAGGTCTTGGGCAGCTTTTGGTCGCCCGGATTGTTGGGCCCTTGGCCGATGACCGGATCGATGCCGTGCGGGCTGCCGGGCTGCAGCGGAAACTGCGTGAGGTTGACCCAGGTTTGCTGGGTGAATTTGAACTGGTCGCCAATCTTGTGGTTGTAGGCCATGAAAAGGAGGCCCACGCCACCTGTCGGCAACGAGGGCGCCACGTCGGCGGTGAACTCGGCCAGGCTGCCGGAATCGGGCAGCTCCGACGGATGCACATCGCGTTTGACGTCTTCGTACGGAATGCCGCGTCGCGCCATCAGGTGCATGCGTTCGAGCGCCGGCGTCTCGGCGTTGCCGCTGCCGCGCGGGTTGGTCTTGCGGATGTGGCCATGAAACGGGCAACGCGTGCCGGCATCGCCGTCGTAGTTGAAGTTATTCGGTGGATCGTCGTCCCGTGCGTCTTTGGAGAGCGTCACTGGCGTGCCGTCTTCGAAGCGGCCGACGATCATCGCGCCGGCGAGTTCGCGGTCCTCGCCTTCGAGCTCGAGCACGTCCGCAATCTCCTGCTCTCGCGTCTTGAATCCGCGCACGTCCTGTTCGAGTTTGCGGAACACGAAGAAGCTGCCGAAGGAGAACGTGTCGGTCACGCCGGGGTCGTCGACCAGCGCCAGCTTGAGCGGAAAGCCCGGGTCCCAGCGCGACGAGCCTGTGGCGGAGGTCTCGGCGTCGATGTCTTCCTGCAGCATCAGGGGCTGGCTGCGGCCGTCGACATAGCCGAAGTTCTCGATGCCGTCGCCGCGCGCGTTTTTCAAGGCCCGACCATGCTGGACGTGGACGATGGTGCCGCCCGCGTCTTCGATGAGCTCTTTGACCTTTGCGGCCAGTGCGGCCGTCTTGCCCTCCGTTTCGTCGGCTGCGAGCACCATGCCATGGATATCGCTCTGGAACGGCGTTTCCCAAACGGTGACGGCCGGGTCGGCAAGCGCTGAAATGCTGTCGGCAGCCTTCATGCCGCCGCGGAAATCTGTGTCGGTCGGGGCGCTCGCGGCAAGGCCAAGTGCCTGGTAGCCGGTAAAGCTCAGCGCCAGGTGCACGAACGGACCGCCGCCGTCGCACTTCTTGCTCGCCTTGAATTTTTCCGCGTCGAGCAATTGCCGATGGGCGCTGACGACATGAAAGTTCGCGAGGTCGCGCAGCATGCGTTTCGAGTCTTTTGCTGCCGGGCCGAACTTGAAGAAGATATCCGCAGTCGACTCTCGCCCGTGGCCCTTGAGGATGTTGCCCTGCAGGGCCTGCAGCAACTTGAGCTCGTCCGAGTCGGCCTTTTTCCAGGCGAGCGGTTTGGTCAGATGAATCGGCATGACGAAATCTCCTGTGAGTGGGGGATTTCAGTCTAGGAAGCCGTCTTGCCGTCCACATCCGCCGGATGGTGGAACCATCGCGACGGCCTCGGCGGCAGATGGTCTAGCACCGTCGGAAAGTTAGAAGGCCGTTTGTTGGTGAGTGCTGACCATCTGGCCAGGACCTGCGGTAGCTATATGCCGCCATGCAAGCGTCTGTGAAGCGCGCAAAAAAAAGCGCCGACCAGCGGCGCTTCGAAAAGGTATTCAGGCATCTCGAATGGATGCCTTGAATATTTATTGTTTAACAGTCGGAAGCTTTGTCTCCTCAGACCCTCGACAGCCGGGACGTGCCCGCTTGCGAGTGGCGAGACTTTAGGTTGTCGCACCGAGGTAGTGCATTAGGAGTAACCCGCTCTAAAGCGTGCGCGGCGTCACGTTGGCGACGTGAGTTTGTTTCTGGAAGTTAACAAATGGCACGACTCGTGCAGGCAAAGAGCGTCCCAAATTCCCGATTGGCTCTTTCCGATGGCACTGGTTCCCCAAGCGTCCCTCAATGGCGCCGACACCGCCTGGCTTATGACATCGACCGCGCTGGTCCTGCTCATGACGCTGCCCGGCATCGCGCTTTTCTATGCGGGCATGGTGCGGCGCAAGAGCGTGCTGAACACGATGGCCAGTGTGCTGGTCGTCGCCGCCGCCGTGTCGATCACCTGGTTTGCGATGGGCTACTCGCTGGCGTTTACTGCGGGCTCGTCATGGCTCGGCGGCACGAGCCGCTTCTGGTTTGCCGGCTTCGACTATCTGAAAGAAGCGGGCACCGTTGCGGTGAGCCATGTCGCGCCGAATGTCCCCGAGTCGGTGTATGCGATGTTCCAGCTGACCTTCGCCATCATCACCTGTGCGCTCGTCGTTGGCTCATTCGTGGAGCGCATGCGGCTGTCGGCGGTGCTCTGGTTCGCCCTGCTCTGGAGCGTCCTCGTCTATGCGCCGATCGCGCACTGGGTCTGGGAGCCGGGTGGCTGGCTCGCCCAAATGGGGGTGCTCGACTTCGCTGGCGGCTCGGTGGTGCACGTGAACGCGGGCGTGGCGGGCCTGGTGTGTGCCTATGCGGTCGGCCCGCGCCGCGGCTACGGGCGCGAGTCTTTCGAGCCCTACAGCCTGGCGTTGACGATGGTCGGTGCCGGCCTGTTGTGGGTGGGCTGGTTCGGATTCAACGCTGGTTCTGCCGTGGCGGCCGATGGCCGAGCCGGGCTTGCGATGCTGGTGACGCACCTTGCCGCAGCGGCGGGCGCGCTGAGCTGGATGATCGGCGAGTGGACGACACGGCGCAGCCCATCGTTACTCGGCTTGTGTTCTGGCCTGGTGGCAGGTCTGGTGGCGATCACGCCGGCTGCGGGCTTCGTGACGCCGCCCGCAGCAGTGGCCATCGGTCTGATCGCCGGGCTGGCCTGCTACTGGGGTGCAACCGCGCTCAAGCGCGTGCTGCGGGCCGACGATTCGCTCGACGTCTTCGGCGTGCATGGCATCGGTGGCATCGTCGGCGCGCTGTTGACGGGGGTCTTCGCAGACAGCCGCATCTCCGGCGGAACGGGCCACTTGGGCGTGCAGGCGCTTGCCATCGGCGCGGTCGCGCTTTACAGCGCCATCGGCACGGGGCTGGTGCTGCTGGTGGTCCACATCGTGGTCGGCCTGCGCGTCAGCGACGAGACCGAAGCGGTGGGCCTCGACCTCGGCCAGCAGCGCGAGCGCATCGGCACCTGAAGGATCACAACGACATGACCGAAGAGGATCGCATAGCCGCAGCGGCCCGACTGCACGTGGCGCTGCGCCGGAAGACCGGCCGCGTGACCGACACAGAGTGGATGTCCGTCAACGTCGAGTACGCGACAGCGATAGTGCGCATTGCGCGGGCGCACGCAATGGCGACGAGCGATCTCGATCTGGCGGCCATCGCCACGGGGCTCGAATTTGCGATGGCGCCGCTGGCGCCGCTGGCGCTCGAAGCACGGGTGAAGGCGGCGGCTGCGAAGGCCGGGCTGGCGCCGGTGATCTCGAAAGGCGCCCCGCGCTATGTGGGTGGCTTGCGGTGAGCCCCAGCTAAATTGCGGCGCTCCTCGACTTGGCGCCGGCCACGGCCTCTTCGTGCATCCAGCCTGCGGCCTTCTCCGCCATCATCAACGTCGGGCTGTTGGTGTTGCCGCTGGTGATCGTGGGCATGGCACTGGCGTCGACCACCCGCAGGCCATGGATCAAATTGCCGCGCCCATCGCGCACGCGCATGCGGGAGTCGAGCACGGCCATCGAATCGCTGTCGGCGCCCATCTTGGCGGTGCCGACCGGATGGAAGATGGTGGTTGCGATGTCGCCCGCCAGCCGTGCGAGCTCGTCGTCGGTCTGGTACTGCACGCCGGGCTTCCACTCTTCGGGCTTGTACTTTGCCAACGCCGGTTGCGCCGCGATGCGACGCGTGACGCGCAGCGAATCGGCCGCGACCTTGCGGTCTTCATCGGTGCTCAGGTAGTTGGGCGAAATCGCCGGCGCGTCCTGGTAGCGCGGGCTCTTGATGCGCACGGTGCCCCGACTGGTCGGGTTCAGGTTGCACACGCTCGCGGTAAAGGCCGGGAAGCTGTGCAGCGGCTCGCCGAAAGCATCGAGCGACAGTGGCTGCACGTGGTACTCGAGATTCGGCCATTCGTGCTCGGGCGAACTGCGCGTAAAGGCCCCGAGCTGCGACGGCGCCATGCTCATCGGGCCGCTGCGCTTCATCACGTATTCGAGGCCGATCTTCGCTTTGCCGAAGAGCGACGAGGCCAACACGTTGAGTGTCGGTGCGCCTTCGATCTTGAACACCGCGCGAATCTGCAAGTGGTCTTGCAAGTTGCCGCCGACGCCGGGCAGGTCGGCCACGACCGGAATCCCATATTCCTGCGATAGCGCCGCGGGTCCAATGCCCGAGAGCTGCAGGATCTGCGGCGAGCCGATGGCGCCGCCGCACAGCACCACTTCTTGCGTCGCATGGGCGATCACCATCTCGTGCCCGTCCCACACCTGCACGCCGGTGCAGCGCTGGCTTCCGTCGGCCTGCTTCTCGACGATGAGCTTGGTCACCTGCGCGCTGACCCACATCTCGAAGTTGGGCCGCCCGTAGCAAACCGGCCGCAAGAACGCCTTGGCCGTATTCCAGCGCCAGCCGTCCTTCTGGTTGACCTGGAAGTAGCCCACGCCTTCGTTGCTGCCGCGATTGAAGTCGCTGCTGTGCGGAATGCCGGCCTCTTGCGCCGCCAGCGCAAAAGCATCGAGGATGTCCCAGCGCAGCCGCTGCTTTTCGATGCGCCACTCGCCGCCGGCGCCATGCATCTCGTCGGCACCGAGGTAGTAGTCCTCGTGCTGCTTGAAAGCGGGCAGCACGTTCTCCCAGCGCCAGGCGTCGTCGCCGGTGAGAGTGGCCCACTGGTCGTAGTCGCGTGATTGCCCGCGCATGTAGATCATCCCGTTGATGGACGATGAACCACCGAGCGTCTTGCCGCGCGGATAGCGCAGCGTGCGCCCGTTGAGGCCGGCATCCGGCTCTGTGTTGTAGAGCCAGTCGGTGCGTGGGTTGCCGATGCAATACAGATAGCCCACCGGGATGTGAATCCAGTGGTAATCGTCCTTGCGCCCCGCCTCGATCAGCAGCGTGCGCTTTTGCGACTGCCGCGTGAGCCGGTTGCACATCAGCGCGCCGGCCGTGCCGCCGCCGATGACGATGTAGTCGAAAGTGGTGTCGTTGCTCAAGCCGTTGTCTCCAGATCAAACAAAAAAGCCCGGGACGGTGTGCCGTGCCTCGGGCTGTATTCGGAGCTTACTTTGCCGTGGGCATGACGAACTCTGCACCCTTGCCGATGCTCTCAGGCCAGCGCTGCATGATGCTCTTTTGCTTCGTATAGAAGCGCACGCCTTCTTCGCCGTAGGCGTGCATGTCGCCGAACAGGCTCTTCTTCCAGCCGCCGAAACCGTGCCATGCCATCGGCACCGGAATCGGCACGTTGATGCCGACCATGCCGACCTGGATGCGCCGCGAAAACTCGCGCGCCACGTTGCCGTCGCGGGTGAAGCAGCTCACGCCGTTGCCGAACTCATGCGCGTTGATGAGCTCGACTGCTTCTTTCAAATCGCCGACACGGACGCATGAGAGCACCGGACCGAAGATCTCTTCCTTGTAGATGCGCATCTCGGGCGTGACGTGGTCGAACAACGTGCCGCCCATCCAGAAGCCGTCGTCGCAACCCTTGCCGGCCTTGGCGCCGTCGAATTGGCGGCCGTCAATCACGAGCTTGGCGCCTTCTTTCTCGCCCAGGTCGATGTAGCCGGTGATGCGTTCGTGCGCGGCGCGCGTGACGATCGGGCCCATCTCGGCTTCGAGGTTCTCGCCGTCGAGTACTTTCAGCGTTTTGGTCCGTTCGATCAGCTTGGGCATCAGCTTGTTGGCCACGTCGCCCACCAGCACCGCCACGCTGATCGCCATGCAGCGCTCGCCGGCCGAGCCGAAGCCGGCGCCGATGAGCGCGTCGACCGCCTGGTCGATGTCAGCATCAGGCATTACGACCATGTGGTTCTTGGCACCGCCCAAGGCCTGCACGCGCTTGCCGTGATGGGCGCCGGTTTCGTAGATGTAGTTGGCGATGGGGGTCGAGCCGACGAAGCTGATCGCCTTGACGTCCGGGTGCTCCAGCAGCGCATCGACCGCGACCTTGTCGCCTTGCACCACGTTGAAGACGCCGTCGGGCAAGCCGGCCTGCTTGAGAAGCTCGGCCATGCGCAGCGAGACACTTGGGTCGGTCGGACTCGGCTTCAGGATGAACGTGTTGCCAGCGGCGATGGCGACCGGGAACATCCACATCGGCACCATCACCGGGAAGTTGAAAGGCGTGATGCCGGCGACCACGCCGAGTGGCTGGCGCAGCGTCCAGTTGTCGATGCCGGTCGAAACCTGGTCTGTGAAGTCGCCTTTGAGCAATTGCGGGATGCCGCAGGCGAACTCGACGACGTCGATGCCGCGCGAGACCTCGCCCTGCGCATCGGTGAACACCTTGCCGTGCTCGGCGGTGATGAGGTGGGCGAGCTCGTCCTTGTTCTGATTGAGCAGGTCCAGGAACTTGAAGAGCACGCGAGCGCGGCGAATGGGCGGCGTGTCGGCCCAGGCGGGGAACGCGGCTTGCGCCGCGGCCACGGCGGCATTCACTTCTACCGCGCTGGCCAGGCCGGTGGCGCCCGTCACCATGCCGGTGGCCGGGTTGGTCACATCCTGGCTGCGGCCGGACGCGTTGGCGACCATGCGGCCGTTGATGAAGTGATCGATCGGTGTCTTGGTGATTTGCATCGGGTGTCTCGCTTGGGGCGGAAAAGGTTGATGGACAGCGTGCGCGGAGCCGCCAGTGATGATGGAGTTTAGGCAGCGCAAGCTCGGCCGCCAAGGCGCAAACACTGAACGCATTGTTCGCTATGGTGAACAATGCATCCATGGAACCCCAAAAGATCGAAGCGCTCTGGATGCATTTGCACTGGCTCACCGTGCTGGCGCAGCAGGGCAGCTACACGGCGGCGGCGCAACGGCTCGGCGTGAGCAAGGCCGCGATGAGCCAGCGCATCGCCGAGCTGGAGCGCGCTGCCAATGTGCAACTGGTCCAGCGCACCACCCGCAGCGTGCGACTGACCGAAGCGGGGCAGCGGCTGGTCGACGACATGCGCACGCCGTTCGAGCAGATCGCGCACAGCTTCGCCAGCGTGCGCGACCTGGCCGGTGTACCGACCGGTCTGCTGCGCGTAACCGCGCCGGTCGCCTTTGCGCGGCAGCAACTGGTACCGCGCATCGCTGAGTTTCTGCGGGCGCATCCTGACGTGCGCATCGAGCTCGACCTGTCGGATCGGCTCAGTTCGCTGGCGATGGAAGGCTTCGATCTGGCGATCCGCCACACCGCTGCGCCACCCGACACACACGTGGCCTGGACGCTCTGCGCCACACGGTCGGTGCTTGTGGCGAGCCGCGCCTATCTGCGGCGCCGTGGCGTGCCCCGAGAACCGTATGACCTCGCCTCGCACGACTGCTTGCACTATCCCCGTGTGAAGGACACACCGGCGTGGCACTTCGAGGCGAAGGCCACGGTGTCGACGATGGGGAAGCTCGCCGGCCAGCGCCTGACCGTGCCCGTGTCGGGCCCGTTTGCGGCAAACAACAGCGAGGCGTTGCGCGATGCCGCACTCTCGGGATTGGGCATCGCGCTCATGCCGGACTTCAGTGCGCAGTCGGCCCTGCAGGCGGGCAAGCTGGTCGAGGTGCTGGCGCAGTGGCGGCCAGTGGGTGCGTTCGGCGAGCAGCTCTACGCGATCCGGCCCTACGCGACGCATGTGCCCCGGGCAGTTGCGGCATTCGTCGAATGGCTGCGTGGTGCGCTTGCGCCGGGCTTTTCCGTGCAGCCCTGACGCACCCTGCGGTTAGGATGAATCCCGCCTTCAAACGAGCCGCCTCAGGAACCGACCGAACCCATGCCGCCAGCCGCTGCACCGATCCCTGCGCCCGACGCCGAAAGCGTTTTGCCGCGTGTCGTGCGGCACGATGAGCAAGGGCACCGGCTGAACGTCGCGAGTGGACGCTGGACGGCGCTGGCCATGTCGCGAACGTCGACTTGGGAGGCGCTGTCGAAGAGCCTCGGAGCTGCGCCGGCCAGCGACGAAACCGCTTGGGATCTGCGCCCGATCGAGCAACTCGACCACATCGGCGCGCAGCTCCTGTGGGGCCATTGGCACAACGCGTGGCCCGCATCGCTGGAAATGTCAGATCAGCAGAAGGCCGTGCTCGATCAGGTGGCGCGGTACACCTGCAGCACACCCGACGAGCCGCCCAAGACGCTGGCCGATCGCCTCAAGGCTTTCGCGCTCAACGGCCCGCGCCTGATGATCGTAGCGGGCGAGTTCACCCGGATGATCGGACAGCTTGCGCTCGATATCGGCAAGCTCATTCGTGCGCCGCACCGGGGGCCGTGGCGCGACTTTTCCGGGCATCTGTACCAGTTCGGCGCTACTGCTTTGCCGATCACCGCGCTGGTCGGCTTGCTCATCGGCGTGGTGCTGGCTTACCTCACGTCGCAGCAACTTCGGCAGTACGGCGCTGAAACTTTCATCGTCAACATCCTCGGACTTTCTCTGGTGCGTGAACTCGGGCCTGTTCTTGCCGCGGTGCTGATCGCGGGGCGTTCCGGTTCGGCGATCACCGCGCAGATCGGCGTGATGCGGGTGACCGAAGAACTCGACGCAATGCGCGTGATGGGCATCCCGCATGGCTTCAGGCTCGTCATGCCGCGCGTGCTGGCACTGGCCATTGCCATGCCGCTCATCAGCCTCTGGACGTCGATGGCAGCATTGGCGGGTGGCATGCTGGCCGCCGAGGCTGCGCTCTATATTTCGCCCGCCTTCTTTTTGTCGGCGCTGCCGCGCGCGGTGCCCATCGGTAACCTGTACCTCGCGCTCGCCAAGTCGGCGGTGTTCGGCATCCTGATCGCGCTGGTCGGCTGCTACTTCGGTATGAAGGTCAAGCCCAACACCGAAAGTCTGGGAAAGGGCACGACGTCGTCGGTGGTGACCTCCATCACCATCGTGATTCTGGTCGATGCATTGTTCGCGGTCCTGTTCCGCGGCGTGGGGTTTTCGTCGTGACAGGCTTCGTCGATCCGAGCGTGCCCGTGGTCGAAATCCGCAAGCTCTGGACGGTGTTCAAGAGCCCGGAAGGCGACCAGGTGGTGCACCGCGACCTCGACCTCGTCATCCAGCGGGGCGAGGTCCTGTCGCTGGTCGGCGGGTCGGGCACCGGCAAGACCGTGCTGCTCCGGCAAATGCTCGGGCTCGAGCAACCGACGAAGGGCGATGTCAAGGTGCTGGGCGAGGCGCCCGGCAAGCTCAGCGCGACGGGTGCAGCCAACGTCGGCATGCTGTTTCAGCACGGCGCACTGTTCTCTGCATTCAGCGTCCTGGAGAACATCGCGTTTCCGTTGCGCGAATTGAAGTTGCTGCCCGACGAACTCATCCGCGACGCCGCAATGGTCAAGTTGCAGATGGTCGGCCTGGGGCCCGAGAACGCAGGCCGCAGCCCGTCGGAGTTGTCGGGCGGCATGATCAAGCGGGTGGCGCTCGCGCGTGCGCTCATCATGGATCCGCCGCTGCTGTTGCTGGACGAACCGACGGCCGGCCTGGACCCGGAGAGCGCCGATGAGCTTTGTGATCTTCTGCGGGGCCTGCACCGTGAACTCGGCCTCACGGTGGTCATGGTCACGCACGATCTGGACACGCTGTTCGACCTCAGCACGCGCATCGCGGTGCTGGCCGACCATAAGGTGATCGTGACCGGCGAAGCGCGCGATGTGATCGCCTATCCGCACCCCTTCATCCACCAATATTTTCTCGGCGGACGCGGCCAGCGCGCCATGGCGGCGTTGCACGAAAAACGTGCGACCCCGCCGATTGCACGGCCCGCCAACGCGGGCTAGAAAGAAAGGGAACACTGCCCATGGAAAACAAGGCCCATGCCATTGCCGCCGGTGCTTTCGTGCTCGGACTTATCGCCTTGCTCGTAGGGCTGGTGGTCTGGTTCACGCGCGACAACACCGTGCGCAATATCTACGAACTGTCGACCAGCGATGCGGTGAGCGGTCTCCAGCCGCAGGCCATGGTGCGCTACCGCGGCATCGCGGTCGGCAAGGTCACGCTCATCGACTTCGACCCCAAGCGCAAGGGCAACGTGCGGGTGCGCATCAGTGTCGACGAGCGCGTGCCGCTCACGCAATCGAGCTACGCGACGCTGAGCTACCAAGGCGTGACCGGCCTGGCGTTTATCGCGCTGGACGACAAGGGCGGATCGACCGTGGCGCTGGTGCCCAACAACGACGATCCGCCGCGCCTTCCGCTCAAGCAATCGGCCCTCGCGCAGTTGCAGGACCGCGGCGAAGCCATCATCAACCAGGTCGAGGAAGTGACGAAGCGCGCCAACACCTTGCTCGGCGATACCAACCAAAAGCGCTTCGCCGACGCGCTCGACAACATCGCGCAGGCGGCTGGCAGCGCGAACGATCTGACCAAGCGACTCGACAACACCGTCAAGACGTCACTCGATCCGGCGCTCAAGGCCATGCCCGATGCGTTGACGCGCGTGAAGGCCGCCGCCACCGATGTGTCGCGGGTGGCGAACAACCTCAATTCGACGGTGAGCCGCGTCAACGAGAAAGACGGTGCGCTCGACCGATTGGCGAGCGGCACGCAGGCGCTGGGTCAGGCAGTGGATTCTTTCAATACCGCGACGCTGCCGCGCGTCAATCGCGTGGCCGACGACACCTCCCGCGCGGTACGCCGGCTCGGCCGCGCGGCCGACGGCATCAACGACAACCCGCAATCGCTCTTGTTCGGCAACGGCGGTGCTGCAGCCGGACCGGGTGAGCCCGGCTTCGCACTGCCTCCGGCTTCCGCACTGCCGGCCGCCAACAGCGCAGCGCGCCCTTGAAGGGGAACACATGAAACCAATCGATTCAGTCGCTCGGCTTGTACTGCCGTCTGCCTTCGGGCCGGCTCTGCTCGCGCTCTTGATCGCAGGTTGCGGCGCATTGCCGGACAAGCCACAGCGCGCGGCGCTCTACGACTTCGGGCCGGGGCTCGGTACGCCATCCGCCACGACGAGCACCGTGATGCCGCCCATCTCTTTGCCGGAGATCGATGCCAACACGAGGCTCGACGGCACCCAGCTGAACTATCGATTGGGCTATGCCGATGCCAACGAACTCAAGCCGTACGGTCAGTCGCGCTGGAGCGTCGCGCCGACGCAGTTGCTGCGGCAGCGTTTGCGTGAAGCGCTGTCGGCACGTCGCACTGTGCTCGGGCCGGAAGAGAGCGCGACCATCGCGCGTCGCGACGGCAAGGTGCCGGACACGCTGCGGATCTCGCTCGACGAGTTCAGCCAGTACTTCGAATCGCAAGGCTCGAGCGTGGGGTTGGTGCGGCTGCGCGCGACGCTGGTTCAAAGCACGGCGGGCGGCGACAGGGTGCTTGGGCAGCGCAGCTTCAACGCGCAGCGCCCGGCACCGACAGGCGATGCCGCAGGCGGCGTGAAGGCGCTGGCGGCAGCGAGCGATGCGGCGATTGCAGAGATGGTCGCGTGGGTCGATCAGCTGCCGCGTTAAGCCCGCCGCCGAGAGCCGAATGACGGCCTTAGGCGCCGCGCGACAACAGCACGGGGAACAACTTGCCTAGGCCGTCGGCCATCACTTCGACAGCCAAAGCCGCGAGGATCAGTCCCATCAGCCGCGTCATGATGTTGATGCCGGTGCGGCCCAGCACCTTGGCAATCGGCTCCGCCAACGAGAACGCAGCAGCGGTCGCCAGTGCGATGACCGCGCCATAACCGACCAGCACGAAAAGCTCCCAGAGGTGCTTCGCCTTCTCGGCATAGATCACCACCGTCGACATGGTCGCCGGGCCGGTCAGCAGCGGGATCGTCAAGGGCACGACCGCGATCGATGCACCGAGCGACGCCTTCACCTCTGTCGCCCGGATTTCCTCGTTGGTCGTCTTGTCTTCCGCCGGTTTGGCGTTGAGCATCGACAGCGAACTCATCATCAGCAGCAGACCGCCGCCGACTTGAAAGCTGGCGATCGAAATGCCGAAGAACCCGAGCAGTTGCAACCCGAGCAGTGCGCTGACCGCGATCACCACGAACGCGCTGAACGAAGCCACGATGACCGTGCGTCGCTTTTGCGCCTCGTTGAACTCCTGCGTGTAGTGAATGAAGAACGGAACGATGGCGAGCGGGTTGACGATGGCCAGCAGCGTGATCATCGGCTTGATGAGATCCATCGTCGGGCTGGCCATCAGCGTCCTCCCGCGACGTCCAGTACCGTCGCGGTGGTGTAGCTCGATTCGGGCGACAGTAACCACACGATCGCTTCGGCAACTTCCTGCGCGCTGCCGACGCGCTTCATCGGCACGCCGGGCGCCAGTTCTGCGGCGCGACCGGGCTGCCCACCGGAGGCGTGGATGTCTGTGTCGATCAAGCCCGGCCGCACTGCGTTGACGCGAATGCCTTCGTCGGCCACCTCTTTGGCCAGGCCGAGGGTGAAGGTGTCGATGGCGCCTTTGCTCGCGGCGTAGTCGACGTACTGGCCCGGGCCACCGAGCCGCGCTGCAGCGCTCGACAAATTGACGATCACGCCGCCTGCGCCGCCGTGACGGGTGCTCATGCGTCGCACCGCCTCGCGCGCGCAGACAAAGCTGCCAATCACGTTGATGCGCAGCATGCGTTCGAGCCGCGCGACCGACATCTGGTCGACGCGCGCCTGCACGTCGACCACGCCTGCGTTGTTGACCAGCGCGGTGAGCCGGCCGAGCTCGGCATCGACCTTCGCGAACATCGCCAGGACCTGCGCTTCGTCGCCGACATCGGCCTGCACGGTGATCGCCGTGCCGCCCTCGGCGCGAATGGCGCGCACCACCTCGTCGGCAGCGAGCGGCTGGCTGGCGTAGTTGACGGCGACGGCATAGCCGCGGCGCGCCGCGAGCAGTGCGGTGGCGGCGCCGATGCCGCGACCGCCACCGGTGATCAAGAGCACTTGTTCCAAATCCTGCCTCCTGCACAAAAGTTGCGCGTCAGTTAAAAACTGATTACATCACCGCGACATCACGAGGAGACACCCTTGACACGCACGATCGATTACTACTTTGCGCCGCAGAGCCCGTGGACCTATCTCGGTCACGCGCGCTTCGCCGCTATCGCCAAATCAGCCGGCGCCACGGTGCGTGTGCGGCCGGTCGACCTGGGCAGCGTCTACCCCGTGTCGGGCGGCTTGCCGCTCGGCAAACGGGCACCGCAACGCCAGACTTATCGACTGGTCGAACTCGCGCGCTACTCGAGCCATCTCGATGTGCCGCTGCATCCCAAGCCCAAGTTCTTTCCAGTGGCCAGCGACGACGCGGCCAAAGTCATCATCGCGGTCGATATCAAGGACGGCACCGAGGCGGCCATGCGTCTGTGCGCTGCCGTGTTCGGCGCGGTGTGGGCGCAAGAGCGAAACATCGCCGACCCCAAGGTGCTTGCCGAGCTGGTCGCTGAATGCGACCTGCCGGAACAACGCAACGACCAATCGCAAAGCCAAGCCGTGCAGGAACGCTACGAGGCCTACACGCAGGAAGCGATCGACATCGGGATCTTCGGTGCGCCGAGCTACGTGGTCGACGGCGAAATCTTCTGGGGCCAGGACCGGCTCGACTTCGTCGAGCGGGCACTGAGCCTGAAAAATCCATCCAACCAAGGAGCATGACCATGGGTCAATTCATCGATCTCACCGCCAAAGACGGTTTTACCTTTCCGGCCTACGTGGCAGAACCCAAGGGCACGCCGAAGGGCGCAGTCGTGGTGTTGCAGGAAATTTTCGGCGTCAACTCGCACATTCGTTCGGTGGCCGACGGCTATGCGGCCGAGGGCTATCTGGCCGTGGCTCCATCGACCTTTCAGCGCACGAAGCCGGGCGTCGAGCTGGGCTACTCGGATGAAGACATGAAGGCGGGCTCAGCCTTGAAGGCCGCGGCCGAAGCACTCCCCAAGCCGGGCGTGTTGCAGGACATTCAAGCGGCGGTCGATTACGCAGCGCGTGCCGGAAAGGTCGGCATCGTCGGTTATTGCTGGGGCGGCTTGCTGACCTGGCGTGCTGCCGCCGAAGTGTCGGGCCTTTCGGCTGCTGCGCCTTACTACGGCGGCGGCATGACGACGCCGGAAGAAAGCGCGCTGGAGCCGCAGGTGCCGGTACTCGCGCACTTCGGCGACAACGACCATTGGATTCCGCTGGACACCGTCGACGCCTTCAAGAAGGCGCATCCCGATGTCGAAGTGCACGTTTACGCGTGCGGCCATGGCTTCAACTGCGAGCAGCGCGGGTCGTACAACGCCGAAGCCGCCGAGCTTGCGAAGGACCGCACGCTGGCGTTCTTTGCCAAGCACCTGGCCTGAGTCGAGGCGAAGGCCGCACTCAATGTTTTCTGGTCGTGCTGCGCGTGCCGATGCGCGTCTCCAGAAAGTCCAGAAACGCCCGCAGCGCCGCGCTGTTGTGGCGCCGCTGCAGGTAGGCGGCTGACAGCCACATGTCGTCCCGAACGAATTCTTCGAGTGCCGGCACCAGCTCGCCATGGTCGAGGTGCGGCTGGATGATCAGCGCCGGCAGATAGGTCACGCCGAAGCCCTGCATCGCCACCTCGATGAGCGGGCCAGCCTCGGTCGCGTCCATGCGCGTCTTGAGCGGCACATCGAGCGGTTTGCCGTCGACCTGAAAACGCCAGTGCGGATGCAGCCCGAGGCGTGAGTGCGTCAGCGCGTCGTGCTGCGTCAACTCCGACGGATGCGTCGGCTTGCCGTGCTTTTTCCAGTAGCGCGGCGAGGCGCACAGCACGAGCTTCATCAGCATGAGTCGCCGCACGATCAGGTTGTCGTCTTCGATGGGGCCGAAGCGCAGCGCCACGTCGATGGCTTCCTCCGCCATGTCGACCATCCGATTGCTCAGGTGCAGGCTGATGCTCACATCGGGGTAGTAGCCCATGAACTGCCCGATGAGCTTGGGCAGGTCGCCCTGGCCCATGCCGTGCGGGGCCGACACGCGCAGCCTGCCGCGCGGCTTGCTGGCGTGCTCCTGCAACTCGGCAGTCGTCAGCGCAACCATCTCCATCACCGGCTTGCTGCGTTCGAGCAGCAGCTGGCCGGCATCGGTGAGACTGACCGATCGCGTCGAGCGATTGAGCAAGCGCACGCCGAAGCGCGTTTCGAGCTCGGCCACGTATTTGCTCACCGTCGCTTTCGACATGTCGAGCGCTGTTGCGGCGCGGGAAAAGCTGCCGCGCGCAGCGACTTCATGGAAGGTTTTGATGAGGTCGAAGCTGTCCATCGAGGCGGTCCGATAAAGAGGTGATTGTTTCCAGGGCGCGAACGCCGAGGTTCTTTTTCTGCGGGTTTTCCCTGCCATTCTCGGTTCAAACTTCATCTCACAGACCAGCCCACAAGTTGATCTGGGTGAACAGGGCCCCGAGCGAGGAGGTCGCATCCGAACGAGGAAGCGGCACCCACCCAAGACCGGTTCGAAATCATCCAAACAGTTGAAGGAAATTGAAATGAAGACCTCGAAAATCATCGCCGCTGCCGCGCTCACTTTGTTCGCTGCTGCTGCCGCTCAAGCTGAAACTTATGAAGGCGTGCATGCGCCGACGTCGATCGCCAGTCGCGCCGAAGTGCAATCGCAAGCTGTCGTTGCTGCGCACAGCGACAACCCGTATGCGGAAGGTGCCAACTCCGGCGTGCAAGTGATCGCTTCGACTGCCGAGCGCTCGGTCGTTCGTTCGGAAGCAGTCGCCACTGCGCATAACCCGCTGCAGAGCCTCGACCGCCGTGCGTTCTATCGCGATCAGGTGCCGGCCCAATACCGCAAGCCTGCGGTGTCTTTCACCCGTCAAGCCGGGCTGTAATCAAGACGGTTCGGCAGCATGACCGACTGAAAGAGCGGACCTTCGGGTCCGTTTTTTTATAGGCTGAGAAGACGCGCGTCGAACGATCAGCGGGCGCTGCGCGTCAGATAGCGTTTGCGCCAGAACACCAGCACGAGCACCACCGCCACGACCAGCATCGAGCCCATCGCGAGCCAGAAGCCATCTGACTTGTGCACCAGCGGGATGAATTCGAAGTTCATGCCGAAGATGCCGGCGATCAGGTTGAGCGGCAGGAATATCGCGGTCAGCACCGTCAGCACTCGCATGATGTCGTTGGTGCGATGGCTCTGGATGCTGAAGTGCATCTGGACCGCCGTCTCTATGTTCTGCTCGAGCCGCCGCACATGGTTGACCACGCGCTCGATGTGTTCCAGCGCATCCCGGCTGCGCACCATCAGCAGGTCTCGCTCGCGTTGTGCCGGCTTTGTTTCCGGCTCAGGCAGCGTCTCTTGCGAGTCGATCCAGTCTTGAACCGCGGAGCGCTGGTCTTCGCAAATATTGCCGAGGTGACGCAGCGACTGACGCGCCTCCATCAGCGCGCCCCAGTTGGTGAAGCGACTCTTCGGCTCGATCAGTTCGGCTTGCCAATGGTCGAGCTGCGTGGTCAGGTCGCGCCGCAGATCGAGATAGCCGTCGACGATCTGGTTGACGACGCGCAGCATCAGGTCAGCGGGGCTGGTCGGCATGCGTGCACTGACGGCGCGGGCATCGAGCGCGGGGTCGGCGTTGTGCGATGGGGTCGACCCATTGATGCCGTCGGATGCAGCGGCCAGCAGCTTGGCCGCGTAGGCGTCGCGCATGGCTGCATCAAACGGATGCACCGACAGCAGGACGCGGTCGAACACCGCGAACCCGACTGGTCGCGTGTCGATGCGCCGCAGCACCGGAGGTCCGCCGCGCGTTGCGGGCGCGGATGCGCGCGCGCGTTCTACGTCAGCCTGGTTCGCTGCGCCGGGCATCGCGCCGTCGCGTGCGGCCAGCCGACGAAACACGAGCACGTCGTACAGCGAGGTGTAGTCGTAGTGCGAGGGCAACTGATCGTTCAGCAGATCCGCGACATGCAGATCGACCAACTGAGTGCCGCATACCGTCTGCAGGATGCCCTGTACCGCGACGAGCGCCGCACGGAATTCATCGCGCGTAAGCGATAGCCACAAATAGCTGTCGTCCCCACAGGCGCCAGGCGCGGCCAGTGGCGCCAGTGCCTCGTGCTCGTCGACCCGCGAGCCGGTGATCTTGAAGATGCGCATCGCGCTATTGTTTTTGCAATAAGCGGGCAGCGTCCAGCGCGAAATACGTCAGCACGCCATCGGCGCCGGCGCGTTTGAACGCGAGCAAGCTTTCGAGCACGACAGCGTCGTGGTCGAGCCAGCCGTTTTGCGCCGCTGCCTTCAGCATCGCGTATTCGCCACTCACTTGGTAGGCGAAGGTCGGCACGCGGAACTCTTCCTTCACGCGGCGCACGATGTCCAGATACGGCATGCCCGGCTTGACCATCACCATGTCGGCGCCTTCGGCGATGTCGATGGCCACTTCGCGCAGCGCTTCGTCACTGTTGCCGGGGTCCATCTGATAGACCTTCTTGTTGCTCTTGCCCAGGTTTGCCGCGGAGCCGACGGCGTCGCGGAACGGCCCGTAGAAGGCGCTTGCGTACTTGGCGCTGTAGGCCATGATTCGCGTGTGAATATCGCCTCGCGCTTCCAGTGCGGAGCGGATGGCACCGATGCGACCGTCCATCATGTCGCTAGGTGCAACGATATCGACGCCGGCTTGCGATTGCGTGAGGGCCTGCTTGACCAGCACTGCGACGGTGGAATCGTTGAGGATGTAGCCGGTATCGTCGAGCAAGCCATCCTGGCCGTGGCTGGTGTAGGGGTCGAGCGCCACATCGGTCATTACACCCAGTTCCGGAAAGCGTGCTTTCAGCGCCGACACCACGCGCGGGATAAGTCCGTCTGGATTGAAAGCTTCGTCACCGGTGGGCGTTTTGAGCTTGGCGTCGATGACCGGGAACAGCGCCATCACCGGAATGCCTAGGGCGACGCACTGCTCGGCCACCGGGAGCAACAGATCGAGGCTCAGGCGTTCGACGCCCGGCATCGAAGCCACTGGATCCCGGCGCTGCGTTCCTTCCTGCACAAAGACGGGATAGATCAGATCGTGGGATGTGAGCGCATGCTCACGAACTAGATTCCTCGAGAAGGCGTCGCGGCGCAACCTGCGTGGCCGACCGGCCGGAAATGCGGCAAATGAAGAAGCGTGAGAAGTCATGCGGGAAATTTTGCCCGATCTGAAAGATTGCAACGATTGTCGTTTGGGCGACTATTCGGCCTGTAAAACCGCAGATTTGAGGGCTTTCGTATTGGCTTTCCCGCACCAAACGTCAAAAAATAGTTAACTCAAAGCTTGTTAGGTTGTTTGAGCTTTGTTAAATTCCGTGTCGGGCGGCTTGCCGCTCCCCGCTTTTCCTCCCTGAGCGGGTGCCTCGATGTGTGACAGCAAAAAGGCTTCCCAGCCCGGCGTTTTGACGCCGGGCTTTTTTTTGCCTGCGGTGTCGGGCAAATCCTCGGTCAGTCAATTGCCCGGCTTGCGCCACTAAACTGCTGCGATGCTCTGGGTCAAATCGCTGCACATCGTGTTCATCGCCAGCTGGTTCGCCGGCTTGTTCTATCTCCCGCGGATCTTCGTGAACCTGGCGATGGTTCCGCCGGAATCGGTCGCAGAACGAGCCCGGTTGTTGCTGATGGCCCGCAAGTTATTGCGTTTCACAACGCTTCTCGCTGTTCCGGCGCTCGCCTTCGGACTCTGGCTTTGGCTGGGCTACGGTATCGGTCTCGGGCCAGGCAACGGATGGATGCATGCCAAGCTGGTGCTGGTGCTCGCAACCATCGGCTATCACTATGCTTGCGGCGTGCTGTTGCGTCGCATCGATGCGGGCACAGCGCGGCATACCCACAAGTGGTACCGCTGGTTCAACGAAGCACCGGTTTTGCTGCTGACGGCCATCGTGATCCTCGTCGTCGTCAAACCCTTTTGAACGTGGCGGCTTCGCACAAGACCGCCGCGCTACCGCTTTCCCTGGCCTACGCGGCGCTGATCGTCTACGCCAGTCTTTATCCGTTCGCAGATTGGCGAGACCAGGGCATCGCGCCGTGGGCGTACCTGACGGCGCCGTGGCCGAAGTACTGGACCGGCTTCGATTTGGGCATCAACGTGATTGGCTACGCGCCGCTTGGCTTCCTGATGGCGGTGGCCGTGATGCGTGCGCGCTCCGACACCGGCGGTTTCAACGCCGTGCTGCGCGCCACGCTGGCGGGTGGCGCGATCTCTTTCGCCATGGAAACATTGCAGAGCTACCTGCCTGCGCGCATCCCTTCGAACGTCGACTTCGGACTCAACACCGTAGGCGCGCTCGTGGGCGCAACCTTGGCCGCAGGGCTGGAGCGCTTCGGCGCGGTGGCGCACTGGAGCCGTGCCCGCTCCGCTTGGTTTGTCGAAGACTCGCGTGGCGCACTTGTGTTGCTTGCGTTGTGGCCGGCTGCGCTGCTGTTCCCGGCAGCTGTGACGTTCGGGTTGGGCCAGGTGTTCGAGCGCATGGAGACGGGCATTGCCGATTGGCTGCAAGACACGCCGTTCATCGACTGGATGCCGGTTCGCCAGTTCGAACTCGAACCGCTGGTGCCCGGCGTCGAGCTGCTGTGCGTGATGCTCGGCGCATTGGTGCCGTGCCTGCTGGCCTTCGTCGTGACGCGCTCGGTGGTGCGACGCGCCATGTTGCTGCCATTGACTCTCGGCATGGGGATCGCGACCACTGCGCTGTCGGCGGCGCTGAGCTATGGCCCTGAGCACGCGTGGGCCTGGTTGAGTTTGCCGGTGCAAATCGGCATTGCCGCCGCGGTTTTCGCCGGTGCCCTGCTGCTCGCGGCGCCGCGTCGCTTTCTGGCCGCGCTGCTCCTGATTGCGCTGGTGCTGCACTTGAGCTTGCTGAACCAGGCGCCGGAGAGCGCGTACTTCGCGCAGACGCTGGCAACGTGGGAGCAGGGGCGCTTCATCCGCTTTCACGGACTGTCGCAGTGGCTCGGTTGGCTCTGGCCTTTCGTGACGCTGGGTTACGTGCTGCTGGTGCTGTCTCGACGGCCGCGGCAATCCTAGAATCTGCAGATGTCCAGTTTTTCATCTACGCCACCCGCTGTTGGCGGCTACTACGAGCGCCACATCTTCTTCTGCCTCAACGAACGCAAGAACGGAGAGGACTCGTGCGCCACGCACGATGCCCAACAAGGCTTTGATCGCTGCAAGGCGAAGGTCAAGGAGGCCGGGTTGTCCGGTGTTGGCAAAGTGCGCGTGAACAAGTCGGGCTGCCTCGACCGTTGTGCCGGCGGCCCGGTGGCGGTCGTGTATCCCGAGGCGGTCTGGTACACATTTGTCGACAACGAAGACATCGACGAGATCGTCGATTCGCATCTCAAGAATGGCCGGGTCGTCGATCGCCTGTTGCTCCCGCCTGACGTGGGCCGTTGAGCCGTGAATTCGCAAACCGAAAAGCTCAGCTTGCACGGCGGCGCGGGCGCGATTGAGGCGGAGCGCGACGCCGCCGCGGCGGGCACGCAGGCGCGCGGTGTAGTGGTCATTGCGCATCCGCATCCGCTCTTCGGCGGCACTATGGACAACAAGGTCGTGCAGACACTGGCCCGCGCCTTCATCGCGTCGGGCTGGACGGCAGTCCGATTCAATTTTCGCGGCGTCGGCGCCAGCGAAGGCGTGCATGACGAAGGACGTGGCGAGGCAGACGATATGCGTGCCGTGATCGAGCAAGTCGCACCGCATGGGGCGCTGGCCATCGCGGGCTTTTCGTTCGGCGCCTTTGTGGCGATGAATGCGCTGAGTGCGCTGTGGGAGGTGCGCGATATTCAGCGCGTGGCACTGGTTGGTGCGAGCGTTGCACGGGTGCCACCGGGACCGTTGCCGGAGGCGGCGCACGAACGCACGCTGGTCGTGCACGGAGAACAGGACGACACCGTTCCGCTGGCAGCCGTGCTGGACTGGGCGCGCCCGCAGTCACTTCCTGTCACGGTAGTTCCCGGGGGCGGTCATTTCTTTCACGGACAATTGCCGTTGCTCAAGCAGCTTGTCGCCCGCCACCTGCGCGTGGATTAGTTTCTCGTCTTTTTCCAACCCCCCAATGAATCGTTTCTTCATCGCGTTTCGCGCGCTGATGCTGGCGGCTGTCGCATCGTTCAGCCTGATCGCGACCGCGCAGGTTCCGGCGCCGCCGGAAGTCGCCGCGCGCAGTTATTTGCTGCTCGATGTCACGGCAAATCAGTTGCTAGCCCAAAAAGACATCGACATGCCGGTCGAGCCCGCTTCGCTTACCAAGTTGATGTCGGCGTATCTGGTGTTCGACGCGCTGCGCGCAAAGAAGATCACGCTTGCGCAGACCGTGCCGGTGTCGCTCCATGCCTCGAAAATGCCGGGTTCGAGGATGTTTATCGACCCGAAAATGCAGGTGCCGGTCGACGACCTGATCAAAGGAATGATTGTTCAGTCGGCCAATGACGCGACCAACGTGCTTGCTGAAGGCGTCGGCGGCACGCTCGAGCATTTCGTTGAATTGATGAACGAGCAGGCCAAGGTGCTCGGCATGAAAAACACGACGTACAAGAATCCCGAAGGATTGCCGGCACCGGGTCACATCACGACGGCGCGCGACTTGAGCATTCTGGCCACGCGATTGATCCACGACTTTCCCGAAGAAACAAAGTACTACGCGATCAAGAAGTACCGCTACCCTGGCACTCCATCGACCAACGACACCAATCGCAACGTGCTGTTGTTTCGCGATCCGACGATCGACGGCCTGAAAACCGGGCATACCGACACCGCGGGGTTTTGCATGATCGCCACCGCCAACCGCGACTTTCCGAACCTGCCGGGCGGTCGCAGGCTGCTGTCGATCATCCTCGGTGCGTCGAGCGAAACCGCGCGCGCCAACGAATCGCAAAAGCTGCTGAACTGGGGCTACACCGCCTATGACGACGTGCTGCTTTTCGATGCGGATCAGCCGGTTGCCACGCCCGCCATCTGGAAGGGCAGGGTCAACACCCTCAAGCTTGGCCGGCCTGAAGCCATCGTGGTGGCTGTGCCATCGGGCTCGGCCAGTAAAATCAAGTCGCAACTCGCCCGGCCTGACCCGCTGGTGGCGCCGATTACCAAGTTCCAGGCGGTCGGATCGCTGAAGGTCACGCTCGGCGACCAGTCGGTGGCCGACATTCCACTGGTTGCACTGGAGCCGGTGGAGCAAGCCGGCATCCTCGGCCGCGCCTGGGACGCTGTACGGCTCTGGATCAAGTAAGCGAGAGAGTTGGTTGGCGGCGGCTGGGCTGCTATACTCGTGGGCTTTTCGGAAATTCCCGAGGTGCCTTCGACGGCGCTCGGCGCTATTTCGAAGGGTTTCACGTTTTTGCATCTCAGGTCCCTCGCGTCACGACGAGGAATTCGCCGGGGATGCCGTTTTGGGACTAACTCATTCATGCCAACCATCAATCAACTGGTGCGTCAGGGTCGAACGGTCGAAAAGATCAATTCGAAAAGCCCTGCCATGCAGAACTCGCCGCAACGTCGCGGTGTCTGCACCCGGGTCTACACCACGACCCCCAAAAAGCCGAACTCGGCATTGCGTAAGGTTGCCAAAGTGCGCCTGACGAATGGCTTCGAGGTCATCTCGTACATCGGCGGCGAAGGCCACAACTTGCAGGAACACAGCGTCGTGCTGGTTCGCGGCGGTCGTGTCAAAGACTTGCCGGGCGTGCGTTATCACATCGTGCGCGGTTCGCTCGACTTGCAAGGCGTGAAAGACCGCAAGCAGTCGCGTTCCAAGTACGGCGCTAAGCGCCCCAAGAAGGCTTAAGCCTTCTGCGTTAAAAAACGGTGTTCGACGTGCCTTGGCGGGTGCATCGAACGAAGTGGCCCGATTCTGGGCCGAGTAAGTGAGAGTTATTGTTGGCTCTCGCGGCGCTGGAAACGGTGCCAACTGAAGCAAAGAGGTTAGTAACATGCCACGTCGTCGCGAAGTCCCCAAACGTGAAATCCTGCCGGACCCAAAGTTCGGCAACGTCGAGCTGTCCAAATTCATGAACGTGATCATGGAAGGCGGCAAAAAAGCGATCGCCGAGCGCATCATTTATGGTGCCCTCGAGCAAATTGAAAAGAAGAACCCGGGCAAAGATCCGGTCGAAGCTTTCACCATGGCCATCAACAACGTGAAGCCGATGGTTGAAGTGAAGTCGCGCCGCGTGGGCGGTGCGAACTATCAGGTGCCGGTCGAAGTTCGCCCGGTCCGTCGTCTGGCGCTGTCGATGCGCTGGATCAAGGAAGCCGCACGCAAGCGCGGCGAAAAGTCGATGGCCCTTCGTTTGGCCAACGAACTCATGGAAGCGACGGAAGGCCGTGGCGGCGCGATGAAGAAGCGCGACGAAGTGCACCGCATGGCCGAAGCCAACAAGGCTTTCAGCCACTTCCGCTTCTAAACGGTCCCCTCAAATCAGACTGGCTGGAAGCCCGACCCACCGCTTGGTGGGCGGGCTTTCATCCGTTAACGGAGTAATTTTTCATGGCACGCAAGACCCCCATCGAGCGCTACCGCAATATCGGTATCTCTGCGCACATCGACGCTGGCAAAACCACCACGACCGAGCGCATCCTGTTCTACACGGGCGTCAATCACAAAATCGGCGAAGTGCACGACGGCGCTGCGACGATGGACTGGATGGAGCAGGAGCAAGAGCGCGGCATCACGATCACCTCGGCTGCCACCACCTGCTTCTGGAAGGGCATGGCGGGTACTTTTGAAGAACACCGCATCAACATCATCGACACCCCCGGTCACGTCGACTTCACGATTGAAGTCGAGCGCTCGATGCGCGTGCTAGACGGTGCTGTCATGGTGTACGACGCGGTCGGCGGCGTGCAACCCCAGTCGGAAACTGTCTGGCGTCAAGCCAACAAGTACAAGGTTCCGCGCCTTGCGTTCGTCAACAAGATGGACCGCACCGGCGCCGACTTTCTCCGCGTGCGCCAGATGATGGTCGACCGACTGAAGGCCAACCCGGTCGTGATCCAGATCCCCATCGGTGCCGAAGAGCGCTTTCAGGGCATCGTCGACCTCGTCAAAATGAAGGCCATCATCTGGGATGACGACAAGGGCGTGACGTTCACGTACAGCGAGATTCCTGAAAACCTCGCTGAAGTCTGTAAGGAATACCGCGAAAAGCTCGTCGAAGCGGCCGCCGAGTCGAGCGAAGAGCTGATGAACAAGTACCTCGAAGGCGAGGAATTGACCGAAGTCGAAATCAAGGCCGGCATTCGCCAGCGCACGATCGCGGGCGAGATCCAGCCGATGCTGTGCGGCTCCGCGTTCAAGAACAAGGGCGTCCAAGCCATGCTCGACGCCGTCGTCGAATACATGCCTGCGCCGACCGACATTCCCCCGGTCAAGGGCATGGACGAAGACGAAGTGCCGACAACGCGCAAAGCCGACGACAGCGAAAAGTTCTCGGCGCTCGCATTCAAGCTGATGACGGATCCATTCGTGGGCCAGCTGACCTTCGTGCGCGTTTATTCGGGCGTACTGACCAAGGGTGACAGCGTTTACAACCCGATTCGGGGCAAGAAGGAGCGCATTGGCCGGATCGTGCAGATGCACGCCAACAACCGCGTCGAAGTGAGCGAAATTCGCGCCGGCGACATTGCCGCGTGCATCGGCCTGAAGGAGGTGACCACGGGCGAAACCCTGTGCGATCCGAATGCGATCCTGACGCTCGAGCGCATGATTTTTCCGGAATCCGTGATCTCGCAGGCCGTCGAGCCGAAGACCAAGGTGGACCAGGAAAAGATGGGTATCGCCTTGCAACGTCTGGCCCAGGAAGACCCTTCGTTCCGTGTGAAGACGGACGAAGAATCGGGTCAGACGATCATTGCCGGCATGGGCGAGTTGCACCTGGAAATCATCGTTGACCGCATGCGCCGCGAGTTCGGCGTGGAAGCTAACGTCGGCAAGCCGCAAGTTGCTTACCGCGAGACGATCCGCAAGACCGTCGAAGATGCCGAAGGCAAGTTCGTGCGCCAGTCCGGCGGCAAGGGCCAATACGGCCATGTCGTGCTCAAGATCGAGCCGCAAGAAGCGGGCAAGGGCTTCGAATTCGTCGATGCGATCAAGGGCGGTGTCGTGCCGCGCGAATACATTCCAGCAGTGGAAAAGGGTGTTGTCGAAGCGCTGACCCAAGGCGTGCTGGCCGGCTATCCGGTCGTCGACGTCAAGGTCACGCTGCACTTCGGCTCCTACCATGATGTGGACTCGAACGAAATGGCATTCAAGATGGCTGCGATCTTCGGTTTCAAGGAAGGCGCTCGCAAGGCCCAGCCGGTCATCCTCGAGCCGATGATGGCCGTGGAAGTCGAAACGCCTGAAGACTACGCCGGCAACGTGATGGGTGATCTGTCATCGCGTCGCGGTATGGTTCAAGGCATGGAAGACATGATGGGTGGCGGGAAGACGATCAAGGCTGAAGTGCCTTTGTCGGAAATGTTCGGCTACTCGACGACGCTGCGTTCGATGTCGCAAGGCCGCGCCACGTACACGATGGAGTTCAAGCACTACGCTGAAGCTCCGCGCAATGTGGCCGAAGCAATCGTCGCTGCCCGCGCCAAGTGATCTCCAGGTAATTCATCGATTTGTCTGCGACTGTGTGCCTCTCGTTGCCCGTGGCGAGAGATTCAGCAACATGGTGCAGACGTTAAACCTCACACGGGCCTGCTCTTTCAAGGATTGAAAAATGGCAAAAGGAAAATTCGCCCGTACCAAGCCCCACGTGAACGTGGGCACCATCGGTCACGTCGACCACGGCAAGACCACGTTGACGGCGGCCCTGGCCACCGTGCTGTCCGCTAAATTTGGCGGCGAAGCCAAGGCATACGACCAGATCGACGCGGCGCCTGAAGAAAAGGCCCGCGGCATCACCATCAACACCGCCCACGTCGAGTACGAAACGGCCAACCGCCACTACGCCCACGTCGACTGCCCCGGCCACGCTGACTATGTGAAGAACATGATCACCGGTGCTGCGCAGATGGACGGCGCCATCCTGGTCTGCTCCGCTGCTGACGGCCCCATGCCCCAGACCCGCGAGCACATCCTCCTGGCCCGTCAGGTCGGTGTCGGCTACATCATCGTCTTCCTGAACAAGTGCGACATGGTCGACGACGCCGAGCTGCTCGAACTCGTCGAAATGGAAGTGCGCGAACTCCTGGACAAATACGATTTCCCAGGCGACGCCACCCCCATCATTCACGGCTCCGCCAAGCTCGCCCTCGAAGGCGACAAGGGTCCGCTGGGTGAAGAAGCCATCATGAAACTGGCCGA